>NZ_CP119083.1:5434831-5752246 GCF_029028125.1 Pseudoduganella chitinolytica
TCTGGGCTACAGACTGCACGCCCGGGACGGCGCGCAGCACGTCGCGCTGGCGCGCCTGGCTGGCCACCATGTCGTTGAACGTGGGCTGGTTTTTCAGTTCGCTCACCTGCAGGTAGAAGATGTCTTCCTCGGCGACGACGCCGGACGGGCGCGCCGCCACGGCTTGCCGTTCGCTGACGATATGCAGCGCGTTGGCCAGGATCGCGAGACTGAGCGCGACCTGCACGGCCACGAGGATCGGGCCGGTCTTGCTGCGCAACAGCGCGGACAGGATGGGACGGATTTCCATGATCGCTCTCCGGTGAGTTTATTGCGATTTCAGTTGCAGGGCCGGCGTCACCTGGCAGGCGCGCCACGTCGGCAGCAGGCCCGCCAGCAAGGCGGCGGCTACCGCCAGCAGGAACGTCACCGCCAGCATGGTCCAGTCCATCCGCGCCACCAGCGCCAGCTGCTTGGACTGCAGCGCGATCAGCGCCAGCGCGCCCAGTGCCAGCAGCAGTCCCAGCGCGCCGCCGGCCAGGCCGATCACGGCCGTCTCCGTCAGGAATTGGTGGAAGATCTCGCGGCGCGACGCGCCCAGCGCACGGCGCACGCCCACCTCGGCGGCGCGGACGGAGAACTTCGCCAGCAGCAGCCCGACCGTATTGACGAGGCACAGCAGGAGGAAGCCAAAGGCCAGCCAGGCCGACAGCTTGTTGTCGTTGCCGACCACCTTCAGGTGCTCCATCCATTCGGTCAGGTTGTACAGGTCGTTGGGCGCCTTGCGCGGCATGCGCCCCAGCTTGCGCTGCTCGGCCGCATAGCCGTCCAGCCAGTCCTGCAGGGCGGGGCGCTCGCCGGCCGACCGCAGCTCGAACCAGAACTGCAGCCATGTGCACTCGCTGTCGATGAAGGCCTGGTAGCCGGGCCCCGCGTTGCCCGTGCAGTTGGTGTTGCCGTAGTTGTTCCATTCATGTCGCACGGCGCTGGCCAGCGGCACGAAGAGTTCGTCCTCGCGGTCGAACGCCCCCATGCCGACGATGCGGTGGAAGCGCGGCACCGGATTCCACGTGTCGATCACGCCCGTGATCAGGAAGTCGAAGCCCTCGAAGCGCACGCGCCGCCCCACCGGGTTGACGTCGCCGTACAGCTTTTCGGACAGGGCCCGCGTCAGCACGATCACGTCGGCGCCGGCCTTGTCGTCGGCCGCGCTCCAGGCCTGGCCATACAGGAACGGGATCTCGAACATTGCAAAGAAGTCCCGCGTGGGTCCGCCGCCGGCCACGGCAAACGGCGCCAGGTCCTTGCGCTCCGGCTGCAGCGAGCCGCCCACGCCCATCATCGCGGTGCGCCGCTCGCCCGGACCGCTGGCCAAGAGGTTCATGGCGTCGCGGTAGGTCACCTGGTGGTCGTTCGGCTCGTCGCCGGGCGAGTAGCCCTCCAGCGGGCCGTTGTTGAAGACGGGGACCAGCAGGCGCTCGCTCTTGTGCGGCATCGGATTGCCGGACATGACGTGCAGGATCGTCAGCGTGCTGACGCTGGCCGCCACGCCGACGGCCAAGGTCAGCACCATCAGCGCCGTCAGCGCCGGGTTGCGGCGCAGGTTGCGCAGTCCCAGCTTGAAGTAATAGGCGAACATGGCGGCTCCTTACGCAACCAGCGTGGGCGACTTCTTGACCAGGTCCGAGACCTGGCCGTCGATGATGTGCACGTTGCGCTGCGAGCGCGCCGCCAGTTCCGGATCGTGCGTGACCATCAGGATCGTCGTGCCTTGCGCGTTGATCTCTTCGAGCAGCTCCATCACGCCGCGCGCCATCTGCGTATCGAGGTTGCCGGTCGGTTCGTCGGCCAGCAGCAGCTTGGGCGAACCGGCCAGCGCACGCGCGATCGCCACGCGCTGCTGCTGGCCGCCGGACAGCTCGGCGGGGAAGTGCTTCATGCGCGAGGCCAGGCCCACTTTCGCCAGCGCGTCCTCGATGCGCTCGCGCCGTTCGGCCGCGTTGAAGCCGCGATAGCGCAGCGGCACGTCGACATTGTCGAACAAGGACAGGTCCGGGATCAGGTTGAAGCCCTGGAAGATGAAGCCCAGCTTTTCGTTGCGAAGGCGCGAGCGCGCGTTGTCGTCCATCCCGCGGACATTGACGCCGTCCAGGATGTATTCGCCTTCCGTGAACTCCTCGAGCAGGCCGGCGATGTTCAGGAAGCTCGTCTTGCCGGAGCCGGAGGGCCCCGTCACGGTGACGAATTCGCCCTGCCTCACGTGGATCTCGAAGCCGCGCAGCGCGTGCGTCTCGATCATGTGGGTGCGATAGACTTTGCTCAGGTTTTGCATGCGCAGCATGGTGGCCTCGGGATCTGGGAATGGATGGATTCAGCGGTTGATGGAGACGCGCGCGGCGTTCTCGAACGTTTCGGTGCCGGCGACGACAACCTTGTCGCCTTGTTTCAGGCCGCCGGCGATTTCGACGGCATTGACGCTGGTGGCGCCCAGGCGCACGGGCGTGCGCACGGCCACGCCGTCCTGCACGACGTAGGCGTAGCGGCCGCCCTCCGATTCGACGAACGGTCCGCGCGGCAGCAGCAACACGCCGGGCTTCTCGTCGATCAGCAGGCGCGCCTGCACGCGCTGGCTCTGGCGCAGGCCATCGGGCTGGCGGCCGTCGAAGCGCACGCGCGCCAGCACCTGGTTCTTGACGACTTCCGGCGACAGTGCGGACAGCTTGCCGGTGGCGGTGGCGCCGTTGACGGTGATCTCGGCGCGCATGCCGAGGCCCAGGTCGTTGACGTACGTCTCGGGCACTTCCAGCTCCACTTCCAGGGCCGACAGGTCGACGAGCGTCATCAGCGGCGTGTTGGCCTGCACCACGCTGCGGTTGGCGACGTTGAGCGTGCCGATGAAACCGTTCACGGGTGCGCGCACCGTCAGTTCGTCGACGCGGCGCTGGGCGTTCGCCAGCGTCAGCTTCTGCCGCTCCAGCTGCGCCGTCTTGGTCTTCAGCGCCAGTTCCACGTCGTCCTGCTCCAGGTTCGACGCCTGGCCCGCGTGGCGCGCGCGGATCTCGGCGGCGCGCAGCGCGTCCTTGGCCTTCTGGTAGTCGATCTTGGCGACGACGCCTTCGTTGGCGACGCCATCGTAGCGCTCCAGCGTGCGCTGGGCGGACAGGCGCTCGATCTCGGCCGTGTCGGCGTCGCGCTGCGCCAGCAGCTTCTGCTTGCGGGCCAGGATGCGCTGGCGTGCCACCTCGGCGGCCAGTTCCTGGTAGCTCGATTGTTCCTTTTTCAGTTCGTCGGTCAGGTCGGGCGATTCCAGCACGGCCAGCACGTCGCCCTGCTTGACCGTGTCACCGGCGCGCACCTTCAGCGTGACGGTCGACGACGGCGCCGTCGAATACAGCGTGGGGCTGATCGCGGCGACGATCCGGCCGTTGACGGCGGCATCGCGGATCAGCGTGCCGCGCGTCACGTCGGCGATGCGCAGCCGGCTGGCGCTGACGGCATGCTCGCTGCCGCGCCAGCTGCCGAACGCGGCGGCGAAGGCGGCCGCCACGGCGACGGCGCCAGCGGCCAGCAACAGGCGCCGGCGCAGGGCCTGGCCGCGCGGCGCGGCGATGACGGTGTCCTGGTGAGAAGTGTCGCGGATCATGGCAAAAAGGATAAGTGGTTCGATAGCGCAGGCATTGCAGGAAGCGTGCCATCGGCTAAGTCATTGATCCGATGAGGATTGTTTACTGCGTGTCCGCTGTCCGAGGCTGTCCGCCGTGTCCGCGCCGTCCGCGCCTTGATTTATTGGCAAGCGTACTGCATATTGCCAGGCGTTAATCGACAAGGACAACCATGGGCTGGCTTACGCTCCTCACCGGCACCGACGACAGCGTCGCGGACCATCCGTTCAGCCGGGCCACCGTCGGCCAATACCACACGCTGACGGCAGCGCCGGACGAGCAGGGCATGGATGCGCAGACGGCGCGCGACATGCTGCTGGACGAGTATGCGGACCGGCTGGGCACGGGCACCAGCCTGTGCGGCCGCCAGGCGCTGCACCGGCGCCTGCATGGCGTCACGCCGGCCGCGCCCGAGCGGGTGCGCGCGCTGCTGGCCGCGCCGGACCTGCTGGCGCAGGCGGTGCAGGCGTGCCGGCCGCTGCGCCGCGCCGAGGCCGACGTCGTGCCGGCGCTGTTTGGCGCGCCGCTGGCGCCCGCACCGGGCTGGGCGCGCTGGCTGTCGCTGCTGCCGGTCGCCTGGCTGGCCAGCGTGGCGCTTGCATTTTTCATTCCGCTGGGCTGGGTGGCGGCGGTGGCGCTGACGTTCGTGCTGGTGGCGCTGCAAGCCGCCTGGCACGAGCGCACGCAAGAGTGGGACAGCGTGCTGCTGCCGCTGCGCTCGCTGCTGGACGTGCACCAGGCGCTGGGCAGCCTGGCCGACACCAGCGGCGTGCTGGCGCCGTTCGTACCGGCGGCGGTCCAGGCGGGCAAGCTGCGCCGCCTGTTCGCGCTCTCGATCGCGGACAGCATTCCCGGCCAGCGCGAATACCGCGACTGGCTGCTGCAGGCCAACGTCAAGCGCTATTTCGCCTCGCGCGCGGCCGTGGTGCGGCACCTGGCGTTCCTGCGCTCCAGCTATCGCCTGGTGGCGGAGCTGGAAGCCGACTGCGCGCTGGCGCGGCATTTGCAGGCCACGCCGTTCTGCTGGGCGCAGTCGTCCGATGGCCGGGCCGTGGGCCTGCGCGCCGTCGTCCATCCGCTGCTGGCCCGGCCGGCCCCGGTGGACTTCGCGCTGGTCGATGGGCCGGTGCGTTCGTCTCCGGCCAGAACGGTGTCGGCAAGAGTACGCTGCTGCGTACGCTCGGCATCAACCTGGTCGCGGCGCGCGCGTTCGGGTTCTGCTACGCCGCGTCGGCCCGCGTGCCCGCGCTGCCGGTGTACGCCAGCATGCAGAGCGAGGACGCGATGGACAGCGGCGAAAGCTTATATATGGCGGAGCTGCGCCGGGCACGCGAACTGCTGGCGCTGGCCCGGCGCGGCCCGGCCGTGTTCGTCATCGACGAGATTTTCCGCGGCACCAACCACCTGGAATCGGTGTCGGCCGCGACGGCGGTGCTGCACGAGCTGGCTCGCGACCACCTGGTGCTGGTGTCGTCGCACAACCTGGAGCTGGCGCCCCTGCTGCGCGACCGGCTGCGGCCGTTCTGCGTGGAGGCAGGCGCGCACGGCGTCGCCGTCCGCCCGGGCGTGCTGCGCGAGACCAACGGCATCCGCCTGCTGGCCGACAGCGGTTTTACAGCGGACATCGAACGCAATGCGGTGACGGTGTTCCAGTGGCTGAGCCGCCACGCGCGCGGGGAGGACGCGGGCCCGCCTCCGGTGCTGGACGGGTCGCCTGCTGCCAAGAAGGCCGAGCTCGTGTCCCATTCCGGTGACTGACCCCGTGGTGGGACACGGGCTGGGCTGTAGGCACGCGTCACAAATCGGGGACAGCCTCCGATTCGCTATTCGGTATTCCAGGACAGTCCCGGAAGCCTCCTAGCGCTTGCGGCCCGGCTTCTTCGCGATGATCTCGCGGCAGCCGCCGCGCACGGTGGCGTTGTCGTAGTCAGTCCAGCCACACTGAATTGGGGACAGCCTCCAATTTCGAGAATTGGGGACAGCCTCCAATTTCGGGGAGCGTCATGTTCGGGAATTGGAGGCTGTCCCCAATTTGCTGTAAGGCCGAGCTCGTGTCCCATTCCGGTGACTGACCCCGCGGTGGGACACGGGCTGGGCTGTAGGCACGCGTCGCAAATCGGGGACAGCCTCCGATTCGCTATTCGGTATTCCGGGACAATCCCGGAAGCGCCCTAACGCTTGCGGGCCGGCTTCTTCGCGATGATCTCGCGGCAGTCGCCGCGCACGGTGGCGTTGTCGTAGTCGGTCCAGCCGTAGCTGTCGACGTAGCGGGTGTGCTTCTTCCAGGCGCCGTTGACGAAACTCCATTCCAGCCGGTCGTCGGGGTAGCGGATGTCGGCCACGTCCAGCAGCGTGTGGAAGATGTTTTCGGTCGCCAGCCGGGCCTTGCGGTGGCGCTGCAGTTCCTTCACTTTCCTCGGATAGCGCTCGCGGTACTGGTCGGAATACCACATGAAGGCGGGGACGCGGAATTCGTGCTGCGTGTTGTGGCCATGGAAGGCGAACTTGCAGCTGCCGTCGTACAGCGTCTGGCCGTGATCGGCCACGTACAGCAGCGCGGCCGGGCGCTGGGCCGCCTTCAACTGGCCGATCACTTGCGCCAGGAACCAGTCGCTGTACAGGATCGAGTTGTCGTAGCTGTTGTTCAGCTGTGGCTTGATGGCCAGGTCCGTGTAGACGGGCTTGTCCACGCCGAACAACGATGGCTGCCACTTGTCGAACGCCTTCGGGTGGCGCTGGCTGTAGTTCCAGTGGCTGCCCAGCGAGTGCAGCACGATCAGCTTCTTCGGCGCCTTGTCCGCCAGCGCCTGCCGCAGCGGCGCGAACAGCACCTCGTCGTAGTTGGAGCGGTTGGTGAAGCCGCCCAGGTTGGTGAACTGGATCACGTCGGCCTCGCGCGCGAACACGGAGACGGGCGTGTCGAACTTGCCGAACGAGATCTGGTTGGACAGCCACCAGGTCCGGAACCCCGCTTCCTTGTAGGCGGTCAGGAACGACTTCTCGTTGAAGCCGTCCTCCAGGCTTTCGCGCGCCGGCTTGCGCGAGATGATGACGGGCACGGACAGCCGGGTGGCGGAGACGGACGTGATCACGTCGTTCAGCGGCACCAGGTTCGCCTCCTGCGCCAGCAACGGGTTGGTGACGCGCTGGTAGCCGAACAGGCTCCAGCGGTCGCGTCGGGACGATTCGCCCAGCACCATGACGACGACCTCCGGTGTGTCGTCCGGGCTGGCCTGCCGGGCACCGAAGCGGAAATTGCGGCTCGTCTCGTTCAGCGCGGCCAGGTAGCGGCGTTCGCGGTAGAAGTCGACGCCGCGTGCGAACAGCCCGAAGGGCCAGGAATCGATGAACGCGTCGAAGCGGGCCGGCGGTTGCGCCCAGCCGGGCAGGGGCGGCAGCGCCAGGCCCGTCAGGTGCACGCCCCGGTCCGCCGATGCCGCGGCGGAAGCGGATGGCGCGGGCGTGCGCGCCGTGCCGAATTCCCAGCCATAGGCGGCCAGCGCGCCAAATACGGCCAGCAGGCCCAGTGCCGTCCAGCGCGACGGCCCCTGCCAGTACAGGTCCGTGCTCTGGCGTGCGGCGCGGAAGGCCAGCACCCACCAGACGGCGACCAGGGCCATGATGAACAGCATCGACCAGACCTTACTGCCCAGGAACTCCATGGCCTCCATCGGGCTGGTTTCCGCCAGGATACCCAAGTGATGCGTGGAGATGCCCTGGCCGTAGAACACGAGCAGGTAGATCTCCGTCGGCAGCGCCATGAAGGCGGGGATCAGGAGCCAGTGGAACCAGGCCGGCCGGCCGAACAGCGCCCACACGGCTGTCCAGGCAACGATCTCGATGCCCAGCACGGGCCAGCCGGCGGGCATGGGCTTGCCCAACAGCACGGGGATATACGGCACCGCGGACAGGGCCAGGTAGCTCAGCAGGACGAACAGGGGGGCGGGGCGCAGCAACGGTCGCATACAAGATAGCCAGGGAAATTGCCCGCTATTATCAGTGCTTTTCCGCTGGAGGGGCGACACGGTCGCGCCCACCCTGGGGGCTCGCCCTTGGGTCACCGTTGCCTTGCCTAATTAGTTTGCAAACAGGTTGACTGGGCCATGGGCAACGCTTATACTCGCGAGTTCTCATTTTAGTCTGCACATGGTATACGCGCTGCCTGCACCACCCGGGGCCCGCTGCGAGGTGCGGATGAGATCAGGTTTTAGCCCCCGGGGCGGTCCGCCGCGCCCGGGATGTCAACAGCAGTAATTTTGTTGGATTTAGAACGATGCCAACCATCAATCAATTGATTCGCAACCCACGTACCGCACTGGTCGTGAAGAGCAAATCGCCGGCACTTGAAAATTGCCCGCAAAAGCGTGGCGTGTGCACCCGCGTGTACACCACCACTCCAAAGAAGCCTAACTCGGCTCTGCGTAAGGTCGCCAAAGTGCGTCTGACCAACGGTTTCGAAGTCATTTCGTACATCGGCGGTGAAGGCCACAACCTGCAGGAACACAGTGTCGTGCTGCTGCGCGGCGGTCGTGTGAAAGACTTGCCAGGTGTGCGTTACCACATGGTTCGCGGCTCGCTGGATACCCAGGGCGTCAAAGACCGTAAGCAGGCTCGCTCGAAGTACGGTGCGAAGCGCGCTAAAGCCGCCAAGAAGTAATTCTTGCAATTTAATTGAGTTGAGGCGGTCGCGAGACCGAGTAAGTGTGAGGTCATGATGGCCTTGCGCGAGTGCCCTGAGGCACTCAACTGAAGACAGGAAGGAAATAGAAATGCCACGTCGTCGTGAAGTACCCAAGCGCGAAATCCTGCCGGATCCAAAGTTCGGCAACACCGAAGTCGCCAAGTTCGTCAATGTTCTGATGCTGTCGGGCAAGAAGTCCGTCGCTGAAAACATCATCTACGGTGCGTTCGACCATATCCAGCAGAAGTCCGGCAAGGACCCTCTGGAAGTGTTCGCCGCAGCGATCAACAACGCCAAGCCGCTGGTGGAAGTCAAGTCCCGCCGCGTCGGTGGCGCCAACTACCAGGTGCCGGTTGAAGTGCGTCCAGTACGCCGCCTGGCCCTGTCCATGCGCTGGCTGCGTGAAGCCGCCAACAAGCGCAGCGAAAAATCCATGCCACAACGCCTGGGCGGTGAGCTGATGGAAGCTGCGGAAGGCCGCGGCGGCGCGATGAAGCGCCGTGACGAAGTGCACCGCATGGCAGAAGCGAACAAGGCGTTCTCGCACTTCCGCTTCTAAAAATTCCGGCCGGAATTTCCGGCCTTATCTGTTGTTCAAGCCGGGCACATTTTTGGTTGAAAAAATGCTGCTCGGTTTTGTCCATTAAAAGATTTAGGATTAATTATGGCCCGCAAGACCCCCATTGAGCGCTACCGCAACATCGGTATCTCCGCTCACATCGACGCCGGTAAGACCACCACCACCGAGCGCGTGCTGTTCTACACCGGCGTGAACCACAAGATTGGTGAAGTCCACGACGGCGCAGCAACCATGGACTGGATGGAGCAGGAGCAAGAGCGCGGCATCACGATTACGTCCGCGGCGACCACCTGCTTCTGGAAAGGCATGGCCAACAACTTCCCAGAGCACCACATCAACATCATCGACACGCCGGGCCACGTCGACTTCACCATTGAAGTCGAACGTTCGATGCGCGTGCTGGACGGTGCTTGCATGGTCTACTGCGCAGTGGGTGGCGTGCAGCCTCAGTCGGAAACCGTGTGGCGTCAGGCCAACAAGTACAAGGTGCCTCGCCTGGCCTTCGTGAACAAGATGGACCGTACCGGTGCCAACTTCTTCAAGGTCTACGAGCAGATGCGTGCCCGCCTGAAGGCCAACCCTGTCCTGATCCAGATCCCGATCGGCGCCGAAGACAACTTCAAGGGCGTGATCGACCTGGTCAAGATGAAGGCCATCATCTGGGACGACGCGTCCCAGGGCATGAAGTTCGACTACGTTGACATCCCGGCCGAACTGGCTGACTCCGCTGCCGAGTGGCGCGAGAAGATGGTCGAAGCCGCTGCTGAAGCGAACGAAGACCTGATGAACAAGTACCTGGAAGAAGGCGACCTGACGGAAGCCGAGATCAAGAAAGCGCTGCGCGATCGCACCATCGCTTCCGAGATCGTGCCGATGATGTGCGGTACCGCGTTCAAGAACAAGGGCGTGCAGGCAATGCTGGACGCTGTCGTCGAATACCTGCCGTCGCCAGTGGACATCCCACCGGTCAACGGCACGGACGAAGACGAACAGCCGGCAACCCGCAAGGCAGCCGACGACGAGAAATTCTCGGCGCTGGCGTTCAAGATCATGACCGACCCGTTCGTCGGCCAGCTGGCGTTCTTCCGCGTGTACTCCGGTACCGTGAATTCGGGCGACACCGTTCTGAACTCGGTCAAGAACCGTAAGGAACGCCTGGGCCGTATTCTGCAGATGCACGCCAACCAGCGTGAAGAGATCAAGGAAGTGCGCGCTGGCGACATCGCCGCTGCCGTGGGCCTGAAGGACGTGACGACCGGCGAAACGCTGTGCGACCCGACCTCGATGATCATCCTGGAGCGCATGGTCTTCCCTGAGCCGGTGATCCAGCAGGCCGTCGAGCCGAAGACCAAGTCCGACCAGGAAAAAATGGGCCTGGCGCTGAACCGCCTGGCACAGGAAGATCCGTCGTTCCGCGTCAAGACCGACGAAGAATCGGGCCAGACCATCATCGGTGGTATGGGCGAGCTGCACCTGGAAATTATCGTCGACCGCATGAAGCGCGAATTCGGCGTGGAAGCGACCGTCGGCAAGCCACAGGTGGCTTACCGCGAAACGATCCGCAAGGCCGTTACCGATGTCGAAGGCAAGTTCGTCAAGCAGTCCGGTGGTCGCGGTCAGTACGGCCACGCCGTGCTGTCGATCGAGCCGCAGGAACCAGGCAAGGGCTTCGAGTTCATCGACGCGATCAAGGGCGGTGTGATTCCTCGCGAATACATCCCTGCGGTTGAAAAGGGTGTGCGCGAGACGCTGAACAGCGGCGTGCTGGCAGGTTACCCGGTCGTCGACGTGAAAGTCACCGTGACGTTCGGTTCGTACCACGACGTCGACTCGAACGAAAACGCGTTCCGCATGGCCGGCTCGATGGCCTTCAAGGAAGGCTGCCGCAAAGCGTCGCCAGTCATCCTGGAGCCGATGATGGCCGTGGAAGTGGAAACGCCGGAAGACTACGCCGGTAACGTGATGGGCGACCTGTCGTCCCGCCGCGGCATGGTGCAGGGCATGGACGAAATCCCGGGCGGCGGCGGCAAGATCATCAAGGCCGAAGTCCCGCTGTCGGAAATGTTCGGTTACTCGACCTCGCTGCGTTCCGCGACGCAAGGCCGTGCAACGTACACGATGGAATTCAAGCACTACGCTGAAGCACCGAAGCACGTGATCGACGCTATCGTCACCGCGAAAGCCAAGTAACAGCATGTAGCAAGGGGGCTCCGGCCCCTTGCCGGTTCGGGGCAATCCCCCGGGCCGGACAACCTTAAATCATAGTTCTAAGGAAGAATTAAAATGGCAAAAGAAAAGTTCGAGCGGACTAAACCGCACGTGAACGTTGGCACCATCGGTCACGTCGACCACGGCAAGACCACCCTGACCGCGGCAATCGCAACCGTCCTGTCGAAGAAATTCGGCGGCGAAGCCAAAGCCTATGACCAGATCGACGCTGCACCGGAAGAAAAAGCACGCGGCATCACGATCAACACCGCCCACGTCGAGTACGAAACGGCTGCCCGTCACTACGCGCACGTTGACTGCCCAGGCCACGCCGACTACATCAAGAACATGATTACCGGTGCTGCCCAGATGGACGGCGCGATCCTGGTGTGCTCCGCTGCCGACGGCCCGATGCCACAGACCCGCGAGCACATCCTGCTGGCCCGTCAGGTTGGCGTTCCATACATCATCGTGTTCCTGAACAAGTGCGACCTGGTCGACGACGCAGAGCTGCTGGAACTGGTGGAAATGGAAGTGCGCGAGCTGCTGTCGAAGTACGAATTCCCAGGCGACGACCTGCCAATCATCAAGGGTTCGGCACGTATGGCGCTGGAAGGCCAGCCAGGCGAAATGGGCGAAGACTGCATCATCCGTCTGGCCGACGCACTGGACAGCTACATCCCAACGCCTGAGCGCGCTGTGGACGGCGCCTTCCTGATGCCAGTGGAAGACGTGTTCTCGATCTCCGGCCGCGGTACCGTGGTCACGGGTCGTGTCGAGCGCGGCATCATCAAGGTCGGCGAAGAGATCGAAATCGTCGGCATCATCGACACCGTCAAGACCACCTGCACCGGCGTGGAAATGTTCCGCAAGCTGCTGGACCAGGGTCAAGCCGGCGACAACGTCGGTCTGCTGCTGCGCGGCACCAAGCGTGAAGACGTCCAGCGTGGTCAGGTTCTGGCGAAGCCAGGCTCGATCAAGCCGCACAACCACTTCACGGGCGAGATCTACGTTCTGTCGAAAGACGAAGGCGGCCGTCACACCCCGTTCTTCAACAACTACCGTCCACAGTTCTACTTCCGTACGACGGACGTGACCGGTTCGATCGAACTGCCAGCGGACAAGGAAATGGTCATGCCAGGCGATAACGTGTCGATCACCGTCAAGCTGATCAACCCGATCGCGATGGAAGAAGGTCTGCGCTTCGCTATCCGCGAAGGTGGCCGTACCGTCGGCGCCGGCGTTGTTGCCAAGATCCTGGGCTAATCGATGCCAAGGTGTCGCTGATTGCCACTTTGGCGATTAAGCGATAGCAGTACAGGGCGGGACCGTGCTATCATGCCGGTCCCGCTCAGTTGTAGATGGCCTTACCGTTGTTTGCAGCCCTGCGCAGTACCCGTTTCGCATGACCTTACACATTGCCGGCGCATTCTTGCCCGGTTCGTTCTTTTTAAGGAATTAGCATGTCCACCCCGAATCAAAAGATCCGCATCCGCCTGAAGGCTTTCGACTACAAACTGATCGACCAGTCCGCTCTGGAAATCGTTGACACCGCCAAGCGCACCGGCGCCGTGGTCAAAGGTCCGGTTCCTCTGCCGACCCGTATCGTGCGTTACGACGTGCTGCGTTCCCCGCACGTGAACAAGACGTCGCGCGACCAGTTCGAAATCCGTACGCACCAGCGCCTGATGGACATCGTGGATCCAACCGACAAGACCGTTGACGCCCTGATGAAGCTGGACCTGCCAGCTGGCGTGGACGTCGAAATCAAGCTGCAGTAATCGATTCGTGCGGGACGGTTTGCCGTCTCGCCTGAGAAAAACCGGAGCCCTGGCTCTAATGCCGTTCAGTTAAGGTCTTTTTTCAGGACGCGGACAGTGTAGCGATGAGGTAAGGCCTTCACGGCCCGGTCGATTTTTCGACCGGGCCGTTCTTCATTCAGTAGCATGAGCAGACGCTGGCGAAGGCGCTGCATCAAGGCGGGCAGCTTGCCATGTGAGCGGGTTACTGCTGCCCAATGCAGTTCGTATTGGATGACATGGAATGCACGGATAAAACTGACCTCAGTCGGCTCACACTTCACCGCCAGTGCGGCCTTGGCGATCTCCAGCCGGATCAGGTTATAGGCAGTCAAGGTTCCCCAGATTTCCTGGTAGACGCCTTCGACGGTACGGCTGCGCAGCGTCAACGCCCTGCCCATCATCGTTTGCTTGAGTTCGCGATAGCTCGTTTCGATCTGCCAGCGCCGGGTATAACAAGTCGCAACGTCTTTGGCCGTGTAGCGCTTGGTGTCGCATAGTGAGGTCAGCAATACGTGTTTGCGTGCGCTCTGGTCGATGATCGTAATGGCGCGTGCGCGCCAAGTCTCAGGCAAGTCCGGGCACTTCTTGCGTGCCTGGGGCGATACGCGCATTTCGATCATCGCATCGTCGGCAGTACCGCCAACGACTTCCCATTTCGTATTGGACTTGGCTGGAATGATGAAGTGCCTGTTCGTTCCTCCGACGGTCAGGCCGCACAGAATCTCGGCTGACAGAAAACCTTTGTCGAAGACGGTAAGCGAATCATCCGGAATCGATGCGAGCAGCTCCTTGGCGTACAGCATCTCGTTGATGCCGTAAGGGCCAAACTTGGCATCGCGTATCAGGTGGGTCGGCACGGCAGTCAAGGTCACACCACGCACTTGCGGATAGCTGGCGATCCGGCCACTGGCATACGACTGCTCGCCGAAATGGTCGCGCTGTTCCGGCGTATCCGCCGTCTTCAATGTCGTGCCGTCCATCGCATACAGACTTAGTCCCTTGAACAGGTACTGCTTGCGATCCTGCTCCGACCATGCCTTTGCTGAGATCTCGAATAATGCCCGCAGTGGTTCGGCGCCAACACGCTGCCGTGCCTGCGCTACCGCGCTTTTGCTTACGAAAGGCGCCTGCACGTCCGGCAACGCAAGGTCCAGGTCGTCAACCACTTCACTGATAGACTGATGACGGTACAGCGCCAAGGCGACGACGAGCCACACTACCTGCTCGGCCGGCAGCCGGCGCCGTCGAATGCTCGCTTTGCCAGTGTGTACAACCGCTTGCTCGATCCACTCGGAAGGCAAGTGCCGTCCCAGGCGGGCCCAGTCCGGGTCTTCCTGGGCTTGTACGAGGAAATGGAGCGCGTCATCAAGCATGGTGACGCAGGTTAACAGCCTCAGCTACTGTTTACAACACCAAAAAGAAAAATGCCGCTCAGTCTTAACTGAACGGCATTAGAGCCCTGGCTCCGGTTTTTTTTTGCACGCGACGATCCGGCCCTGACTGGTGAAAGGGAAGGGTTTCGCCGCGAAAGCCAGGAAAAGTGGACGGTTGGGAAGTAGCCCGGTTCGCGCTGGTGCGACAGGCGTGAAGATCTGCCTCCGGCGTCAGCCGTGTGCAACAGCGGCATCTGTCAACGCATGACCCGGGATCGTCTCCGTGCGACCAGAACTGCGGCAGGGCAGGACAAGGTGCTATGGTCGGCTACCCCTGCTGTCGAGTGTGCCTCGGCTGTTGCAGGACCTATCGCTGGCTCATCCATATACGCAATCCATCTATGGACATAGCGAAAGTTTCTAAACAAAATATGGTCGTAGGTGACAACAACAGAACAATAGAAACCAAGTGGCGTAAATACGCAACATGAACAGACGAAAGAACCGCTAAAACGCAAAACCTTTTGATAACTGCACCTGAGTTGTGAGAAATTGACAATACCCGTTACGAAATGTAACGGACATATAAATCACAAGATTCGGGAGCGACACGCATGCAGTTAACTTTGAAGAAAAGTGTTGTTGCGGTAGCAATGACATTGACCACCCCGGCTGTCCTGGCACAGCAAACGCCGCCGGCACAGCCGAGCCAGACCGTCTACATCACCGGTTCCAACCTGAAGCGCGTGGACAAGGAAGGCACGTCACCCGTCCAGGTCGTGACGGCGCAGGACATCAAAGATACCGGGGCCCAGACAGTGCAAGAGCTTATGCGCTTCGTTCCCGCAATCGGCAGCGACAGTAATTACGATACGACCGACGGCGGCTTCTCGCGCGGTGTGGCGACTGCTTCATTGCGCGGGCTTTCGTCGACGTCGACCTTGATCCTGCTGAATGGCCGACGCATGACCCCGTCCGCGTACGCCGACCCGAACGACGGCAATTCGACGTTGTACGACCTGAACAGTATTCCTGTCACGGCACTTGAACGGGTGGAAATCCTAAAAGATGGTGCCTCGGCGGTATATGGTTCCGACGCGATCGGTGGCGTCATCAATTTCATTACGAAATCGAATTTCCAGGGCTTTGAATTCGGTGCGCGCGCCAGTGCCAACGACGACGGCGAATTCGCGCGCAGAGGAGCGACAGCTTCCTGGGGTAAAGGCGACCTCGAATCGAACGGGTACAACTTCTTCCTCACCGCCGACGTCTCGAAGCGCGATCGGACCGCCCTGCGTGACGTCAAGGACATCGCGTTCGCCCAATATCAGCAGCTCAATGGCCGCTTCGCCACGCCATATGGCAGCCAAGTGTCGCAATACCCGACCTTCTACCGCGAGAGTGCACCGGGCACCAAGAACTTTGGCGTGAACCGTGCCAATGCCGCGGACCGACTTCGGACCACCCTCTCATGCGATCCTTCGCAACAACTCGTGGGTACGACGCAGATGGGGTTCCCGGCCACCAGCGTGTGGGTCGGCCGTACTTTCTGCAATTTCGATATCAACCAGTTCCTCGAAGCCCAAAGTGAGGGCAAGGACGGCACAGTGATGGGTCGTGGCGTGCTGAAACTGGGCGAAACCACGCGTGCATTTGCCGAGGTGGCATATTCACGCTCCGAACGCCTCTACACGGGTACGCCAATCACGCTGGGGCAGTCGTCCGTCAACAACTTCACCGCCACCGGCGTAGCGGACCCGTTCCAGGCCATCCTCGAGATCGGCCATCCGGACAATCCGTTCCCGAATGCACGCGCGTCGGTCGGCTACCGGTTCGCCAACCTCCGTGGTGGGAATGAAGTCATCAACGAAAGCACGCGCGTGCTCGTGGGCGCGAATGGTGAACTGCGCGGCTGGACGTGGGACACTGGTGTGCTGTGGAACCGGTCGGAGAAGGAAGACACCTATTTCGATCGGCTGTACCTGCCGACATTGCGCAAGCTGAATACCGGCACGTCGCTGGCCGCGTTGGCAGCCGATCCGACAATTTCACAGGACGTGACCAATCCAGGGCGGGCATCGATCCTCCAATGGGATGCGAAAGCCAGCACGGAATTCGGCCTCTTGCCTGGCGGTGCGATGGGCCTGGCACTTGGCGTGGAGATGCGACGCGAAAAGATCGAACTGGACCCGACACCTGCGCTGGCTGCCGGCGATATCTACGGCCTGGTCAACTCCATCATCGATGGAGAACGCGACGTCAAATCCGCTTTCGTGGAATTGCGGACGCCGCTCCTCAAGAACCTGGAGATGGACTTCGCGGGCCGCGCCGACAAGTATCCGGGAATCAAGACCAACTACGTGCCGAAGGTGGGCGTGAAGTGGACGGCATTTGATGGTCTGGCGTTCCGCGGTACCTATGCCAAGGGCTTCCGCGCCCCGGCTCTTGTGCAGGTCACGCCGGGCGGATCGCAGGTCTTCCTGCGCGACCTGTTCGACCGTCGTCGCTGCGAGGCCGATGAGCGCACGCCGAAACCGGGCGCCACGGAAGTCGACTGCGCGAAGTCTGCGGCGGGCACAGGGGGGGCAAATCCCGACCTGGTACCGGAAAAGTCACGCAGCTTCTCGCTGGGCGCGATCTATTCCCCGAACAGCAACCTGGATCTCCTGGTCGAGTATTTCCGCATTCGCAAGGAAGGTGAGGTAGTGCAGGGCTCAGCATTCGAGGCCATTAAGAACGAAGACCGTAATCCGGGCAATGTCGTACGTGATCCGAACCCTGCGAACTGGGTGACTGATGCCAACGGCACGCCGATTCCGAACACCGGCCCGCTGCTGATGGTGAGGCTGCCATGGGAGAACCAGGGCTCGACGGAAGTGCGCGGTATTGACTTTGAAGTCCGGCATCGTACCAAGTTGGGCGAGTGGGGCGGGCTGAGCACCAAGCTGAACGGTACGTACATGACGCACTATTCGCTGGCGCAGCACCCGGGCGACATCGAGCACAACCTGGTCGGTGGCAATGCCGGCATTTACGACTGGAACCTGTCCAGCGGCATCGACCTGCCACGGCTGAAGTTCAACCTCGCAAGCACGTGGTCGCGTGGCGACCATGCGGTCAATGCTTCCGTCAACTATGTCGGTGCCGTCTCACTGAAGCGCTACGTCAATGCCGAAACGGTTTACGATCAGCCCTTCTGCCACTATGGTACGGCCAAGCCGACGGATGCCGAGCCAAACCGGAATGGTACGGTACCGCTGTACGAAGACTACTACCCGGATTGCAAGATCGCACGCTGGATCACGGTGGGCCTGGGCTACACGTACACCGGGATTAAGAACCTGACACTGAACCTGAATATCCAGAACCTGTTCGACAAGCGTGCGCCATACGATCCAGCGCAAGGCATCAGCACCAGCTTTGTCGCGCTAGCCGGCTATAACCAGGGCTTGCACAACAACTTCGGACGTTATTTCAACGTCAGCGCGCGCTACGCGTTCTGAGCGGGCGTATGTGTAGGAGGACAACCGGCCCTTGCGGCCGGTTTTTTTTCGCGTCACGTGCGCTTTTCTCATGACTGAAGGTGAAGACTGCATGACATCCCGGAAATCAATCCCAGTGCTGCGAGCGGACACGATGCCCTGAATCTTAGATTGCTGAGTTGCTGAGTTGCTGAGTTGCTGACGATGTTGGCGCCAGACTCTCGTCATCACACCGGCTTGTTCAACATCAGCCAGAAAATCACGACCAGCGCGCTGAATGCGGGAATGCCCAGCACGAACCACAGCCGCTGGTAACGCCAGTACAGCGGGGGCAGGGCGCCGCCGTCCGCATCCGCGACTCGGGCCAGGTCGCGCATCCGGATCTGCAGCCACACGACCGGCAGCCAGCACACACCCGCCAGCAGGTACAAGGCGATCGACCAGACAATCCATGTGCTCGTCAGCGGATAACCCGCCAGCCAGACCATGGCGAGACCCGTCACCGGCTGGACGATCACGGCGGGCGTCGTGAAGACGTAATCGGCCAGGACCGTGCGTTCCGTCACGATGCGGATGGCCCGCACGTCGCCGCTGCGGTCCGTGATCCATTTGAAGAAAGCGATGCCCATGCCGGTACCGAACAGGACCGTGGAGCTGAGGACGTGCAGCAGTTTCAGGAGCATGTAGGAAGTCATGTGGCGATTATCGCACCGGGCCCGTACGGCTGCCGGGCGCACGCGTGGCGGCAGTACAATGGGGCGTTGCCACTTTGTCCGACGTACGCTCATGAAATGTCTCCTTTCGCTCCTGCTGGCTGTCGCCGTATGCGGTGCCGGCGCCGCCCCGTTGCCCGAGGCCGCGCCGCAGACGCAAGGTATCGCGCCGGAGCGGCTGGAGCGCCTGGACCGCTACCTCGCATCGACGGTGGGACGCGGAGACTACCTGGGCGCGGTAGCGCTCGTCCTGCGCAACGGCCGCGTCGTCGACTGGCGCGCCTGGGGCCACCGTGACCACGAGCGACGCGAGCCGTTGGCCCGCAACGCCATCTTCCGGATCGATGCGATGACGAAGGCCGTCACGGCCGCCGCCGTGCTGATGCTGATGGAGGAGGGCCGCCTGAACCTGGACGATCCGGTGGCAGCCTATATCCCGGAATTGCGCGAGCTGCGCTTGGCCGATGGCAAGGCGCCCCGTGAAGTGCTGACGGTGCGCCAGCTGCTGGCGCAGACGGCCGGCTTCGGCGCCGACGCGTCGCTCGAGCAGGCGCCCGACCTGGACGAGTACGTTCGCCGGCTGGCGGCGCTGCCGCTGGCGGCCGAGCCGGGCACGCGCTTTCGTGACGACCACACCGGCGCCGTCGTCGCCGGCCGGGTGATCGAGGCAATCTCCGGCCTGCGCCTGGATGCGTTCCTGCACAAGCGCGTGTTCCTGCCGCTGGGCATGCGCGACACGGGGTTCGTGCTGGCGCCGGACCAGCGCGCCCGGCTGGCCGCCGTCACCAGCACCAATGCCGACGGCCAGCTGACGCCGGCGCCGGCCGCGAATGGCCAACGCATCACGCCCTACCTGAATGGCGCGATCGGCCTGTATTCGACGGCCGAGGACTACGCCCGCTTTGCCCAGATGCTGCTGGACGGCGGCGTCCTGGGCGGCCGCATGGTGCTGGGTCGCAAGAGCGTGGAGCTGATGATGCAGAACCACCTGTCGCACCTGGCGCCGCCCACGTGGGACCAGTATGGCGCGGAAGGCTACGGCCTGGGCGGCGCCGTGGTGCTGGACCTGGCCCGCCGCGGCCGATTGGGCTCGCTGGGGCAGTTCGGCTGGGCCGGCGCCCAGTCGACCTGGTTTACCGTGGACCGCCAGGAACGGCTCGTGGCCGTGCTGATGCTGCAGCACCAGCCGCAGAAGGTGCTGGGCGATCCGGCCAGGCCGTCAGTGCGGGTCAGTAACCTGTTGTATCAGTCCCTGACCCGGTAAGCGTGGGTGGCGCGCCGCTCAGCGCGAAGCGCGGCCCGCGCCGCGGCGACGCAGCCGGACGGCAACGCCAGCCAGGCCGACCAGCAGCATGGCGATCGCCCCCGGCTCCGGCACCGCATTGGTGACGTTCGCATGGAGCGACATATAGAAGTTGGTCGACCGTGCCCTGTCCGTATCGTTCAGGTAAACCAGCGTGAAGTTCTGATAGTCCGCAGAGTCGGCCCAGCCTGTCATGGTGCCGCGCCTGAGCTGGAAGTGGATCGGCGGCGCAGGGTCGTCGCCGGCCAGCTCGCCGGCCTGGAAATAGGATTCGGCCCGGATGGAAGCGGTGCCGTTGCTGCCCTGGTGCAGGTCGGCCCAACTGGCGCGGCCGCTGATTTCCAGGCGCGTATGGGGCCGCAGGACAAAGTCGAAGCCGCCTGACATATTGCTGCTCACCGAGCCGTTCCGACCCAGCGACGGATCGCCCAAGGCGGTGACCCGTCCGTCCAGGAAGGCCGGCCCGGCATGCGCGCCGGCCGCTGCCGTGCCGAACGCGATCGCGCTGTCCAGTTCCATGCTGTCCTCGCCGGTGGTCTGGATATCGCTGGTGAGGTAGAAGGGCGCGGTGGAGAAGATCTCGGTGCGTACCTGGCGGTAATGCGGTGCATCGACCGGATCATAGCCGGCGCTCTGCCCATCGCCGGGTGTCAGGTCGATCACATGCCATTGCACGTTGCCGAGGGTGGTACTGGCGCTCAGTGCGGCGTGGGCACAAAGCGGTACCGCAAGGGCGGCTGCTAGGACGGTTGCGCGATAGATGCTGGTCATGGTGCCTCCTGTTGTGGCGAACGCGCGCCACGGCACCGGCAATGAAGATGCCGAAATCAGGGTTGCCTGGCCCCTGCGGGGCGGTCGCCGCCCGCTTGGCGGCTGGTCGAGTCTAGCCCGTTCGGCCGGCGGGCCGGCGCCACGGCACCGACGGTGTTGGAAGCATGCAAACCTTGCCATACCTCGTAATTACTTGTTGCGTCAAGGGGCGAAGCGAAGTACACTAGCCGGCTTCGGTATGGAATCGACTTTTTTGTCTGTACCTTTTTTTGTAGTTCCATGTAGTTAAACTTAGCCCTGCCCAATCGTAGGTGGGAATGGAGAAAAAATGAGCCTTGGCCTCCTCGGTCGCAAGGTTGGTATGATGCGCATCTTCACGGACGAAGGGGATTCGATCCCTGTCACCGTGCTGGACGTGTCGAACAACCGTATTGCGCAAATCAAAACTCCTGAAACGGATGGTTACTCCGCTGTTCAGGTCGTATTCGGTCAACGTCGCGCTTCCCGCGTGACCAAAGCCGCTGCGGGTCACTATGCCAAAGCTGGTGTCGAAGCCGGTACTCTGCTGAAAGAGTTCCGTGTTGACGCTGCTAAAGCAGCAGAGCTGAAAGCTGGCGAAGTCATCGCCGCTTCCCTGTTCGAAGTCGGTCAGAAGATCGACGTCCAGGGCGTCTCGATCGGTAAAGGCTACGCCGGTACCATCAAGCGTTACAACTTCGCATCCGGCCGTGCTACCCACGGTAACTCCCGTTCGCACAACGTACCAGGCTCCATCGGTATGGCACAGGATCCGGGCCGCGTCTTCCCAGGCAAGCGCATGACCGGTCACCTGGGCGACGTCACCGTCACCACCCAGAACCTGGAAATCGCTCGTATCGACGCTGACCGCCAGCTGCTGCTGGTGAAGGGTGCAGTACCAGGCGCGAAAAACGGCCAGGTTGTTGTATCGCCAGCCGTCAAAGTCAAAGCTAAGAAGGGAGCTTAATCGATGGAACTCAAGCTCTTGAACGCGCAAGGTCAAGCTGCCTCCAACGTTGCCGCCGCTGACACCGTCTTCGGCCGTGATTACAACGAAGCACTGATCCACCAGATCGTGGTCGCCTATGCTGCCAACGCCCGTAGCGGCAACCGCAAGCAGAAAGACCGTGAAGAAGTCCACCACACGACCAAGAAGCCATGGCGCCAAAAAGGTACCGGCCGTGCTCGTGCTGGTATGTCGTCGTCGCCACTGTGGCGCGGCGGTGGTCGCATCTTCCCGAACTCGCCTGACGAGAACTTCACCCACAAAGTGAACAAGAAGATGTACCGCGCAGGTCTGTGCTCGATCCTGTCCCAGCTGGCCCGCGAGGAACGCCTGGTCGTGATCGAAGATCTGTCGATCGAAGCGCCAAAAACCAAGCTGCTGTCGCAAAAGCTGACCGGCATGGGTCTGGAATCGGTCCTGATCATCACCGACAACATCGAAGAAAACCTGCTGCTGGCTTCCCGCAACCTGCCGAACGTGCTGGTCGTGGAACCGCGTCACGCAGATCCAATGTCGCTGGTCTTCTACAAGAAGGTCCTGGTTACCAAAGCGGCACTGGCCAAGATTGAGGAGTTGCTGGCATGAGCGCCGTAAAAATTAGCGAAGAGCGCCTGATGAAGGTGCTGCTGGCGCCGGTCATTTCCGAGAAGGCCACCATGGTCGCGGAAAAGAACGAACAGATCGTGTTCCGTGTTGCCATGGACGCGACCAAGCCAGAAATCAAGGCCGCCGTTGAACTGCTGTTCAAGGTTGAAGTGGAATCGGTGCAGACCGTAAACCGCGAAGGTAAAGTGAAGCGTTCGGGTCGTTTCGTCGGTCGTCGCAACCATACCAAGCGTGCTTTCGTGTGCCTGAAGCCTGGCCAGGAAATCAATTTCTCCGAGGAGGCTAAATAATGGCACTCGTTAAGATGAAGCCAACCTCCCCAGGCCGTCGTGGCATGGTGAAGGTCGTGACCGAGGGCCTGTTCAAAGGCCGTCCGTTCGCTGCCCTGGTTGAGAAAAAATCGAAGACCGCCGGCCGTAACAACAACGGCCACATCACCACCCGTCACATCGGTGGTGGTCACAAGCAGCACTACCGTCTGGTCGACTTCAAGCGCAACAAGGATGGCATCCCGGCGAAAGTGGAGCGTATCGAATACGATCCAAACCGCACGGCGCACATCGCCCTGCTGTGCTACGCCGACGGCGAACGCGCTTACATCATCGCTTCCAAAGGCCTGTCCGTCGGCGATACGCTGATGAACGGTTCCGAAGCGCCGATCAAGGCCGGTAACTGCCTGCCGATCCGCAACATCCCAGTCGGCACCACGATGCACTGCGTCGAAATGCTGCCAGGTAAAGGTGCCCAGATGGCCCGTACCGCCGGCGCCGGCGTCGTGCTGATGGCCCGTGAAGGTACTTACGCTCAGGTGCGTCTGCGCTCCGGCGAAGTGCGTCGCGTGCACATCGAGTGCCGTGCCACGGTTGGCGAAGTCGGCAACGGCGAGCACAACCTGCGCAAGATCGGTAAAGCCGGTGCGATGCGTTGGCGCGGTGTTCGTCCGACCGTTCGCGGTGTCGTGATGAACCCGATCGACCACCCGCACGGTGGTGGTGAAGGCCGTACCGCAGCTGGTCGTCATCCAGTATCGCCATGGGGCCAGCAGACCAAGGGCAAGAAGACGCGTTCGAACAAGCGCACTTCTTCGATGATCGTCTCGCGCCGCGGCAAGAAATAAGGATAAACCATGACTCGTTCATTGAAAAAAGGGCCGTTCTGCGACGCCCACCTGGTGAAGAAGGTCGAAGCCGCGCAAGCGACCAAGGACAAGAAGCCAATCAAAACCTGGTCCCGTCGTTCGACGATCATGCCTGACTTCATCGGTCTGACGATTGCCGTCCACAACGGCAAGGTGCACGTTCCCGTGTACGTCTCCGAGAACATGGTTGGTCACAAGCTCGGCGAGTTCGCGCTGACCCGTACGTTCAAGGGCCACGCTGCTGACAAAAAGGCTAAGAAATAATGGAAACCAAAGCTATCCTCAAAGGCGTGCGCCTGTCGGATCAGAAGGGCCGTCTGGTCGCTGACCTGATCCGTGGCAAGAAGGTCGACGCCGCGCTGAACATCCTGCAGTTCAGCCCGAAAAAAGGCGCCGCCATCCTGAAGAAAGTGCTGGAGTCCGCTATTGCGAACGCCGAGCACAACGATGGTGCCGACATCGACGAACTGTACGTGAAAACGATCTACGTCGAAAAGGGTCCGATCCTGAAGCGCTTCACCGCGCGTGCAAAGGGCCGTGGCGATCGTATCTCGAAACAGTCCTGCCACGTCTACCTGACGGTCGGAAACTAAGGAGCCAAGATGGGACAGAAAATTCATCCAACCGGCTTCCGTCTGGCCGTTACCCGTAACTGGGCTTCCCGCTGGTACGCGACCAACGGCAACTTCGCTCAAATGCTGAACGAAGACCTGAAGGCGCGCGCATACCTGAAGAAGAAACTGAAGAACGCCTCCGTCGGCCGCATCGTCATCGAGCGTCCTGCGAAGAACGCACGCTTCACCGTGTACAGCTCCCGTCCGGGCGTTGTGATCGGCAAGAAGGGCGAAGACATCGAAGTGCTGAAGGCGGACCTGACCAAGATCATGGGCGTGCCGGTGCACGTCAATATCGAGGAAATCCGCAAGCCGGAAATCGATTCGCAGCTGATCGCCGACTCGATCTCGCAGCAGCTGGAAAAGCGGATCATGTTCCGCCGCGCCATGAAGCGCGCGATGCAGAACGCCATGCGTCTGGGTGCCCTGGGCATCAAGATCATGTCGTCCGGCCGTCTGAACGGTATCGAAATCGCCCGTACCGAATGGTATCGCGAAGGCCGCGTGCCTCTGCACACCCTGAAGGCGGACATCGACTACGGCACGTCCGAAGCGTCGACCACCTACGGCATCATCGGTGTCAAGGTCTGGGTATACAAGGGTGACCGCTCCGCCACTGGCGAAGCACCAGTCATCGATACCCCACCTGACGAGAAGAAGCGCGGCCCACGCCGCGACGATGGCAAACCAGGTGGCCGTCCACGTCCAGGTCCGGGCGCTAAACCAGGCGCCCCAGCCGCTCGCCGCGCTGCTGCGAAGCCGGCTGAGAAAGCAGGAGAATAATCATGCTGCAACCAGCACGCAGAAAGTATCGTAAAGAGCAGAAAGGCCGTAACACCGGTATTTCGCACACGCGCGGCACCGCCGTGTCGTTCGGCGAATTCGGTCTGAAGGCCGTGGCGCGCGGTCGTATCACCGCCCGCCAGATCGAGGCAGCGCGTCGTGCCATGACCCGTCACATCAAGCGTGGCGGCCGTATCTGGATCCGCGTCTTCCCGGACAAGCCAATTTCGAACAAGCCTGCCGAAGTCCGTATGGGTAACGGTAAGGGTAACCCGGAATACTACGTGGCTGAAATCCAGCCAGGTAAGGTCCTGTACGAAATGGACGGCGTGGCCGAAGAACTGGCACGCGAAGCGTTCCGCCTGGCTGCTGCCAAACTGCCGCTGGCTACCACCTTCGTGGTGCGCCAGGTTGGCCAATAATTGGAGTGAAATATGAAAGCATCTGAACTCCGCGGCAAAGACCAGGCCGGTCTGCAGAAAGAGCTGAACGACCTGCTGAAGGCACAGTTCGGCCTGCGTATGCAAAGCGCCACCCAGCAGCTGACGAACACGTCGCAGCTGAAGAAGGTCCGCCGCGATATCGCACGCGTCAAAACGGTAATGAACACGAAGGAAGCCAAATGAACGAACCAGTGAAACAGTCGCTCAAGCGCACGCTGATCGGTAAAGTGGTGTCCGACAAGATGGACAAGACCGTTACTGTACTGATCGAGCGTCACGTGAAGCACCCTCTGTACGGCAAGATCATCGTGCGCAGCAACAAGTACCACGCGCACGACGAGACCAACCAGGTCAAGACCGGTGACACGGTCGAGATCGCGGAAGGTCGTCCGATCTCCAAAACGAAGGCGTGGACGGTGACGCGTGTAGTGCAAGCTGCACAAATCGTCTAAGAAGAACCCGGGTCCGGCGTAGCGATACGACGGACCGGTTTCCAATTAGTTCTTGCAGGCCCGCAGGTTATATGTAATACTTGCGGGCTTCGTTCATGTATCGCCGCTAAGTGTCTCTCCGCAGACGCGCCTCGCGGTCAGTACTGTATGAAGGTCAAGCACCCAAACAGTGACGCTACGCGTCTCTGGCGGGACCAAGACTGACCGAGAGGTCCGCATTGTGTGGATTCTTCGGCTTAAGTTGGGAAAGAGAATACTATGATTCAAACTGAAAGCCGGCTCGAAGTGGCCGACAACACCGGTGCGAAAGAAGTTATGTGCATCAAGGTGTTGGGCGGTTCCAAGCGCCGTTATGCTGGCATTGGCGACGTGATCAAGGTCACCGTTAAGGTGGCTCAGCCTCGCGGCCGTGTCAAAAAAGGTGAAATTTATAACGCCGTGGTTGTGCGCACCGCTAAGGGTGTGCGTCGCCAGGACGGTTCCCTGGTCAAGTTCGACGGCAACGCTGCTGTCCTCCTGAACTCCAAGCTGGAACCGATCGGTACCCGTATCTTTGGCCCAGTGACGCGTGAACTGCGCACTGAGAAGTTCATGAAGATCGTGTCCCTGGCACCGGAAGTCCTGTAAGGAGTCGTAATGGATAAGATTCGCAAAAACGACGAAGTCGTCGTCCTGACCGGTAAGGACAAGGGCAAACGCGGCGTAGTGACCCAGCGTGTAGACGCTGAGCACGTCGTGGTGGAAGGCGTGAACGTGGCTAAGAAAGCCGTCAAGCCTAACCCGATGACTGGCGTTACTGGTGGCATCGTCGACAAGACCATGCCTATTCACGTGTCCAACGTTGCTCTGTTCAACGCTGCGACCGGCAAGGCCGATCGCGTGGGCTTCAAAGATGTGGACGGCAAAAAAGTCCGCGTCTTCAAGTCCTCCGGCGAAGTAGTGAAAGGGTAATTAGAAATGGCCCGTCTGCAACAACTGTATAAAGACAAGGTCGTTACCGAGCTGACCGAGAAATTCGGCTACAAGTCGGTAATGGAAGTGCCTCGCCTGACCAAGATCACCCTGAACATGGGTCTCTCGGAAGCCGTGGCCGACAAGAAGGTCATCGAGCACGCTGTTGGCGACCTGACCAAGATCGCCGGCCAGAAGCCAGTGATCACGAAGGCTCGTAAAGCTATCGCCGGTTTCAAGATCCGCGAAGGCTACCCGATCGGTACGATGGTGACCCTGCGCGGCGCCCGTATGTACGAATTCCTGGACCGTTTCATCACCGTGGCACTGCCGCGCGTGCGTGACTTCCGTGGCGTCTCCGGCCGTTCGTTCGATGGCCGTGGCAACTACAACATCGGCGTCAAAGAGCAGATCATCTTCCCGGAAATCGAGTACGACAAGATCGACGCGCTGCGTGGCATGAACATCTCGATCACCACGACCGCCAAGACCGACGACGAAGCGAAAGCTCTGCTCGCCGCATTCAAATTCCCGTTCAGGAACTAAAACGATCATGGCAAAACTCGCACTGATTAACCGTGAACAGAAGCGTGCTGACCTGGTGGAGAAGTTCGCCGCCAAGCGCGCTGCTCTGAAGGCCATCATCGATGACCAGTCCAAGTCGGAAGAAGAGCGTTACGAAGCGCGCCTGAAACTGCAGGCCCTGCCACGTAACTCCGCACCGACCCGCCAGCGCAACCGCTGCGCCATGACCGGTCGTCCACGCGGCACCTTCCGTAAATTCGGTCTGGGCCGTATCAAACTCCGTGAATTCGCCATGCGTGGTGAGATTCCCGGTATGACTAAAGCCAGCTGGTAATAGGAGAATAAGCAATGAGTATGAGCGATCCTATCGCCGATATGCTGACCCGCATTCGCAACGCCCAGGGCGTGCAAAAAACGACCGTGGCCATGCCATCGTCGAAAGTCAAAGTAGCGATTGCCAACGTCCTGAAGGACGAGGGTTACATTGAAGATTTCGCCGTGTCTTCGAACGAAGGCAAGACGGAACTGAAGATCGGTTTGAAATATTATGTGGGCCGTCCTGTCATCGAGCGCCTCGAGCGCGTGTCCCGTCCGGGCCTGCGCGTCTACAAGGGCAAGGATGAGATTCCAACCGTCATGAACGGTCTGGGCGTGGCCATCGTGTCGACTCCGCAAGGCGTCATGACCGACCGCAAAGCGCGCGCTACCGGTGTCGGTGGCGAAGTCATCTGCTTCGTGGCTTAAGGAGTAACACATGTCTCGAGTAGCTAAAATGCCGATCGCTGTGCCGGCTGGCGCCGAAGTCGCCATCTCCGCACAAGCGATCACCGTCAAGGGCCCGCTGGGCACCCTGACCCAGCGCCTGAACGGCCTGGTCAAGATCGAAAACAACAATGGCACGCTGACGTTCGACGTGGCCAACGACAGCCGCGAAGCCAATGCCATGTCCGGCACGCTGCGCGCTCTGGTCAACAACATGGTTACCGGCGTCACCAAGGGCTTCGAGAAGAAGCTGTCCCTGGTCGGCGTGGGTTACAAGGCGCAAGCACAAGGCGACAAGCTGAACCTGTCCCTGGGCTTCTCCCACCCTGTTGTACACGCAATGCCAGCAGGCGTCACCGTCGCTACCCCAACGCCGACCGAAGTCCTGATCAAGGGCATCGATCGTCAACAGGTTGGCCAGGTTGCCGCTGAAGTGCGCGCTTACCGCTCCCCTGAGCCATACAAAGGCAAGGGCGTCCGCTATGTGGACGAAGTGGTTAAGCTTAAAGAAACCAAGAAGAAGTAATTAGGGGCTGACGATGGACAAAAAAGAATCTCGTCTGCGCCGCGGACGTCAAACCCGCATCAAGATCGCGCAACTGAAAGTGAACCGCCTGTCGGTCCACCGCACTAACCTGCACATTTACGCGAACCTGATCAGCCCGGACGCTAAAGTTCTGGTTTCGGCGTCGACCGTGGAAGCAGAAGTTCGCGCGGAGCTGGCCGGCAAATCGGGCAAGGGTGGCAATGCCGCCGCTGCAGCCCTGGTTGGCAAGCGCGTTGCTGAAAAAGCACTGAAGGCAGGAATCACCGAAGTTGCGTTCGACCGCTCCGGTTTCCGTTACCACGGCCGTGTGAAGGCGCTGGCAGAAGCCGCGCGTGAAGCCGGTCTGAAGTTCTAAGGGTACGATCATGGCAAAAATGCAAGCAAAAATGCAAAGCGACAAGCCGGATGACGGCATGCGCGAAAAAATGATCGCGATCAACCGCGTGACCAAAGTGGTCAAGGGTGGTCGTATCATGGGCTTCGCGGCGCTGACCGTGGTCGGTGACGGCGATGGCCGCATCGGCATGGGCAAGGGCAAGTCGAAGGAAGTACCGGTCGGTGTGCAGAAGGCAATGGAAGAAGCCCGTCGCAACCTGATCAAGGTGCCTCTGAAGAACGGTACCCTGCAGCACACGGTAACCGGCCGTCACGGCGCATCGCGCGTCATGATGAGCCCGGCCAAGCCAGGTACCGGCGTCATCGCCGGCGGCGCAATGCGCGCGATCTTCGACGTGATGGGCGTGACGGACGTGGTGGCGAAATCCACCGGTTCGAACAACCCGTACAACCTGGTGCGCGCCACCCTGGACGGCCTGTCGAAAATGAGCACTCCTGCTGACATCGCTGCGAAACGCGGCAAGTCGGTAGAAGACATTCTGGCTTAAGAGGATGACCATGAGCACTATCAAAGTCAAACTGGTGAAGGGCCTGATCGGCACCCGTCAAGACCACCGCGCAACCGTGCGTGGCCTGGGCCTGCGTCGAGTCAACTCGGTTTCCGAGCTGCAGGACACGCCATCGGTACGCGGCATGATCACCAAGGTCGCCTACCTCGTTAAAGTCGTGTCGTAAGCCCCGGCTTACGAACTGGAGAACACAATGGAATTGAATACCATTCAACCAGCCGAAGGCGCGAAGCACGCTAAGCGCCGCGTTGGCCGCGGTATCGGCTCCGGCCTGGGCAAGACTGCCGGCCGTGGTCACAAAGGTCAGAAATCGCGTTCGGGCGGCTTCCACAAAGTCGGCTTCGAAGGCGGTCAGATGCCTCTGCAACGCCGTCTGCCAAAGCGCGGCTTCAAATCGCTGAACGCCACCTTCAAGGCTGAAGTGCGTCTGTCCGACCTGAACGGCCTGGCCGTCGGCGAAGTCGACCTGCTGGTCCTGAAGCAGGCTGGCGTGCTGTCCGTGCTGGCACGTGACGTGCGCGTGATCGCATCTGGCGAAATCACCAAAGCAGTGTCCGTCAAGGGCCTGAAAGTGACCGCCGGCGCGAAAGCGGCCATCGAAGCGGCCGGCGGCTCGGTAGCCTGAGACGCTTAAGCTTGAACGGAGCGAAAATTGGCGACTAATCCGCAGCTTGCTAAAAGTGCCGCAGCCGGTTTCCCTTGGGGCCGTCTGTGGTTTTTGCTGGGCGCTCTGGTAGTCTACCGCATCGGGGCGCACGTCCCGGTGCCGGGAGTCGACCCGGTACAGCTGGCCGCACTGTTCAAGTCGCAGGAGGGTGGGCTGCTGGGCATGTTCAACATGTTCTCCGGCGGCGCCCTGTCGCGCTTCACGGTGTTTGCGTTGGGCATTACGCCCTACATCTCGGCCTCGATCATCATGCAGCTGGTGTCGATCGTATCGCCGCAGATGGAAGCGCTGAAGAAGGAAGGGGAGTCGGGTCGTCGCAAGATCACCCAGTACACCCGTTACGCCACCGTGTTCCTGGCCCTGTTCCAGGCATTCGGCATCTCGGTCGCGCTGGAAGCCCAGCCTGGCCTGGTGCTCGATCCCGGTCTGGCCTTCCGCTTCACGTCGATCGTGACGCTGCTGACCGGCACCATGTTCGTGATGTGGTTGGGTGAGCAGATTACCGAGCGTGGTCTCGGTAACGGCATCTCGATCATCATCTTTGCCGGTATCGCTGCCGGTCTGCCGGGCGCGTTGGGTGGCTTGTTCACCCAGGTGTCGACCGGTGCGATCAGTGCGATCTCCGCCATCATCATCGTCATCCTGGTCGCAGCCGTGACCTATGCGGTGGTGTTCGTGGAACGTGGCCAGCGCAAGATCCTGGTGAATTATGCCAAACGTCAGGTCGGTAACAAGATCTACGGTGGGCAAACCAGCCACCTGCCGCTGAAGCTGAACATGGCAGGCGTGATTCCGCCGATCTTCGCATCGTCGATTATCTTGTTCCCGGCCACTATCGTGGACTGGTTCTCGCGTGGCGCGGACAACAGCAACCCTGTTGTGCGCTTCCTGAAAGATCTGGCTGCATCGTTGAGCCCAGGCGAGCCTATCCATGCATTGCTGTATGCCGTGGCGATCGTGTTCTTTTGCTTCTTCTACACCGCTTTGGTGTTCAACAGCAAGGAAACTGCGGACAACTTGAAGAAGAGCGGGGCCTTTGTGCCAGGGATTCGTCCCGGTGAGCAGACTGCCCGTTACATCGACAAGATCCTGACGCGATTGACCCTGGCTGGCGCCGTCTACATCACCCTGGTGTGTTTGCTGCCGGAGTTTATGCAAGCCCAGTGGAAAGTATCCTTCGTATTCGGTGGTACTTCTCTGTTGATTATTGTAGTTGTGACCATGGACTTCATGGCCCAGGTCCAGAACTACGTGATGTCGCAGCAATACGAGTCGCTGCTGCGCAAGGCAAACTTCAAGGGCGGCATTCCGACCCGCTAAGCGAACAGGTCAACATGGCAAAAGACGACGTCATACAGATGCAGGGCGAGATTCTGGAGAATCTGCCGAATGCAACATTTCGAGTAAAGCTGGAAAACGGCCACGTGGTACTCGGCCACATTTCGGGTAAAATGCGGATGAACTATATCCGCATTCTCCCTGGCGACAAGGTGACGGTGGAGTTGACGCCGTACGACCTGTCCCGGGCTCGTATTGTGTTCCGGACCAAGTAATTTTAAGTAATCGAATCCAAGAAGAGAGTGCAAAAATGAAAGTTAACGCTTCAGTCAAGCGGATCTGCCGCAACTGCAAGATCATCAAGCGCAAAGGCGTCGTCCGCGTCATCTGCGTGGAACCACGTCACAAGCAGCGTCAAGGCTAACAGTTCGAGGAATAACGAATGGCACGTATTGCAGGGGTTAACATCCCAAATCATCAGCACACCGTGATCGGCCTGACGGCAATCTACGGCGTGGGCCGCCCACGTGCGCAGTTCATCTGCGCCCAGACGGGTGTTCCAACCAACAAGAAGATCAAAGACCTGGACGACAGCGAGCTGGAAAAGCTGCGTGACGAAATCGGCAAGTTCGTAGTAGAAGGCGATCTGCGCCGCGAACTGTCGATGAACATCAAGCGTCTGATGGATCTGGGTTGCTACCGCGGCATGCGTCACCGTAAGGGCCTGCCGGTCCGCGGTCAGCGCACCCGCACCAATGCGCGTACCCGCAAAGGTCCGCGCAAAGCCGCACAATCGCTGAAGAAATAATCTAGGGAACAACTATGGCTAAGCAACAAAGCAGCGCAGCAGCAGCGCGCGTTCGTAAGAAGGTCAAAAAGAACGTCGCTGAAGGCATCGCACACGTGCACGCTTCCTTCAACAACACGATCATCACGATCACCGACCGCCAGGGCAACGCCCTGTCGTGGGCGACCTCGGGTGGTGCCGGCTTCAAGGGCTCCCGTAAGTCGACCCCGTTCGCAGCGCAGGTTGCTGCTGAAGCGGCTGGTAAAGTTGCTCAGGAATGCGGCGTGAAGAACCTGGAAGTCCGTATCAAGGGCCCAGGTCCTGGCCGTGAATCCGCTGTTCGCGCACTGAACAACCTGGGTATCAAGATCACCGAGATCCAGGACGTGACGCCAGTGCCGCACAACGGCTGCCGTCCTCCGAAGCGTCGTCGTATCTAAGCAGATGAGCCGGCGGCTCTTCGGTATATCGGCTTCGATCCGTAAGGACTGACTGCAGTCATACCGAACGATTCGTCGTATCTAAGCAATCCGTCTTCGGATTGCTGGATTCGTACCTCGCGTACGAGACACGCATCTTCGGCACAGCAAGACAATGACCGGTCCGGTGTGGACCGGTCACCGTCGCCCTGATGTAAAAATCGCTGGAACAGTAAATCGGAAACGGTTATACTGTCCGGCTATTTTTGCCTGTTCGTCGCTCCCCGGAGCCGGCGGCCGGGCCCAAATGTTGAGCCACCGTCTGACGGATTAAAGGGTCAGACTAGCGCCTGTTCGCCGCAGTTGCACACAGCCTTTGTGCGCACCTGATCGATCCGGGGCGTCATCTAATATTTAAGGAAAAATACCGTGGCACGTTATATCGGACCAAAAGCAAAGCTGTCCCGCCGTGAAGGCACCGACCTGTTCCTGAAGAGCGCCCGTCGCTCGCTGGATTCCAAGTGCAAACTGGACGTCAAGCCAGGCCAGCACGGCGTGAAGTCGGGTGCCCGCACCTCCGACTACGGCAACCAGCTGCGCGAAAAGCAGAAGGTCAAGCGTATGTACGGCATCCTGGAACGTCAGTTCCGCCGCTACTTCGCCGAAGCCGACCGTCGCAAGGGCAACACCGGTGAGACGCTGCTGTCCCTGCTGGAAACCCGCCTGGACAACGTCGCCTACCGCATGGGCTTCGGCTCGACCCGCGCTGAAGCGCGTCAGCTGGTGTCGCACAAAGCCTTCACCGTGAACGGCAACGTCGTGAACATCGCTTCCTACGCTGTCAAGATCGGCGACGTCATCGCCGTGCGCGAAAAGGCCAAGAAGCAGACCCGTATCGTCGAAGCGCTGTCGCTGGCCGAACAAGTCGGCATGCCGGCATGGGTGTCCGTGGATTCCAAGAAAATGGAAGGCACGTTCAAGTCCCTGCCAGAGCGTAGCGAGATCGCCAACGACGTCAACGAATCGCTGATCGTCGAACTGTACTCGCGTTAATCGCAGTCGCAGTTGAGCTGGCACACCGCTTAGTTCATCCGTAATACCGCCCGCTCACTCGAGCGGGCGTTTTCACTAATGCCATCAGCCTTATCGGTGTAACGAGCCGAGGGTAATGAAAAGGACATTTCAATGCAAAACAGTTTGTTGAAGCCACGTATCATCGACGTCGAAGCCCTGGGTGCCGGTCACGCCAAAGTCGTGATGGAACCATTCGAGCGCGGCTACGGCCACACGCTGGGCAACGCCCTGCGTCGCGTGCTGCTGTCGTCGATGATCGGCTACGCGCCGACCGAAGTCACCATCGCCGGCGTCGTGCACGAGTACTCGTCGCTGGACGGCGTGCAGGAAGACGTGGTCGACCTGCTGCTGAACCTGAAGGGCGTGGTCTTCAAGGTCCACAACCGCGATTCCGTCACGCTGACCCTGAAGAAGGAAGGCGAAGGCGCCGTGCTGGCGTCGGATATCGACCTGCCGCACGACGTGGAACTGATCAACCCGGATCACGTGATCGCTCACCTGACCGCCGGTGGCAAGCTGGACATGCAGATCAAGGTCGAGAAGGGCCGTGGCTATGTGCCGGGTAACGTGCGTCGCCTGTCCGAAGACACGAACAAGACGATCGGCCGCATCATCCTGGACGCGTCGTTCTCGCCAGTGCGCCGTGTTTCCTACGCTGTCGAATCGGCACGTGTGGAACAGCGTACCGACCTGGACAAGCTGATCATCAACATCGAAACGAACGGCGTCATCACGCCGGAAGAAGCGATCCGCCAGTCGGCACGCGTGCTGGTCGACCAGCTGAACGTGTTCGCTGCGCTGGAAGGTACGGAAGCCGCCGCCGAAGCACCGTCGCGTGCTCCGCTGGTCGATCCGATCCTGCTGCGTCCGGTCGACGACCTGGAACTGACCGTCCGTTCCGCGAACTGCCTGAAGGCCGAGAACATCTACTACATCGGCGATCTGATCCAGCGTTCGGAAAACGAACTGCTGAAGACCCCGAACCTGGGTCGCAAGTCGCTGAACGAGATCAAGGAAGTGCTGGCATCGCGCGGCCTGACCCTGGGCATGAAGCTGGAAAACTGGCCGCCTGCAGGTCTGGAGAAGTAATTTGCACCACCGCCCGCCACATGTCGTGGCGGGCGTTTTCCCTACTAACCGGCCCGCGCCCGGGCGTTTTGAAACGCACCTGGCGATCGAAGAGCTCGGATATAAACATCATTGAAAGGAAGTACCATGCGTCACCGTCACGGCCTCCGTAAACTGAACCGTACCTCGTCCCACCGTCTGGCAATGCTGCGCAACATGACCGTTTCGCTGCTGCGCCACGAAGCGATCAAGACCACCGTGCCAAAGGCAAAAGAACTGCGCCGCGTGATCGAGCCGATCCTGACCCTGGGCAAGACCGACACCCTGGCAAACAAGCGCCTGGCGTTTGCTCGCCTGCGCGATCGCGAAATGGTTCAGAAGCTGTTCGCCGAACTGGGCCCGCGCTACGCTAACCGCAACGGCGGCTACCTGCGCATCCTGAAGATGGGTTTCCGTGTTGGCGACAACGCTCCAATGGCTTACGTCGAGCTGCTGGACCGTCCGGAACCAACCGAAGTCGAAGCTGCACCGACCGCTGAGTAATTCATCAGCGTTCCATGAAAAAGCCGGGTCCGCCCGGCTTTTTCTTTTGGGTCGGCGCCTTTCGCGACATCTTTGCGACAGACCAAGACAGCGGGCGCGACCCGCTTGCGGCACCATCACTGGTGCACTCGCTTGCCGCAAAACCAGGGTCCGTCCCTGGTTTTGGGGCAGCCAGTCGCCTTGCGGCGGCTGCGGGTGTACCATGCTTGCGGATTGTCTTTTTGCAGAGTAGATCACATGCCTTTCCTGCTGCGCCTGTTTGCCGTCCTGTCCGCCGTGCTGGCCCTGCTGCCGGCGGTGCCCGCGTGGGCGGACGATGAATTCCTCGACCCGAACGTCGCCTTCCAGATGTCCGCCCGCATGGCGGACGCCAAAACCGTCGAAGTGACGTGGAAGATCGCCGACGGCTACTACATGTACCGCGAGCGCTTTGCCTTCCGGGCCGACGGCGCAAGCCTGGGGGCGGCGCAGATCCCGCCGGGCAAGGTCAAGTACGACGAAACGTTTGCCAAGGAGGTCGAGACGTATCACGGCAGCGTGACGATCCGCGTCCCGGTCGAAACGGCCGGCCCGTTCACCTTGACCGCGACAGGCCAGGGCTGTTCCGAGAAAGGGCTGTGCTATTCGCCGCAGGACGCGACGGTACGCCTGGGCGGTGCCGCGGGCGACGTGGGCGTGGCCGCGGCAGCGCCAGCGGCAGCGCCGTTCAGCCTGCAGATGAGCCCGGCCCAAACGTCGGCGCCTGCGGCTTCGATGGCCACGGCCCGGCCGCCGGACGTGCCCGTGCCGGCGCAGCAAAGCGAGCTGGGCCGCATTGACAGCGCCCTGCAGGGTGGCCGCCTGGCGGTCATCGTGCCACTGTTCCTGCTGCTGGGCCTGGGCTTGTCGTTCACGCCCTGCGTGCTGCCGATGGTGCCGATCCTGTCGTCCATTATCGTCGGCGAGGGCAGCCGGGCCACGCGCAAGCGGGGCGTCGTGCTGTCCGGCAGCTATGCGCTGGGCATGGCCATCGTGTACACGGCGCTGGGGGTGGCGGCAGGGCTGGTCGGCGAAGGGCTGGCGGCCGCTCTGCAGAACCCCTGGGTGCTGGGCGCGTTCGGCCTGCTGATGGCTGCGCTGGCGTTGTCGATGTTCGGCCTGTACGAACTGCAGGTACCGTCTGCACTGCAGAGCCGGCTCGCTGCCGCGTCGGGACGCCAATCCACAGGCAAGCTGGCCGGCGTGTTTGCCATGGGCGCGATTTCCGCCCTCATCGTGGGTCCGTGCGTGGCGGCGCCGCTGGCAGGTGCGCTGGTCTACATCAGCCAGACCCGCAATGTGCTCATCGGTGGCAGCGCCCTGTTTGCGATGGCGGTCGGCATGAGCGTGCCCTTGATGCTGGTCGGTATTTCCGCAGGCTCCTTGCTGCCGCGTGCCGGTGCCTGGATGGACGCGGTCAAGCGCTTCTTTGGCGTGCTGCTGCTGGCCATGGCCTGGTGGCTGGTATCGCCGGTCTTACCGCCTGTCGTGCAGATGTCGGGCTGGGCAGTATTGGGCATCGGCTACGGCACTTATCTGATCCGGCAAAAGAACGGCTGGCTGGCCAAGGTAATTGCCGCGCTGGCGATTTTATTCGGTATCGTGCAAATGATCGGCGTCGCCACGGGCAGCCGCGATCCGTTGGCGCCCCTGTCGCATATACGGGGAACTGCGGAGTCATCGCTGGTATTCAAACGTATCGCCAGTATCGACGAGCTCGATAATGTGCTCGCCAATACCGGCGGCAAGACCGTCATGCTCGATTTTTACGCCGACTGGTGCGTAGCGTGCAAGGAAATGGAAAAGCTGACATTCGTCGATCCCGCCGTCAAGGTGAAGCTGGCCAATACCATCCTGATTCAAGCGGACGTGACCGCCAACAGCGCGGCGGACAAGGCCTTGCTAAAGCGCTTCAATTTGTTCGGGCCGCCCGGAATCATTTTCTTCAACAGGAATGGGCAGGAAATTCCGGACTCGCGCGTCATCGGATTCCAGGATGCCCGCGAGTTTACGGCATCCCTACAAAAGCTGAACTGATCCGATCGGATCGAACGAAGGGCGCCGCTGGCGCCCTTTCTTTTTCGCCTGTCAGGCCACCAGTCGCTCGCGGCCAGGCCGACCTAGCTGAATTCTGGCGCGATCAAGCCGAATACTGGCGCGGCTGGCCCAAAAAAAGAGGCGGCCGAAGCCGCCCCAAAGGCACCGCAGGTACCAGCTGCGGGTTACTCGGACAATATCAGCTCAGCCCTGCTGTTTCTGCAGGTGATGCTGCCTGCCGTGGTGGCGCCCCTGGCGCACGGTCGCCTGGTCGAACGTTTTCTGCTGTTCCGGCGTCAGCACGGCATAAAAGGTTTTCAGTGCCGCCAGGCGGGCTTCCTGTTTCGCCAAACGCTCCCTCAGCAGCGCCAGGCGCTTTTCCATGCGTTCCGGCGCCGGCAGGGAATTGAAATCGACACGGTCGGGACGACCGGTCGGCGTTTGCGGTTTAATGGCCGCAATATAAGTATTCCAGGCCGTTTCCTGGGTTTCCGTGAGTTTCAACGCGTCGTGCAGTTTCTGTTGACGCTGGGCGAAATGTTCGGCGCGCTTGACGGGATCGAATTTGGTGGCTGCATAAGCGTGACGCCCGGGCGTGGTCGCTTCTTGTGCCTGGACGGCAAATGCCGAGCTTAAGCCGATAACGGTCATGCCGATGATAAAAGATTTGCGCAGGGTGTACATATGGATCCTTCCGGTAATGACAGCAGTAAGTGGAAATGTGCGTCGAATGCTCTGCACATGGGACTCATCTTGGCAGCAAGGTGTTTCGCTGAAGTGTCCCGGACACGGCGATTTGTATCCGATTGTTTCCCCTGGGCTTGGGCCGACATATGCCCGGGCCAACATATACAAGACGATACAAACACCCGTTAGGCAGCAGCGACCGAAGTGGGGATAATTGAGGCATGGAACCTACATCGAGCATTTTGATCGTCGACGACGACCGCGATATCCGCACCCTGCTGGCCGACTACCTGGAGACGAACGGTTACCGCACCTTCGGCGCGCAGGACGGCGCGGCCATGTGGAAGCTGCTGGACGAGACCAAGCCGGACCTGATCGTGCTGGACCTGAACATGCCGGGCGAGGACGGCCTGACGATCTGCCGCAAGCTGCGCGCCCATTCCAGCCTTCCCGTCATCATGCTGACGGCGCGCAGCGAACCGCTGGACCGCATCCTGGGCCTCGAAATGGGCGCCGACGACTACCTGCCGAAGCCGTTCGAGCCGCGCGAGCTGCTGGCGCGCATCCGCAGCGTGCTGCGCCGTACGAACACGGCAGCAGCCGGCGGCGCCGACAAGGCGGCGCAGATCCGATTTTCCGGCTGGACGCTGGACCTGACGGCGCGCCACCTGTTGAACCCGGACGGCATGGTGATCATGCTGTCGGGTGCGGAGTTTCGCCTGTTGAAGGTGTTCCTCGAGCATCCGAACCGTGTGCTGAACCGCGACCAGTTGCTGAACCTGACGCAAGGCCGTGATGCCGACCCGTTCGACCGCTCGATCGACATCCAGATCAGCCGCCTGCGCCAGAAGCTGGGCGAGGATGCCCGGGTGCCGCAGATTATCAAGACGGTCCGCAACGGTGGTTATGTGCTGGCCGGCACCGTGGCGGTGGAGCCGCGCGTGTGAAGGCGTTCTTCAATTCGATGACGGGGCGGGTGTTTTTCGCCCTGATGCTGGGCATTATCGCGTCGGCCGCGCTGACGCAATGGCTGGCCGTCAACGAACGCCAGCGTACGCTGGAACGCTACCGCAATTTCCACGCCCTGGAGCGGGCCGAACAGATCATCGAGACGGCCGACGTCGTCCGTCCCGAATCGCGCGCGCAGTACCTGGCCGTGGCCAGCAAGAGCAGCGTCCAGCTGGAGCTGGCCAGCGAGGAGCGGCCGGCCGTGCATCCGCCGACGGAGTTTTCCGCCGCGCTGGCCCAGCGGCTGGGGCGCGAGTTCCAGGTCACGCCACTGGCGGAGCGACCCGCCGCCTGCGACCGCCCGGTAGCCACCAACACCTTGTTCGGCGCTACCCAGTGGCGGGGCACGTGCGAATCCGTGCAGATCGCAATGACGGATGGACAACTGTTGAAGCTGTCCGTGCTGCCGCCGCGGGCGCCCGCGCCGACCGGACACAACGAATATGCCGTGTTCGTCCCGTTCCTGCTGTGCATCGCCGTGCTGGCCTACCTTGTGACGCGGATGACGGTGCGGCCGCTGAAGCAGCTGGCGCAGGCGGCCAAGGACCTGGGCAACGACATCAACCATCCACCGCTGGAGCTGGCGGGCGCCAGCGAGATCCGCCAGGCCAGCGCCGCGTTCAACGCGATGCAGGCGCGCATCCGCCAGTACATTGCGCAGCGCACGGAAATGCTGGCGGCCATCACGCACGACCTGCAGACGCCGCTGACCCGCCTGCGCCTGCGGCTCGAAAAAGTACCGGACGACGACCTGCGGCAAAAGCTGATCGGCGACCTGTCGGCGATGCAGGCCATGGTCAAGGAGGGCCTGGACCTGGCCCGCAGCATGGACGCGGGCGGCACCATGCAGAAGCTGGACCTGGATTCGCTGCTGGACAGCGTCTGTGCCGATGCCGTCGATGCCGGCCAGAGCGTGGAGCTCAAGGGCGCGGCCGGGATGGCGTTGCTGGGGCGGCCGCTGGACATCCAGCGCTGCCTCGTCAACCTGATCGACAACGCCGTCAAGTACGGCCAGAAGGCCCACGTGACGGTCGAGCGGCTGGCGGGCGCCGCACGCATCCGGATTCGCGACGAAGGGCCTGGCATCCCGCAGGACCAGCTGGCGCGAGTATTCGAGCCGTTCTACCGCCTGGAAAGTTCGCGCTCGCGCTCGTCCGGGGGCACGGGCCTGGGCTTGACCATCGCCCGCAATATCGCCGAGCAGCACGGTGCCACGCTGAGCCTGGCCAACAGCGACCGCGGCGGCCTGGAGGCCGTGCTGACATTGCCTGAGTTTTACGCAGGCAAGTAATCACCCCGACATGAATCGATGCGAGAATGTCGGGTTTAATGCCGTAGAGCAATATATAAAAACGATCTGGGAGAACCGGCGGCGCCACGTCGCCGGCTCGTGCTACTTACTCATCACTGCAGTCCATTTAGAATGAAAAAGAAAACTCTGGGAGTTCTCGCCGGCGTCGCCGCCGTCATCGCCGCCGGCGCCTGGCATTTCACGCGTCCCGCCGCGCCGGCCCAGGAAGGGCCCGGCAAGGGCAACGGGTTCCAGGGGCCGACGACCGTCAACATTGTCCAGCCGAAGCGGCAGGACGTGCCCGTGCTGCTGCAGGCCAACGGTACTGTCAGCCCCATCAGTACGGTCGACCTGCACCCGCAGACGACCAGCACGATCGTCAAGGTGCACGTCAAGGAAGGCCAGTTCGTCAAGCAGGGCGACCTGATGTTCTCGCTGGACAGCCGCAGCGAGGCGGCCAATGTGCAGAAGGCCGATGCCCAGGTGGCGCGCGACCGCGCCAGCCTGGCCGACCTGGAGCGCCAGTACAAGCGCAGCATGGAACTGCTGGCGCAGAAGTTCATCGCCCAGGGCGCCGTCGATACCCTCAAGAGCCAGGTCGACGCGGCCCGCGCGCTGCTGGAGGCGGACATCGCCGCCGCCCGCGCCGTGCGCGTGGACCAGAGCTACACGTCGATCCGCGCGCCGATGTCCGGCCGCGTCGGCGCCATCAACGTCTATCCGGGCAGCCTGGTGCAGCTGGCGACGTCGCTGGCGACGATCACCCAGCTGGACCCGATCAACGTGGCGTTCACCCTGCCGGAGAACAGCCTGGCCGCGCTGCTCGATGCGCAGCGCGCGGGCAAGGTCCCGGTGCAGGCGTTCCAGAACAATTCCGACAAGCCCATCGTCGGCCACCTGAGCTTCATCGACAACACGGTGGATCCGGTGGCGGGCGTCATCCGCGTCAAGGCGCAGTTCGACAACGACGACACGCGCCTGTGGCCGGGCCAGTACGTCAACACCAGCCTGACGGTGCAGACGCTGAAGGACGCGCTGGTGGTGCCGCAAAATGCGATCATCACCAACACGCGCGGCACGTTCGTCTACACGGTCGGGCCGGGCAATACGGCCAAAGCGGTCGATGTCGAGCGCCTGCACGCGTTCGGCGGCGATGCGGTCGTGCGCGGCCTGCAGGGTGACGAGAAGGTCATCGTCGAAGGCAAGCAGAACCTGCGCCCCGGCGGCAAGGTGCGCGTGGCCGATGCGCGCGTGGCCGAGCAGGGCAAACCGAAGGGTGTCGAATGAACCTGTCCGAGCTTTCGATCCGGCGCCCCGTGATGGTGGTGCTGCTGTCGCTGACCCTGATCCTGGCCGGCGTGCTGGCCTACCTGAAGATTCCCGTCGCGGCGCTGCCCAGCTATAACACGCCCGTCATCAACGTCAGCGCCGACCTGCCCGGCGCCAGCCCCGACACGATGGCGTCGTCGGTGGCGCTGCCGCTGGAGAAGCAGTTCTCGACGATTGCAGGCCTGTCGATGATCACATCGACGAGCACGCAGGGCAACACGTCGCTGACCCTGGAATTCGATTCCAGCATCGACGTCAACGAAGCGGCCGTGGACGTGCAGGCCGCGCTGCTGCGCGCCCAGCGCCAGTTGCCGCAGGAGATGACGGACCTGCCGTCGTACCGCAAGATCAACCCGGCCGACGCGCCCGTGCTGTTCATGGCCATGAATTCGCCGTCGCTGTCGCTGTCCGACCTGAACGACTACGCGGAAAACCTGATCGCGCCCAGCCTGTCGACGTTGCCCGGCGTGGCGCAAGTCACCGTCAACGGCCAGAAGCGGTTTGCCGTGCGCATCCGCGCCAAGTCGGACCTTTTGAACGCGCGCGACCTGACCCTGGCCGACGTGCAGGCGGCCGTGCGCAATGCCAACGCCAACACGCCGCTGGGCGTGCTGGACGGGCCGACGCAGACGCTGACGATCCAGGGCAACCCGCAGATGATGAAGGCGTCGGAATTCCGCGACCTGATCGTCGCCGTGCGCAACGGCGAACCGGTGCGGCTGAAGGATGTCGCCACCGTCGAGGACAGCTTCCAGTCGATCAAGTCGTACGGCAGCTACAACGGCGAGCGCGCCATCGTGCTGCTGGTGCAGCGCCAGCCGGATGCGAATACCGTGCAGGTGGTCGACGGCGTCAAGGCGTTGCTGCCGCGCTTCAAGGCGCAGCTGCCCGAGTCCATCAATATCGCCCTCGTCAACGACCGCTCCGTGTCGATCCGCGAAGCCCTGCATGACGTCAACCTGACCCTGGCGCTGACGATCGTCCTGGTCGTGCTGGTGATCTTCCTGTTCCTGCGCCGCGCGGCCGCCACGTTCATCCCCGCCGTCACGATGCCGATCTCGCTGCTGGGCGCGCTGTCCCTGCTGTACGCGTTCGGCTACAGCCTCGACAACATCTCGCTGCTGGGTATCACGTTGGCCGTCGGCCTGGTTGTCGACGATGCCATCGTCGTGCTGGAGAATATCGTGCGCCACATCGAGCACGGCAAGAAGCCGCTGCAGGCGGCGCTGGTCGGCGCGCGCGAAATGGGCTTCACCATCGTGTCGATCTCCATTTCGCTGGTGGCCGTGTTCATCCCGATCTTCTTCATGCCCGGCGTGATGGGCCTGATGTTCCATGAATTCGCCGTCATCGTTGCATTGTCCGTGCTGGTGTCGGCCGCCGTGTCGCTGACGCTGGTGCCGATGCTGGCATCGCGTTTCCTGCCGGCCGACTCGCACGAGACGTCGGGCGACGACAGCTTCATCGGCCGCCACTTCGAGGCCGGCTTCATGAAGGTGCGCAACGGCTATGCGCGCACGCTGGACACGGCGCTGCGCCACCGCTACGTGGTGCTGGCCATTGCCGTGGGCACGTTCGCGCTGACGATCGTCATGTACAGCGCGATCCCGAAAGGTTTCTTCCCCGAGGAAGACATCGGCCAGATCCGCATCAACACGGAAGCGTCCGAGGACATCTCGTCGACGGCGATGCTGGCCCTGCAGGACCGCGTGGCGGCGCTGATCCGGGCCGACCGCAACGTCAAGGACGTGGTGTCGTTTACGGGCGGCGGCAACACGGGCCGCATGTTCGTGGTACTGAAGGACCGCTCGGAGCGCGACAAGATGCCGCAGGTGCTGGAAAGCCTGCGCAAGGCGACGCGCCAGGTGGCGGGGATCGCCGTCTACATGTCGCCGGTGCAGAACCTGCAGCTGGGCGGGCGCCCCAGCAAGAGCCGCTACCAGTACACGTTGCAGTCGGTCAGCCCGGATGCGCTGAACGAATGGGCCGAGCGCTACCTGGAGCGCATGCGTGCCGATCCCGATTTCCGCGACGTGACGAGCGATTCGCAGAACAAGGGCCTGCAGGCGTCGCTCAAGATCGACCGCGACAAGGCCAACAACCTGGGCGTCAACCTGAGCGACATCCGCACGGCGCTGTACCTGGCGTTCGGCGAGCGGCAGGTGTCGACGATCTACTCGTCCGCGGCGAGTTATTACGTGATCCTGGAGGCAGCGGACGAGGATCGCCGCTTCGAGGATGCGCTGACGAAAGTCTCCGTGCGCAACACGGCCGGCCAGCTGGTCAAGCTGTCCAGCTTTGCTTCCGTGCAGCGCACGGTGGGCCCGACGGCCGTCAACCACCAGGGCCAATTGCAGGCCATCACGCTGTCGTTCAACCTGGCGCCCGACGTCCCGCTGGGCAACGCCACGGCCAAGATCGACGCGATGGGGCAGGAGTTCGGCCTGCCGCCATCGATCATCACAAGCTACGGCGGCGACGCGGCCGTGTTCCAGAGTTCGCAAAGCAGCCAGGTTATCCTGATCGTGGCCGCGCTGGGCGTCATCTACGTGCTGCTGGGTGTGCTGTACGAAAGCTATATCCACCCGCTGACGATCCTGGCCGGCCTGCCGTCCGCTGCGGTGGGAGCGCTGCTGACGTTGTGGATCTTCAAGATGGACCTGACGATGATCGCTATCATCGGCATCCTGATGCTGATCGGCATTGTGAAAAAGAACGCCATCATGATGATCGACTTCGCGCTGCAGTTGCAGCGGGAGGAGGGCAAGGCGCCGGTGGACGCAATCCGCGAGGCCTGCATCCTGCGCTTCCGCCCGATCCTGATGACGACGCTGGCCGCGCTGATGGGCGCGCTGCCGATCGCGCTGGGCCTGGGCGCCGGCGCCGAGCTGCGCCAGCCGCTGGGCCTGGCCGTGTGCGGCGGCCTGATCTTCTCGCAGGTCATCACCTTGTACATCACGCCCGTCATCTATCTGTTCCTCGACAAGTACAGCGGCAGCGGCCCGATGAGCAACACCGACCTGGACGACACGCCACCGCCGTCGCAACCGGTGGAACTGAAAGCCGTCCACCTGGCCAAGCACTAACGGACCAGCCCGTGTCCCACCGCGGGGTCAGGCACCGAAAAGGGACACGGTCTCTGCTGTGACGGGCGATGCCGAGCCCGTGTCCCACCACGGTGTCAGTCACCGAAATGGGACACGGCCTCAGCCGTGCTGCGGTGCAGCGTCGCGCCCGCTGGAAGGATACATACGGTAACATCCGTTAACCGCAAGCTCGCGTAAGCTTGCTTGACTTTGGCCCGGCTTGCCGGTTCGCGCACAGAAAACGGTTAATCTTGTTCCAGTTCAGTCATACCCACGGTCACGACGAGTATTGCCCTACCTGCGGCCAGGCCCTGCCCCCGGGCGGCCTGCCGCTGCAATACGGGCGCAAGCAGCCGAACCGCATCGGCCTGGGCATCGCCATCGGCCTGCACGTGCTGCTGCTGTTGCTGGTGCTGATGAATCCGCAAACGTTCGTCAAGCTGAAGCCGCCCTCGAAGGCGGGTGAGATGGTGTGGGTGGCGCCGGTTTCCCCTACGCCAACCAAGCCGGCGCCGACGCCGAAGCCGACGCCGACGCCGCAACAGCAGCCGCCCAAGCGCACGGCGCAGGCCAAGCCGCGGCCGCAGCCGGCGCCGCTGCCCCGCACCAACCCTGACGCGATCACGGAGCCGCGCCGCCAGGAGACGCCGCCCGTCCAGGCCCAGCTGACACCGCCACCGCCCGACGTGACGGACATGTCCCAATTGATCGAGCAGAACCGCCGCCGCCGCGGCGCCGCGCAAAGCCAGCAGTCCGATGCCGCCGAGAGCGAGGACGCCAAGGCCAAGGCGCGCGCCATCGCCAACATCATGGGCGCGCAGGGTCGCAACGCAGCCGGCGACCGCGAGGATTCGGGTGGCATCTTCGATGTACAGAACCAGACGTTCAACAGCGCCGACGTCAAGTTCCGCGGCTGGAACACGAACTTCAAGCGCCGCTGGCTGCAGCAGGTTCATGTCGAGCTGGGCAACGAGATCGACATCGAAAATGCCGTCGTGACGAAGATGATCGAGCTGATCCGTAAGGAAAAGCCGGGCGACTTCGAGTGGGAATCGCACCGCCTGGGCCGCGTCGTCAAGATGAGCGCGCGCAAGGAGGACGAAGCGGAACTGCGCGCCTTCCTGCTCAAGGAGATGTACCCGAAATACGTGCGGCCGGCCGGGCGCTGACGCTGTGCGACAATGCGCTTTTTACCAAGGCGCATACCATGCAGCTGATCGACCGGCGGCGCGACCGCTTCGAGATGTTCGACCGGATGGACAGTCCGGCCCTGAACCTGACGTTCAACCTGGACCTGCCGGACTTCCGGCCCTGGTGCAAGGCGCAGGGCCTGGCACCGTTCCACGTGCTGCTGTGCGCCGTGTTGCGCGCGACCCTGGCGGTGGAGAACTTCCGCTACCGCATCCTGGACGGCGAGGTGTTGCGCATCGACCGGCTGATGCCGTCCTTCACCGTCATCAACCAGCATAACGATCTCAACTTCGCCCAGTTCGAATGGTCGGACGACTTGCGCGAATTCGTCGCGCGCGGGCTCGCGGCCCGGGCGGCAGCGTCCGCGATGGTGGAACTGAACCTGGCCTACCAGGCGATGACGCCGCGCCAGGCGCGCGACCAGGTCTTCATCACGTGCATCCCGTGGCTGGACTTCACGTCGATCCAGCACCCGACCGCCACCTTGGGCGCGCCCGACATCCCGTCGATCGCCTGGGGCAAGTTCCGCGACGCCCCGAACGGGCGCCTGCAACTGCCGTTCTCCGTGCAGGCGCACCACGGCTTCGTCGACGGCTTCCACATCCACCAGCTGGCGCAGCACATCGCGGCCGAGCTGACCGCGTTCATGCAAGCGTAAAAAACCCGGGACAGACCCGGGTTTTGAGGCAACGGGCGAATTCGGAGGCTGTCCCCAATTTTGATGGGGGACAGCCTCCTCGGACAACCTCTTGCACCTGAACAGCGCAGGCCGCCCGCAAGCGCGCGTGGCCCGCGCCGATTTCCTGCTAACTTGTCGTCGCATCGACACGCCAGGGAGAATCATGTCCACGACGCTCAAACCCCTCGACCAGCAAGTCATCGTCATCACCGGCGCTTCCAGCGGTATCGGCCTGGCCACGGCGCAGGAGGCCGCGGCGCGTGGCGCCCAGGTGGTGCTGGTCGCCCGCAGCGGCGACGTGCTGGAGGCGGTGGTCGCCGCCATCGAAGCGCATGGCGGCACTGCGCTGGCGGTGGCGGCCGATGTCGGCGAGCGGGCGCAGGTCGAGCGCGCCGCCGCCGCCGCGATAGCCCGGTTCGGGCGCATCGACACGTGGGTCAACAATGCCGGCGCCACGATCTACGGCAGGTTGGAAGAGGTCAGCGAAGCCGACAGCCGGCGCCTGTTCGACACCAACTTCTGGGGCATGGTGAATGGTTCACTGGCCGCGCTGCCCCATCTGCGCCGGCAGGGCGGGGCGCTGATCAATGTGGGCAGCGAAGCATCGGAGCTGCCGATTCCCATGCAGGGCATGTACACAGCCTCGAAGCATGCGGTCAAGGGCTTTACGGATACGTTGCGGGTGGAGGTGGCGGCGGTGGACGGTGCCCCCGTCTCGATCACGCTGATCGAGCCCACGGCGGTCAACACGCCGCTGCCACAGCACGCGCGCAATTACATGGACCGGGAGCCGACGTTGCCGTCGCCGCAGCTGGATCCGCACCAGGTGGCGTCCGCCATCCTGACCGCGGCGACGACCCCGCGCCGGGACGTCAAGGTCGGCGTCATCGCCATGTTCGATACCGCCGCGCAGAAACTGCTGCCGGGGCTGGGCGACAGCATCGCGGCGCTGCAGGTGCCGCGCCAGCGCACGGACGCGCCGCCCGAAAATCCGGCGGGCGCACTGCACGCCCCGGGTGGCACGGGCCGGATCTACGGCCGTGGCGCAGGGCGGTAAAGCGCGCTGGCGCGGCAAACGGCGTCAGAGGCCCTTCAGCTTGCGCGCGATATCCAGCGCAAAGTACGTCAGCACGCCATCGGCGCCGGCGCGCTTGAAGGCCAGCATCGCTTCCATCATGACCTTGTCGTGATCGAGCCAGCCGTTCTGCGCGGCCGCCTTGATCATCGCGTACTCGCCGCTGACCTGGTAGGCGAAGGTGGGCACCTTGAATTCGTCCTTTACACGGCGCAGGATGTCGAGATACGGCATGCCCGGCTTGACCATCACCATGTCGGCGCCTTCCTGCAGGTCGCCCGCCACTTCGCGCAGCGCTTCGTCGCTGTTGGCCGGGTCCATCTGGTACTGGTTCTTGTCGCCCTTGCCCAGGTTCTTCGCCGAACCGACGGCGTCGCGGAACGGGCCGTAGAAGGCCGACGCGTACTTGGCCGAGTAAGCCATGATGCGCGTGTGGATGTGGTCCTTGCCTTCCAGCGCCTGGCGGATCGCGCCGATGCGCCCGTCCATCATGTCCGATGGCGCGACGACGTCCACGCCGGCGTCGGCCTGTGCCAGGGCCTGGCGCACCAGCATGTCCGTCGTGATGTCGTTGATGACGTAGCCGTTGTCGTCGATCAGGCCGTCCTGGCCGTGGCTCGTGTACGGGTCCAGCGCGACGTCGGTCAGGATGCCCAGCTCGGGGAAGCGCTGCTTCAGCTCGCGCACGGCGCGCGGCACCAGGCCCTCCGGATTGATCGCCTCGATGCCGTCGGGCGTCTTCAGCGACGCGTCGATGACGGGGAACAGCGCCAGCACGGGGATGCCCAGGCTCACGCATTCCTCGGCCACCTTCAGCAGCAGGTCCACCGACACCCGTTCCACGCCCGGCATCGACAGCACGGGTTCGCGCTGGTTGCTGCCTTCCAGGATGAAGACCGGATAAATCAGGTCGGCGGCGGTGACGACATTCTCGCGCATCAGGGCGCGCGAGAACGGGTCGCGGCGCATGCGGCGCATGCGCATGGCGGGGAACTGGGCGGAAAAGTGAGGGCTGTGCATCGCGCTAGGGTCCAATTTGCAGTGGGTTATTGTTCGTCGTCGGCGTCGCTGGCGTCATCCTGTTGCGGTTCCAGGGCGGCCACGTCCACGTTCAGGCCAAGCAGCTCCTCGATCTTCGCCGTCGCTTCCTCGATGCCAACGCGTTTCAGCGCCGAGAACAGCTGCACGGTGAACGGGAAGCCTTCGCCGTCCTCGTCGACATACGAATCGAGCTTGGCCTGCGCCTGGCGCAGCACGTTGACGGATTCGTTGCGATTGAGCTTGTCCACCTTCGTCAGGATGCAGTGGATCGGCTTGCCGGTGGGGGCAAACCACTCCAGCATCTGGATATCGAGGTCGGTAAACGGGCGGCGCGCGTCCATGATCAGGACGAGTGCCGCGAGCTGTTCGCGCCGCTGTACATAATCGCCCAACAGGCGCTGCCAATGCAACTTGGCGTCCCCGGATACTTCGGCGTAGCCGTACCCAGGCAAATCGGCCAGGAGGCAACGGATTTCGGCTAAGTTCGTCTCATCCTTCCGGTGCATTGCCACGTGGGCGCCGCCGATGGAGAAAAAGTTGATGTGCTGCGTGCGGCCCGGGGTCTTGGATGCGAACGCCAATCCCTTCTGGTTGCACAAGATATTGATTGCAGTGGATTTTCCCGCATTCGAGCGCCCTGCGAAGGCGATTTCGGGCACCGTCGTGCGAGGCAGGTCGCGCAGGTGATTGACGGTCGTAAAGAAGCGGGCTTGCCAGAGCTTGGACATGAGGATCAGGGGGAACGCAAGGGAGAGAGGGCTTTTGGGCCGGGGAAGCTATTGTACAATAAGGAATTACCTGGCCTGCGGTCGGCGTCCACTGCGGCCCTTTTATCGACTCGTCTCTGTAGGGTGTCTGAATGAATCGTGCGTTTACACCGGTGGTACATTCCCTCGTCACAGCGTTGATGATCTTTTCAGGCGCGGCCAGTGCTGCCGACGCGGCCCAACCGGCAGCAGCCAAGGTCGATCCGGCCAAGGGCTCTTCCCTGTATGCCGATGGCGACGCCGCGCGCGGCCTGCCGGCCTGCGTGTCCTGCCACGGCGCCGCGGGTAATTCGACGATGGCCGCCAATCCCAAGCTGGCCGGCCAGCCGGAGGGGTACCTGTACAAGCAGCTGGTCGACTTCACGACGCCGAACCGCCAGAACCCTGTCATGACGATGTACGCCAAGATGCTGACGGACGCGGAGAAGAAGAACATCGCCGCCTACCTGTCCACGCAAGGCCAGAAGCCAGGCGCCGCGAAGAACAAGGACACGGTCGAATGGGGCAAGAAGATCTACCGCGGCGGCATCGCCGAGAAGAACGTGCCGGCCTGCGCCAGCTGCCACGGTCCGGCCGGCGCCGGCAACCCGGCCCGCTATCCGCGCATCGGCGGCCAGCACCAGGACTACACGATCGCCCAGCTGGAAGGCTTCAAGGCCGCCGGCCGCAAGAACAGCGCCGAGATGACGACCATCGCCGAGCGCATGTCCAGCGCCGAGATGAAGGCGGTGGCCGACTACGTGGCAGGCCTGAAGTAAGCCGCGCACGGCGGACCGGGCAAACGAGGGCGGCAGCGCAAGCTGGCTGCCCTTTTTGTTGTGCATATGGTGCATTTATATACGGCACCTGGCCGAAATGACTAGGTCTTCCGCGCGCAGGGCTAGGCACGCCGGCGCGCGCCCCCACTTGTGCCTTCCGATTTGTTAGTATGCAGTGCGCTCCACTCACCCGACTACAAAGCTAGGCATGAGCTCCACCTCGACCACCGGAATCCGTCTGCACACCCGCCGTCCGCTTTTCAACGAGGCCTTCGAGCTGCTGTCGTCGATGCGCTTTGCCATCGCGCTCCTGGTCATGATCGCGATTGCCGCCATCATCGGCACGATCATGCAGCAGAACCAGCCGATGCCGAACTACATCAACCAGTTCGGGCCCTTCTGGTTCGACGTATTCGGCAAGCTGGGACTGTATGCCGTCTACTCGGCCTGGTGGTTCCTGTTGATGATGGCATTCCTCGTCACGTCGACGACCTTGTGCATCGTGCGCAACACGCCGAAGATGATGAAGGACATGCGCAGCTGGCGCGAGAACGTGCGCGAGCAGTCGCTGCACAATTTCCATCACAAGGTCGAATGGCAGGCACCGCTGGCGCGCGCCGCGCTGGCGCAGCAGACGGCGACGCGCCTCGCGCATGCCGGCTACCAGACCAGGATCATTGAAAAGGAGGGCGGTACGCTGGTGGCGGCCAAGCGGGGCGCCGCCAACAAGTTCGGCTACGTCTTCGCGCACAGCGCCATCGTCGTCATCTGCGTGGGCGGGCTGCTCGACTCGGACATACCGATCCGCGTGCAGGAATGGGTGCTGGGCAAGGAGCCGTTCAAGGGCAGCGGCGTGATCGCCGAGATCCCGGCCAAGCACCGCCTGGGCCTGGGCAACCCCACCTTCCGCGGCAACGCGATGGTGCCGGAAGGGCAGGCCAGCGACACGGCCGTCATCCCGCGCGCGGACGGGGTGCTGATCCAGCAACTGCCGTTCACCCTCGAACTGAAGAAGTTCAATATCGATTTCTACAGCACGGGCATGCCCAAGCTGTTCGCCAGCGAAGTGGTGGTGCGCGACCACGAGACGGGCAAGACCTTCCCCGCCACCATCGAAGTGAACAAGCCGCTGATCTACAAGGGCCTGGCCGTGTACCAGTCCAGCTTCGAGGACGGTGGCAGCAAGCTCAAGATCACGGGCTACCCGATGACGGGACAACGCTCCGGCAAGTTCGACATGGCCGGCGAAGTGGGGGCCTCGACGAAGCTGGACGACGCGTACACCGTCGAATGGACCGACTTCCGGCCGTTCAACGTGGAGAACATGGCCAGCCGCGACGCGCGCGACGTCAAGAAAGGCGAGAGCTTCGACAACGCCTTTGCCAACAGCGTGGGCAAGCAGCTGGGCTCCGCGGCCAAGACCGTCAACAACAAGGACCTGAAGAACGTGGGCCCGAGCGTGCAGTACAAGCTGCGCGACAAGACGGGCCAGGCGCGCGAATACCAGAACTACATGCAGCCGGTCACGGTGGACGGGGCCACCGTGTTCCTGTCCGGCGTGCGCGCCAGCCCCGCCGAGCCGTTCAGCTACCTGCGCATCCCGGCCGACGACGAGCACAGCGTGCGCGACTGGATGCGCCTGCGCGCCGCGCTGCAGGACCCAGCACTGCGCAGCCAGGCCGCCCAGGCGTATGCGCGCCGGGCCATGCCGCAGTCGAGCCGCGCGGAGGCGATGGAGTCGCAGCTGGCGCTGTCGGCCATGAAAAGCCTGGAGATCTTTGCCGGCAATGCGCAGGCGGGGGCTTCGTCGCCATCAGCCGCTTCCTGGAAAAGGTGCCCCAGGCCGAGCAGGAAAAGGCGGCCGACATCTTCATGAAGATCCTGAACGGCACGTTGTGGGAGTTGTGGCAGGCCGCCCGCGCCAAGGACGGGCTGGCGCCGGCCAAGGCCGACGAGGCGCACGCGCGCTTCCTGCAACTGGCCACCAACGCGCTGTCGGACAGCTTCTTCTACGGCGCACCGGTCTACCTGCAGCTGGACGAGTTCACGCAGGTGAAGGCCTCGGTGTTCCAGGTCACGCGCTCGCCCGGCAAGGCCGTTGTCTACACGGGCTGCGCGCTGCTGGTGCTGGGCGTGTTCGCGATGTTCTACATCCGCGAGCGGCGCCTGTGGGTCTGGGTCCGGGACGACGCGGCGGGCGCCCACGCGCTGATGGCGATGAGCACGCAGCGCCGTACGCTGGACTTCGACAACGAGTTCGACGCGCTGAAGCGGCAATTGCCGCAATCGGCGTAAGCTTAGGGTAAAACAGGCAGGAGACCGAGATGGACATCACACAAAACCAACCCTACACAGCGGCGCCGGGCTATTTCCGCCGCCTGACGATCGTCGACTGGCTGTTTGCCGCCGCGCTGCTGGGCGGCGCCCTGTTCGCGCTGAACCGCTACGGCGCCTACATGGACGTGTACGAGAAAGTCATCCTCGTGCTGTCCGCGCCTACGTTCGCGGCGCTGGGGTGGCACTGGAAACCCGTGCGCTGGCTGATGCCGCTCGTCGCGCTGCTGGCGCTGGGCGCCATCGCGCTGTACGACGGCAACCTGGAGGCGGCCAACCAGCGCTTCTGGCTGCGCTACATGCTGTCGAGCCAGTCGGCCATCCTGTGGATGAGCGTGTGCTTCTTCCTGGCCACGCTGTTCTACCTGATCGGGCTGGCCTCGCGCTCGGGGGCCGGCGCGTCGATCGGTTCGCGCCTGTGCTGGGCCGCCGTGGTGCTGGGCTGGACGGGCATGATGGTGCGCTGGTACGAGTCCTACCTGATCGGGCCGGACGTGGGCCATATTCCCATCTCGAACCTGTACGAAGTGTTCATCCTGTTCGCGCTGATCACGGCGATGTTCTACCTGTACTACGAACAGCGCTACGGCACGCGCCAGATGGGCCCCTTTGTCATGCTGGTGATCTCGGCGGCGGTGGGCTTCCTGCTGTGGTACACGGTCTCGCGCGACGCGGCCGAGATCCAGCCGCTGGTGCCGGCACTGCAGAGCTGGTGGATGAAGATCCACGTGCCCGCCAACTTCATCGGCTACGGCACGTTCGCGCTGGCCGCGATGGTGGCCACGGCCTACCTGCTGAAATCGAACGGTTACCTGGTCGACCGGCTGCCCTCGCTGGAGCTGCTGGACGACGTCATGTACAAGGCGATCTCCGCCGGCTTCGCGTTCTTCACGATCGCCACCATTCTGGGCGCGCTGTGGGCCGCCGAGGCCTGGGGCGGCTACTGGTCGTGGGACCCGAAGGAGACCTGGGCGCTGATTGTCTGGCTGAACTACGCGGCGTGGTTGCACATGCGGCTGATGTCGGGCCTGCGCGGTCGCGTGGCGGCATGGTGGGCGGTGGTCGGGCTGCTAGTGACGACGTTTGCGTTCCTGGGCGTGAACATGTTCCTGTCCGGCCTGCACTCCTACGGGGCGCTGTAGTGCGCGCCGAAAGGCGCGCGGTAATGTAATCCAGTTGTAATCCGGGGGCTGCGCGGAATGGTGTAACGTTTGTCTTGAACAAACCACTATTTCGGAGTTGTCATGTTGATCAAGCGTTCCCCCAACGGCATCGACCTGCCGTTCCCGTCGGAGATCACCCCGCGCGCCGTGTTCGAAAACCGGCGCGCGTTCATCCGGCAGATGGCGGCCGGCTCGATCGCCGGCGGCGCGCTGCTGGAGATGCTGTCGCGCGAGGCGTTCGCGCAGGGCGTCAATCCGAAGCTGGCAGCGAAACGCAACCCGGCCTTGTCCGCGCAGGACAAGCCGACGGCGTACCACGACGCCACCCATTACAACAACTTCTACGAATTCGGCACCGACAAGAGCGATCCGGCGGAAAACGCCGGCACGCTGCGCCCGCGCCCCTGGACGGTGTCGATCGAGGGCGAGGTCAGGAAGCCCCTGACGCTGGACCTCGACGCGCTGCTGAAGCTGGCGCCGCTGGAAGAGCGCGTCTACCGCCTGCGCTGCGTGGAAGGCTGGTCGATGGTGATTCCGTGGGTGGGCTATTCGCTGTCTGAACTGATCAAGCGAGTGGAGCCGACCGGCAGTGCGAAGTACGTCGAATTCATCTCGCTGGCGGACCGCAAGCAGATGCCCGGTGTCGCCAGCCGCGTGCTGGACTGGCCATACACGGAAGGATTGCGGCTGGACGAGGCCAACCATCCACTGACCCTGCTGACGCTGGGGATGTACGGCGAGACGCTGCCGAACCAGAACGGCGCACCCGTGCGCGTCGTGGTCCCGTGGAAGTACGGCTTCAAGTCGGCCAAGTCGATCGTCAAGATCCGCTTCGTGCGCGACATGCCGCGCACGTCCTGGAACCGCTCGGCGCCCTCCGAGTACGGCTTTTATTCGAACGTGAATCCCGCTGTGGACCATCCGCGCTGGTCGCAGGCGTCGGAACGGCGCATCGGCGAGGACTCGTTCCTGTCGCGCAAGCGCAAGACGCTGATGTTCAACGGCTATGACGTGGCGTCGCTGTACACCGGCATGGACCTGAAGAAGCACTTCTGATGACGCCCACGCCGAAACAGCTGGCGGCCATCAAGGTCGCCGTCTTCGTGCTGGCGCTGGTGCCGCTGGCACGCCTGGTCTGGCTGACCCTGGCGGGCGCGCTGGTGGAACCGCTGCAGTTCATCACGCGCTCGACGGGCGACTGGACGTTGTACTTCCTCTGCATCGCGCTGGCGGTGACGCCGCTGCGGCGCCTGGCCAAGTGGAACTGGCTGCTGAAGCTGCGCCGGATGGTGGGCCTGTTCGCGTTTTTCTACGCGCTGCTGCACTTCCTGACGTTCCTGTGGTTCGACCACTTCTTCGACGTGGCCGGGATGCTGAAGGACGTGGCGAAGCGGCCGTTCATCCTGGTCGGCTTCATTGCCTTCGTGCTGTTGATACCGCTGGCGGTGACGAGCACCAACGCGATGGTGCGCCGGCTGGGCGGCAAGCGCTGGCAGTGGCTGCACCGGCTGGTGTACGTCGTCGCACCGCTGGGCGTGCTGCACTTCTGGTGGATGAAGGCCGCCAAGCACGACCTGGCGCAGCCGATGCTGTTCGTGGCCATCGTGGCGCTGCTGCTGGGGATACGGGTGTGGTGGGCCCGCAAAAAGCAAACGCCGGCAAGGGCCGGCGTCGTGCAGCAATAAGAAAATCGGTGACAGTCACCGTTTTCCAGCGCAGGCTTCTTACTCGATCACGGATTCCAGCGCGAACAGCTCCGCCGGCGTCTCGCGCCGGCGCACCAGGTGCACCCGGTCGCCGTCGACGATGACTTCGGCCGCACGGCCGCGCGTGTTGTAGTTCGAGGCCATCGCCATGCCGTACGCACCGGCCGTCTTCATGACGAGCAGGTCGCCGCTTTCCACCGGCAGGGCGCGGTCGCGTGCCAGCCAGTCGCCCGACTCGCAGATGGGGCCGACGACGTCGAACACGGCACCGCTTGCGCCGTTTTGCTTCACGGGCTGCATGGCCATCCACGCCTCATACAGGGCGGGGCGCGCCATGTCGTTCATGGCCGCGTCGACGATGCAGAAGTTCTTTTCCTCGCCGTGCTTGATGAATTCCACTTTCGTCAGCAGCACGCCGGTGTTGCCGACGATCGACCGGCCGGGCTCGAAGATCACCTTGATGCCCTTGCCGTCATGGCGCTCGGCGCGCCAGGCGTCGACGCGGCGGAACACGCGCGTCACGTAGTCGCCGGCCGGGGCTGGCGCCTCTTCGCCGGCCACGCCGTAGTCGATGCCCAGGCCGCCGCCCACGTCCACGTGGTGCAGGTAGATGCCTTCCGCCGCCAGCGCGTCGATCAGTTCGATCAGCCGGTCCAGCGCTTCCAGCAGCGGCGCATCGTCCAGCAGCTGCGAGCCGATATGGCAGTCGATGCCCGACACGTCCAGGTGCGGCAGCTGCGCGGCCATGCGATAGGTGTCCAGCGCATCGCTGAAGGCGACGCCGAACTTGCTGGCCTTCAGGCCCGTGGCGATGTAGGGGTGGGTCTTCGGGTCCACGTTCGGGTTCACGCGCAGCGACACGCGCGCCTTCTTGCCCAGCGCGCCGGCCACGTCGTTCAGGCGGTGCAGTTCGGGAATCGACTCCACGTTGAAGCACAGGATGTCGTGCTGCAGCGCCAGGCGCATTTCGTCCACGCTCTTGCCGACGCCGGAGAAGATCACCTTCTTCGGATCGCCACCGGCGGCGATCACGCGCAGCAGTTCGCCGCCCGACACGATATCGAAGCCGGCGCCCCGTTGGGTCAGCAGGTTCAGTACGGCCAGGTTGGAGTTGGCCTTCATCGCGTAGCAGACCAGCGCGTCGCGGCCGGCGCAGGCGTTGGCGTAGGCGTCGAAGTTCTCCAGCAGCTGGGCCTTCGAATAGACGTAGGTGGGCGTGCCGAACTGTTCGGCGATGGCGGGCAGGGCTACACCCTCGGCGTGCAGCACGCCGTTCTGGTAGTCGAAATGGGACATGGATGCGGTTACTGTTGGGAAGCGGGAGGCGTCGAGGGAACGGGAGCGGAAGGCGGTGCGACGCCGGGTTTGCCCAGCTCGGCAGCCGTGGCGGGCTTGTTCGGCGGCTTCGGCATATACAATGGGCCGGTCTGGCCGCAGGCCGCGAGCAGGGCCGCGGCAACGACGGGCAACGCTAAAGTGAACTTCACGATTAGAATCTCGGTATGTACAGAACCCTTGGAGTGTAGCATGACCGAATCGGAATTTTTGGACCTGGCCGACAGCACCCTGTCCGCCATCGAAAACGCGCTGGACCGCCTGACCGACGAGGACCGCATCGACGTCGAATGCAGCCGCAGCGGCAATGTGCTGGAGATCGAGTTCCTGCACAACGGCTCGAAGGTCATCGTCAACAGCCAGGCCGCGATGCAGGAACTGTGGGTGGCGGCGCGCTCCGGCGGCTTCCACTACCGCCACGTGGACGGCAAGTGGGTCGATACCCGCGACGGCACCGAGCTGTTCGACGCGCTGTCCCAGATCGCCACCGAGCAGTCCGGCGGCTCGCCGGTGCTGGTCAGCCCAACGCCTTGAAACCAGGGACAGACTGAGGTAGCCCGGATTCTGTAGCCAGTTCAATTAAGAATTAAGAACTCTTTTTCGACCTCAACGGGGCTGAGATATTTCAGCGTTTGGTGAGGTCGCCGTGCATTGTAGTACAGCTCGATGTAGTCCGATATCGCGGCGATTGCCTCAGCCCTTGTTGGATAGATCTCATGGCGTGTCAGCTCGTTCTTGAGCGTGGAAAACCAGCTCTCTGCTACGGCATTGTCATGACAGTTACCCCGGCGGCTCATGCTGGCCTTGAGGCCACGCTCGTCAAGCACTCGCCGATAGGGTTTGGAGCCGTATACCGAACCCTGATCTGGATGGCAGACGAGGCCTGGCCCTGGCTGACGCTGGGCGTAAGCCATCCGTAATGCGCCGATTGGCAGCGAGGCATCCTGGCACTGGTTCATGGCCCATCCAACGATCCGACGTGCAAACAGATCGAGAACGATGGCCAAGTGCAGCCAGCCTTCACGGGTATGGATGGTCGTGATGTCGCTGACCCAGACCTTGTTCGGTGCCTTCACGGTAAAGCATCGCTTGAGCAAATCAGGTGCTGGCGGTTCCGTGTGTTGATGGGCGTGCATGACGCGAAATTTGGCCTTGCGTTTGGCCTCGATCGATTCAAGCTTACGCAGTCGAGCCACCTGATGCTTGCTGCAATTGACGCCTTTGGCGTTCAGCACGCGCCACGTCTTGACAGCCCCGAGAGCATGACGATGCGAGTCATGCAGGCTCCGGATCTGTTCCCGCAATGCCAGGTCTTCCTGGCTGGGCATGACGGTGCCGCGACGTCGACGGAAAGCATAGTAGCTGCCGCACTTAACCCCTAGCACACGACAAAGCGAACGCACAGGAAAGTGCTCGCGCTGCTCTTCAATACAGGCGTACTTCAACGCTTTAGCCGCGTGAAGGACGCCTGCAACTTTTTTAGGATTTCAAAATCCTCCTTCAGTCTACTGAGTTCGCGCTTAACCAGTACGAGCTCGCTTTGCTCGCTGGCAGGCTTGCGCCCCCGGCTGCCGAAACTCGCTTCTGGTCCATTTTGCTCGATCGCCTTAGCCCATTTGTAGAGCTGATTGCGACGTATGCCAAGTTCGATAGCGAGCGCTTCCGCAGTCTGGCCGCCGCTCTTCAGGCGCGCCACCGCAGCAAGTTTGGACTCTTTAGTGTAGACAGAACGATGCTTCGGCTGGGCGTCAGCATCCTTCACAGGGGTTTTTTCTGGTTTCGTAGTCATAGGGCCTCTGGAACGTATTGTCCCCTATTTAGCCTGACTACAAAACCCGGGATACCTCAGACCCCTGTTTTCAGGCAACGTCGAAAAAACGGTGACAGTAACCGGATTTTTTGCTTACCCGACGACGGAGTTCTCGACGTCTTCCAGCCCGGTCGTGCTGGCCGACGTTTGTCACGTACACGTGGGCTTCGCCCAGTTGCCGCGGTTGGCGGCAATGCAGGGGGAATCGGAGGCTGTCCCCAATTCCCAGTTCCGCTAAGTCAAGAACCACGCCAGCGGGCCGCGGGCATAAGCAACCCCTACGGCGGGAGGCCGGGGTCAGACCCGGCGGGTCTGACCCCCGTTCCTGGTCTGGGGCTCAAGGATAAGGCAGCGACTCGCTGACCCATGCACCTTGACTTGGCGGCATTGGAGGCTGTCCCCGATTTGACGGCCAAGGCGAAAAAAAAACCGGTGACTGTCACCGGTTTTTTTTATTCCATCAGAACAGCTCGTTCTTGACGGCGTCGCGTGCCTTTTCCTCGGCCGGGGTGCCGCGGTTGGCGCCCTCCAGGCTTTCCACGCCGACCCCCGGCGGATTTTCGGCGTAGTAGTAGTCGCCGTTGGCCATGACGATGCCGTCCGGAACCGGGCGCTCCTCGACCGGGATGTTCTTCAGTGCCTTCTGCATGTAGCCGATCCAGATCGGCAGCGCCAGGCCGCCGCCAGTCTCTCGGTTGCCCAGGTTCTTCGGCTGGTCGTAGCCGATCCAGGCAATGCCCACCAGCTTCGACTGGTAGCCGGCGAACCAGGCGTCGATCGAATCGTTGGTGGTGCCGGTCTTGCCTGCCAGGTCGGGGCGCTTCAGTACCTGCTGGGCCTTGGCGGCGGTGCCGTAGCGGGCCACGTCGCGCAGCATGCTGTCCATCAGGAAGGCATTGCGCTCGTCGATGACGCGGTTGCCTTCGACGCCGGCGCGGTCCGGCGCGGCCTGCGACAGCACGCGGCCGTTGGCATCCGTCACCTTCGAGATCAGGTACGGCGTGACCTTGTAGCCGCCGTTGGCGAAGACGGCGTAGGCGCCGGCCATCTGCAGCGGCGTCACCGCGCCGGCCCCCAGCGCCAGCGTCAGGTAGGGCGGGTTCTTGTCCGCCTCGAAGCCGAAGCGCGTCGTGTATTCCTGGCCGTAGCGGGCCCCGATCTTGTGCAGGATGCGGATCGAGACCATGTTCTTCGACTTGGTCAGGCCGCGGCGCATCGTCATCGGGCCTTCGTATTTGCCGTCGTAGTTCTTCGGCTCCCACGCCTGGCCGCCCGTCTGGCCCGCGTCGAACGAGATCGGCGCATCGTTGATGATCGTCGCCGGCGACAGGCCGCGCTCCAGCGAAGCGGAATAGATGAACGGCTTGAACGAGGAACCGGGCTGGCGCCACGCCTGCGTCACGTGGTTGAACTTGTTGCGGTTATAGTCGAAGCCGCCCACCATCGCCTTGATGGCGCCGTCCTCCGTGCTGGCCGCGATGAAGGCCGACTCGATCTCCGGCATCTGCGTGATTTCCCAGTCCTTCTCTTCCTGCATGACGCGGATCACGGCGCCGCGGCGCACGCGCCGGTTCGGCGCCGCCTTCTCGGACAGCCAGGCCTTCGCCATGTCCAGTCCCTTGCCCGTGATGGTGATTTCCTCGCCCGATGCCGTCACGGCCGTCACCTTGGTCGGCGAGGCCGCCAGTACCATCGCGGCGACGATGTCGTCGCTGTCCGGATGCTCGGCCAGTTCGGTCTCGATGATTTCGTCCGCCTCGCTGCGGTTCTTCGGCAGGTCGACATAGGCCTCGGGGCCGCGGTAGGCGTGGCGGCGCTCGTAGTCCATCACGCCGCGGCGCAGCGCCAGGTAGGCCGCGTCCTGGTCCGCCTTGGTGATCGTCGTGAACACGTTCAGGCCGCGCGTGTAGGTATCGTCCTTGAACTGCTCGTAGACCAGCTGGCGCGCCATCTCGGCCACGTACTCCGCGTGGACGCCGAACTCGCTGCTGTCGGTCTTGACCTTCAGCTGCTCGTTCTTCGCCTCCTCGAATTGCGCCGGCGTGATGTAGCCCAACTGCGCCATGCGCTGCAGGATGTACTGTTGACGGATGCGCGCGCGCTTCGGGTTCACCACGGGGTTGTATGCGGACGGCGCCTTGGGCAGGCCGGCCAGCATCGCCGCCTCGGCCACGCTGATGTCGCGCAGCTCCTTGCCGAAGTAGATGTGCGCCGCGGAAGCGAAGCCGTAGGCGCGCTGGCCCAGGTAGATCTGGTTCATGTAGACCTCCAGGATCTGGTCCTTCGTCAGGTTCTGCTCGATCTTCCAGGCCAGCAGCGCTTCATAGGCCTTGCGCTTCAACGTCTGCTCGCTGGAGAGGAAGAAGTTGCGGGCCACCTGCTGCGTGATCGTCGAGGCGCCCTGGCGCGCGCCGCCCGTCGCGTTGTGCAGCGCCGCGCGCAGGATGCCCCAGTAGTCGACGCCGCCGTGCTCGTAGAAGCGGTCGTCCTCGATGGCCAGCACGGCCTTCTTCATCACGTCGGGAATGTCCTTGAAGCGCACGAGGTTGCGGCGTTCCTCGCCGAACTCGCCGATCAGGACGTTGTCGGCCGAATAAATCCGCAGCGGCATCTTGGGCCGGTAGTCGGTCAGGGTGTCGAGCGACGGCAGGCTGGGATAAGCCAGCGCCAGGCCGAACACGACCAGCAACACGGCGCCCAGCGCGAGGCCGACGCAGGACGCCAGGGCGAGCAACAAAAACTTCTTGGGGGACTTGGATTTGACAGCGTTGTTGGGAGGAGTCATGCGACGGCAACTTTCATAATTTTATGCAAGCATTATAAGGCACCCCCATTTCGCGGGGCACGCACGCCAAGCTCCCTCTGACAGCCTGAAGTTTTCCATAAGCAACAAAGCAACTTTGTTATCGGCACTGCTATACAGACTGAAAACTGTGTGGCAGAGCGGGCACAGTGTCACAAAAATTCCGTACAGAAATACCTTTACACCCGCTCCGAGCTATTGCTAGGATTCAACATCTAGCCCTGTCCCTGGCACCAAGTGCCTGTTTTTCAAGCGAATTCTGACATTATGCAAACATCTCTGGTGTGGCCCATGACGGGGCCAGCGCGCCGCGCCGGGCGGAGAGCGCCGCGATGATTCCCGACCTGAAAGCCCTGTTCGGCGGTGCCGCGCCACCGCTCGTCGGCCTCGATATCAGCAGCACGAGCGTGCGCCTGGTCGAGCTGGCCGAAGCGGGCAAGGACGGCCTGCGCCTGGAACGCTATGCCAGCGAGGCGCTGCCGCGCGGCGCCGTCACGGATGGCAATATCGAAAACCTGGACCAGGTCGTGGACGCGGTACGCCGCGTCATCAAGAAAAGCGGCACCCGCGCACGCAACGTCGCACTGGGCATGCCACCTGCCGCCGTCATCACGAAAAAGATCATCCTGCCCGCCGGCATGTCGGAAGAACAGCTGGAAGTACAGGTGGAATCGGAAGCGAGCCAGTACATTCCGTTCGCGCTCGACGAGGTGAGCCTGGACTTCGACGTGATCGGCCCCGTCGCCAGTTCGGCCGACGACATCGAGGTGATGCTGGCGGCGACGCGCCGCGAAAAGGTGGAGGACCGCGTGGCCGTCGCCGAGGCATCCGGCCTGAAGGCCTGCGTCATGGACATCGAATCGTACGCCGCGCGTGCCGCGCTGGACCGCATCGTCGCGCAAACGCCGGGCGCCGGCGCGGGCCAGGTCATCGCGCTGTTCCAGATCGGCGCCCAGATCACGCAGTTTTCCGTGATGACCGATGGCGTCACGGTGTACGAGAAGGAACAGCCGTTCGGCGGCAACTCGCTGACGCAGGACATCGTGCGCGCCTACGGGCTCGCCTTCGAGGAAGCGGAAGCGCGCAAGAAGACGGGCGACCTGCCCGACAGCTATGCCACCGACGTGCTGGCGCCGTTCCTGGAAAGCGCCGCGCTGGAAGTCACGCGCGCCATCCAGTTCTTCTTCACGTCCACGCCCTACACGAAGATCGACCAGCTCCACCTGGCGGGCGGCTGCGCGCTGGTGCCCGGCCTGCTCGACATCGTTGCCGGCCGTACCCGCATCCCGACCGGCATCGTGGCGCCGTTCCATGGCATGAAGCTGGCCGGCTCCGTGCGCGAACAGCAGCTGCGCACCGATGCGCCGGCCTACCTGGTCGCCTGCGGCCTGGCATTGCGGAGGTTCGGCTGATGATCCGCATTAACCTGTTGCCGCACCGCGAGGAAAAGCGCAAGCAGCGCAAGGCGGCGTTCGTGGCGCTGCTGGTATTGGCGGCCCTGATCGGCACCGGCATCGTGCTGATCGTGGGCGGCTACAACGCGCGCGCCATCGCCGTGCAGGAAGGCCGCAACCGCGAACTGAAGACGGCGATCGTCGCATTGGACGGCAAGATCAAGGAAATCGCCACGCTGAAGCAGGAGATCGAGGCGCTGAAGGCGCGCCAGCAGGCGGTCGAGGACCTGCAGGGCGACCGCAACCAGCCTGTCTACCTGCTCGACGAGCTCGTCAAGCAGACCCCGCCCGGCGTGTACCTCAAGGCTTTCCGCCAGGAGGGCCAGCGCGTGACGGTGAACGGCTACGCGCAGTCGCAGGAGCGCGTGTCGGAACTGCTGCGCAATATGTCGACGGCGTCGCCATGGCTGGAGCGGCCCGACCTCGTCGAAGCCAAGGCCGGCATGATCGGCCAGGGCAAGGTGGCGCGCAAGGTGGTGGAATTCACCGTCATCGTCGGCATCAAGCGTCCGCGCGACAAGGACAAACCCGAAGACGACGGCAAGCCGGGCGCCAAGCACCCGGCAGCGGACAAGGCTTGACCATGGCAACGGATATCAAGGACCTGATCGAACCGATCGCCGCGCAGTTCCGCGGCCTGAATGGCGTGCACCCCGGCCAGTGGCCGCTGGCGCCGCGTGTGTTGTGCGGCATCGGCGCCGCCCTGGGCGTCGTCGTGCTGGGCTACTTCGGCTACTGGAGCGGCCAGTTCGAGGAGCAGGAGGCCGGCGCCGCGCAGGAGCAGACGCTGCGCACGGAATACCGCATGAAGACGGCGCAGGCGGTCAACCTGCCGGCGCTGGTGGCGCAGAAGGCGCAGGTCGACCAGTACGTGGTGCGGCTGGAGAAGCAGCTGCCCAGCAAGGCGGAAATGGCCGCGCTGCTGTCGGACATCAACCAGGCGGGCCTGGGCCGCGGCCTCCAGTTCGAGCTGTTCAAGCCGGGCCAGGTGGTGGTCAAGGACTACTACGCCGAGCTGCCGATCGACATCAAGGTGTCCGGTAACTACCACGACATCGGCGCGTTCGCGGGCGACATGGCGAACCTGCCGCGCATCGTCACGCTGAACAACATGGCGCTGACGACGGGGCGCGACGGCACGTTGACCCTGGACGCGGTGGCCAAGACGTTCCGCTACCTGGACCAGGACGAAGTGGCGGCGCAGCGCAAGGCGGCCGCCAAGAAAAAGAAGGAGGCGAAGCCATGACGTATGCCTCGACCGGACTGGCACTGGTGCTGGCCGCGCTGCTGGCCGGCTGCGGCGACAGCGACGTGCAGGAAGTGCGCCAGTGGATGAAGGAAGTGGATGCCACCACCCAGCCGGCTGTCAAGCCGCTGGCCGAACCGAAGACGTTCGTGCCGTTCGCCTACGCGGCGCTGGAGCAGCCCGACCCGTTCAACCCGAACAAGCTGCTGACGGAACTGGCCAAGGCCCGTCCCGGCAGCGGCGAGCAGCCCGACATGGGCCGCCGCAAGGAATTCCTCGAGGGCTTCCCCCTCGACACGATGAAGATGGTGGGGACGCTGCAAAAAGGCGGCGTCGTCTACGGATTGCTGCAGATCGACCGTACCCTGTACCAGGTACGGACCGGGCAGCACCTGGGCCAGAATTTCGGCCGCATCACGGCGGTCTCGGAAGACGCCGTGACGATCAGGGAACTGGTACAGGATGCAGCCGGCGATTGGGTCGAACGCACATCGAAGTTGGAACTGCAGGACAGTAAGGAGAGTACGCAATGATCGCCATCACAACCTTGCGCCGGGCCGGCGTCGCGCTGGCGCTGGCGCTGGCCAGCGCGGCCGCCCTGGCGCAGAACGCGATCGAATCCGTCACGGCCAACCAGCAGGGCTCGAACGTGATCGTCCGCATCGCGCTCGACCAGGCCCCGGACAAGCTGCCGATCGGCTTTGCCATCACCAATCCGCCCCGTATCGCGCTGGACTTCGGCAAGACGACCAACGGCACGGGCAAGACCAGCCAGGACATGGAAGTAGGGGACCTGCGCAGCGTGAACGTGGTGCAGGCGGGCGAACGCTCGCGCCTCGTGTTCAACCTGAAGCGCGCCCTGAACTACGCCACGGCCATCGACGGCAAGAACGTCATCCTCACGATCGACGCCTCGGGCGGCACGGCCACGGCGGTGGACAGCCGCGGCCTGCCTGTCGCGAAGGCCGAAGCGCCCGCGCAGAAGCCGGCCGCCAAACCCACGCTGCGCGACCTCGACTTCCGCCGCGGCAGCAATGGCGAGGGCCGCATCGTCGTCGACCTGCCGAGCAACCAGGTGGCCGTCGACGTGCGCCAGGGCGCCAATGGCGTCACGGTGGACTTCCTGAAAACGGCGCTGCCGGAATCGCTGCGCCGCCGCCTGGACGTGACGGACTTCGGCACGCCGGTGTCGCTGATCACCACCACGCCGCAGGGCGACAACGTGCGCATGCAGATCGAGGCCAAGGGCCTGTGGGAGCAGAGCGTCTACCAGAGCGACACGCAGCTGGTGGTGGACGTCAAGCCGATCAAGGAAGACCCGAACAAGCTGACCCAGGGCACGCAGGGCTATCGCGGCGAGAAGCTGTCGTTCAACTTCCAGAACGTGGAAGTGCGCGCGGCCCTGCAGGCGGTGGCCGACATCTCCGGCCTGAACATCATCACCAGCGACAGCGTCGCCGGCAACCTGACCTTGCGCCTGAAAGACGTGCCGTGGGACCAGGCGCTGGACGTGATCCTGCAGGCCAAGGGCCTGGACATGCGCAAGAACGGCAACGTGATCTGGATCGCGCCGAAGGAAGAGCTGCTGACGAAGGAAAAGCTGGAGCTGGAGCAGAAGGCGCAGATCGCCGACCTGGAGCCATTGAAATCCGAGATCTTCCAGCTGAACTACCAGAAGGCGGAAGCGTTCAAGACGGTGTTCGGGCTGGAAGGGGGCGACTCGCGCAACCGCATCCTGTCCAAGCGCGGCAGCGCCATCATCGAGCCACGCACCAACCAGCTGTTCGTCACCGACGTGGCATCGAAGCTGGAAGACGTGCGCAAGCTGATCGCCAAGACCGACGTCGCCACCAAGCAGGTGCTGATCGAGGCGCGCATCGTCGAGGCCAACGACGGCTTCACCCGCAACCTGGGTGCGAAGCTGGGCTTTTCCGACATGCGCACGATCCGCGGCGGCCAGTCCGGCTGGTCGCTGGGCGGCGACAACCGCGTCGGCGTAGCCGGCAACATCACCGGCGTGGGACAGGTGACGGGGCAGGTGGGCCTGACCGACGCCAACGCCGATTTCGGCAACACGCAGTTCATCAACCTGCCGGCCGCGCCGATCAACGGTGTCGCCGCCGGCAACCTGGCCATCAGCCTGTTCAACGCCGCCGCCAACCGGTTCCTGAACCTGGAGTTGTCGGCGCTGGAAGCGGACGGCACGGGCAAGATCATCTCCAGCCCGCGCGTCGTCACGGCCGACAAGGCGGTCGCGCTGATCGAGCAGGGCCTGGAGCTGCCATACCAGGTGGCCACCAGCAGCGGCGCCACGTCGATCGTGTTCCGCAAGGCGAACCTGCGCCTGGAAGTGACGCCGCAGATCACGCCGGACGGCAACGTCGTCGTCGACGTGGACGTCAACAAGGACAGCGTGGGCGCCGAGACCCGGGCCGGCTTCGCCATCGACACCAAGCACGTCAAGACGCAGGTGATGGTGGAGAACGGCGGCACCGTCGTGCTGGGCGGGATCTACCAGCAGACCGAGCGCAACACGGTGTCGAAGATACCGCTGCTGGGCGACGTGCCCGTGCTGGGCCACCTGTTCCGCAATACCAGCCGCACCAGCGAGAAGACGGAGCTTCTGGTGTTCATCACGCCGAAAGTGGTGGCGGAGCGCCTGTCGTCGCGCTGAAACGCCCATGAGCTCGTGTCCCACCGCGGTGACTGACCCCGTGGTGGGACACGGGCTGGACTGTCCCGACGCAAAAACGGCCGGCCTGCCTCGCAGCCCGGCCGTTTTGCATTGACCCGTCCCGTTTGGGCGTGCCCGGCGCCGCTCGGATTACAATGACACGACTGTGACACATTGGCGAGACGGAACTCGATGGGGAATGTATTTTTGGTAGGGCTGATGGGAGCGGGCAAGACGACGATCGGTCGCATGCTCGCCCGCAAGCTGGGCATGCGTTTCGTCGACTCCGATCACGAGATCGAGGCCCGCACGGGTGCCACGATTCCGTGGATTTTCGAGATCGAGGGCGAGGGCAGCTTCCGCCGCCGCGAAGCGGAGGTGATCCGCGACCTGTGCGGCCAGGAAGGCATCGTGTTGGCCACCGGCGGCGGCGCCATCCTGAACCCCGACAGCCGCGCCTTGCTGCAGCAGCGCGGCACCGTCGTCTACCTGCGGGCCAGCATCGGCAGCATCCTGGCCCGCACCAGCCACGACAAGAACCGCCCCCTGTTGCAGACCGCCGATCCACGCGCGAAGCTGGAGGAACTGCTGGCCCAGCGCGAGCCGCTGTACCTGGAGATGGCGCACCTCGTCGTCGACACGGGCCGACCTAACGTACAATCGATGGTCCAGATCATCATCAACCAGCTCGATGCGCGGGCCTGCCAGGCCGCGCCCAACTGCACGACGCATGCACAACCTTCGATGAACGAACAGACCAATATCCTTCTCCATGTCGAACTGGGCGAGCGCAGCTACCCCATCTCGATCGGCCCCGCCGTGCTGGACGACCCGGACCTGCTGGCGCGCCACGTCAACGGCCGCAAGGTCGCCATCGTCACCAATACCACCGTCGCGCCCCTGTACCTGGAGCGCATCCGCGCGCCGCTCGTCGCCGCCGGCAAGGAAGTCATCGCCGTCGTGCTGGAGGATGGCGAAGAGCACAAGGACTGGGCCAGCCTGATGCAGATCTTCGATGCGCTGCTGGCCAACAAATGCGACCGCAAGACGACCCTGGTCGCGCTGGGCGGCGGCGTCATCGGCGACCTGACGGGCTTTGCCGCCGCCTCGTACATGCGCGGCGTCGACTTCATCCAGGTGCCGACCACGTTGCTGTCGCAGGTCGATTCGTCGGTGGGCGGCAAGACGGGCATCAACCACCCGCTGGGCAAGAACATGATCGGGGCGTTCTACCAGCCGAAGGTCGTGGTGGCCGATACGTCGACGCTGGAGACGCTGCCCCAGCGCGAGCTGGCGGCCGGCCTGGCCGAAGTGATCAAGCACGGCGCCATCATCGACAGCGCCTTCTTCGACTGGATCGAAGCCAATATCGAGAAGCTGGTCGCGCGCGACCGCGCCGCGCTGGCCTATGCGATCGCGCGCTCGTGCGAGATCAAGGCCGATATCGTGCGCCAGGACGAGCGCGAGGGCGGCCTGCGCGCCATCCTGAACTTCGGCCACACGTTCGGCCATGCCATCGAGGCCGGCATGGGCTATGGCCACTGGCTGCATGGCGAAGCCGTCGGCTGCGGCATGGTGATGGCGGCCGAGCTGTCGCAGCGCCTGGGCTTTATCGACGCGGACACGGTGGATCGCCTGCGCTCGCTGGTGGCGGCAGCCGGGCTGCCCGTCAAGGCGCCCGACCTGGGCACGGCGCGCTGGCTGGAGCTGATGGAAGTGGACAAGAAGAACGAAGGCGGCGCCATCAAGTTCATCCTGCTGAAACCCCTGGGCACGGCCCTGGTCACGAGCGCGCCGCAGGAGGCGCTGCTCGACACCATCGCCGCCTGCGTGGAGTGATCATGGAAGACGCGCTCGCTCCCTACGCCGCGCACTCGGAACAGGGGCGCGGCCGTCGCTATGACGAAACCCCGCATGCGTCGCGCAGCCAGTTCCAGCGCGACCGCGACCGCATCATCCATTCGACGGCATTCCGCCGGCTCGAATACAAGACGCAGGTGTTCCTGAACCACGAGGGCGATCTGTTCCGCACCCGGCTGACGCACAGCCTGGAAGTGGCCCAGATCGGCCGCTCGATCGCCCGCAACCTGCGCCTGAACGAAGACCTGGTGGAGGCGATCGCGCTGGCACACGACCTGGGTCACACGCCGTTCGGCCACGTGGGCCAGGACGTGCTGAACGAATGCATGGCAGGGCACGGCGGCTTCGAGCACAACCTGCAAAGCCTGCGCGTGGTGGACTACCTGGAAGAGCAATACGGCGCATTCGACGGCCTGAACCTGATGTTCGAGACGCGCGAAGGCATCCTCAAGCACTGCTCCGTCAACAACGCGCGGCTGCTGGGCGACGTGGCGCAACGCTTCCTCGACAAGACGCAGCCGTCGCTGGAAGCGCAGCTGACCAACCTGGCCGACGAGATCGCGTACAACAGCCACGACATCGACGACGGCCTGCGCTCCGGCCTCATCACGATCGCGCAGATGGAGCAGGTCGACTTCTTCGGCCGCCTGTGGCGCGAGGTGCAGGGCGCGTTCCCGGGCCTGACGGGGCGCCGCGCGATCTACGAGACGCTGCGCCGCCTGATCACGGCGCTGGCGGACGACCTGATCGCCACGTCCCAGCAGCGTATCGCCGACGTGGCGCCGCGCAGCATCGACGAGGTAAGGGCCGGCCCGCCGCTGATCCGTTTTTCCGACCCGATGCGCCAGGACGCGACGGAGCTGAAACGCTTCCTGCGCGAGAACCTGTACCGCCACTACAAGGTCAACCGCATGCGCCTGAAGGCCAGCCGCATCGTGCGCGAACTGTACGACGCGTTCACGCAGGACCCGCAACTGCTGCCGCCAGATTACCGCGAAACGGGCGGCGATGCGACGAAGCAGGCACGGCGGATTGCCGACTACATCGCCGGCATGACGGACCGCTACGCCATTCGCGAGCACAGCCGTTTGTATTCGCTGGAAGAACTCTGATTCGTAGCAAGCTGAGGTAGTGTTTCGCTTGACGCGAGGGCTTTCGTGGCCGACGATGAGTTATCAGGCAAGGAGACTGTCATGAGCGAAGAGACCATGGAATCCGATGCGAAGACTCGGTGCCACGGCGGCAGCCCTGGCAACGGCAACCACGGCAATAGCGGCAATAGCGGCAACAACGGCAACGAGCGCCGCTTTGCCGTGATCGAGCGCGACGTTGCCGTGCTCGTCTCCAACTATTGCACGAAGGAAGACCTCGTCCGGGTGGAGCTGAAACTGCTGGACCGCTTCGGCCGCCTCGATGCCACGCTGGCCGAGACGGAAAGCCGCGTGGTGCGCTGGTTCTTCGCCACGTCCGTCTCGCTGGCGGCCGTCGCCTTCACGGCCGGCAAATTCCTCTAGAACATCCGGGCCTGTGCGTCGGCCCGGTTCCCCAGCAGCTCCAGCAGCAGTTTCTTGATCGGTGCGGGCAATGCCGCCTGGCCGATGTCCCCGATCTCCAGCCATGTGTAACGGCCTTCGCCCGCCAGCGGCGCGCGCTGCGCCAGCGTGACCAGCAGCGGCACGATGTGCAGCTTATAATGCGTGAAGCCATGCATGACCGGCAGCAGCCGCTCGCGCGCTTCGGCCACGCCGAACGGTTGCACGGCGCGCGCTACCGCGTCGTCGTCGATCTCGATCTCGTCGCCGTCCAGCGCCACATGGCCGTCCACTTCAGGCAGCGACAATAAGCCGCCCCAGATGCCGCTGGCGGGGCGCTGCTCCAGCAGCACCTGGCCGCCGTGCACCACCAGCAGCATGGCCGCGTATTTCTCCGGCGTCGCCTTCTTTGGCTTGCGCACGGGGAGCTCCTTGACGCGGTTCGTGGCGTGGGCCACGCAGCGCGGCTGCAGCGGGCAGCGGGCGCAATCGGGGCTGCTGTGGGTGCACAAGGTGGCGCCCATGTCCATCAGGCCTTGCGTGTACGATTCGATGCCTTCGCCCGGCAGCAGGGCCTCGGCACGGCGCCACATCGCTTCCTCCGTACGGCGCTCGCCCGGATAGGTGTCGATGCCGAACACGCGGGCGAACACACGCTTGACGTTGCCGTCCATGATGGCGGCGCGCGTGCCGGCGGAGAACGCGGCAATCGCCGCCGCCGTGGAGCGGCCGATGCCGGGCAGCTCGGCCAGCAGGGCCGGGTCGGATGGGAACGCGCCGCCGTATTCGGCCACGATGCGCTGGGCGCATTTGTGCAGGTTGCGCGCGCGGGTGTAGTAACCGAGGCCGCTCCACTGTGCCATGACGTCCTCGACGGGCGCCGCAGCCAGGTCGTGCACGGTGGGGAAGCGCTCCAGGAAGCGGGCGTAGTAGCCCAGCACCGCCGCGACTTGCGTCTGCTGCAGCATGATCTCGGAAAGCCAGATGCGGTAGGCGTCGCGCGTGTTCTGCCAGGGCAGCGCGTGGCGGCCGTGCTGCTTCTGCCAGCCGATCAGGGTTTGGGCGAACGTGGGGTCGTGCAAGGTTGCGTCGATTTCTTGGTACAGCAAGGTGATCTTTCAATAGTCGGCGGCGCTCAGGCCGCGGCGGCGATACGTTGGGCGTCGACGGCATGGCCAATGGCGGCGGCCAGCTCGGCCAGGCGGGCCTTCTGCTGCTCCAGCGCGGCCTGGCCGGCCTCGAACGCTTCGATTTTCTGTTCCAGCGAATCGGTCGCGTCGTGGATGCGCTGGATCGATGCCTGGCGGTGCTTCAGCTGGTCCTTGTGCTGGCGGATCTGCGCCTCGAGCGGCGTCATGATGTGCTTCAGCCAGCCTTCCGCATCCGCGTTGGCGGCCTTGAGGCAGCGCTTGACCTGCGAGGCGATGGTGTCGAAGAAGCGCTCGATCAGCACGACCCGGCTCGTCATCAGGAGGGTGGCGGTGCCGAACTGCTTCTGGTAGATCGCCTCCACCTCCGACACCTCGCTGCGGTACTTCGCCAGCGAGAACGGCAGCGGCGGCGTGATGGCAAGGCCATGCTCGCCGGCGAACTTGCGGTACATGACTTCCATCATGTCGCGAATCTCGGCGACCTTGCGCTCCGAGGCTTCCAGCTCGGCCTGCACGCTGTCGAAGAACACGCGCACGGCGTCGCGCATGCCGGTCGAGAAGCGGCTGCGGCCCATCGCGTCGCGCACGTGCAGCACGTGGTCGCGCAGCACGTCCATGCCGAGGGTGCCATACAGCTCCGTGGACAGGCGCGTGAACACCGCGCGGGTGGCCTGCAGGCGGAACAGGCTGGCGTCGAACTCCTTCTTCTCCGCGTCGACCCGGCGCATCATCAGCGCGATGACGTTCTGGTTCTTGCCGCGCAGGCTGCGCAGCTCGTGCAGCTGTTCATTGATGCCGCGCATGCGCGCCGCCAGCAGCGCCTGCTGCGCCGCGTTCAGCGAGGCCAGGTCGTCGGCCAGGCGGCGCCGCACGATCTCCTGCTTGGCCGGGATCAGCTCCTGGAACAAGGCCGCCTCCAGCGCGTGGATGCGGCTGCGCTCGAGCAGGTCGGCATCGTCCGTGATCTTGGCCACCAGCGCCTTGTGCGCCGAGACGGGAAACACCTGACGCGCGGGCACGCCCAGCAGGTGCGCCACGTGCTCCTGCTGGCGCCCGATCTCGCCGTCCACCGCCGCATCCGAGCGCAGCGCGTCCCACATGCCGTCGATCTTGTTCAGCACGACGAGGCGGCCGGCGCCCGCGCCGATGTGCTCGCGCCAGACTTCGATATCGCTTTTCGTCACGCCCGTGTCGGCGGCCAGGATGAACAGCACCGCGTGGGCATGCGGAATCAGGTTCAGCGTCAGCTCCGGCTCCGTGCCGATGGCGTTCAGGCCGGGCGTGTCGAGGATGACGAGGCCCTGCTGCAGCAGCGGATGGGGGAAGTTGATGATCGCATGGCGCCAGCGCGAGATCTCCACCATGCCGTCGTCGCTCAGCGTGACGGGCAGATCGGGGTCTTCCGGGTCGTACAGGCCGTAGCGCTGCGCCTCCTCGACGGTGACGAGGCGCGTCTGGCTGACCTGGCGGAACACCTCGTGCATCTCGTCGGCCGCGTCCACGTTCAGCGGCAGCACCGTCCAGGCGCGCAGGTCGTCGCGGTAGTCGCTGGTGGACAGGTTGGCCGCGCGCGTCTCGATCGGCAGCAGCCGGATCGACGGCGGCTGGGCCGGATCGTACGACAGCTCGGTGGGACACATGGTCGTGCGGCCCGCCGCCGACGGCAGGATGCGCTGGCCGTAGCCGGCAAAGAAGATCGCGTTGATCAGCTCCGACTTCCCGCGCGAGAACTCGGCGACGAAGGCCACCGACAGCTTGTCGTCGGCCAGGCGCGCCAGCGTGGCGGCGAGGCGCTGCTCGGTGGCGCCGTCCAGCAGACCGGCGGCGGCCACCCAGGCGCGGTAGTCCTGCAGTGCCGCCACCACGCCCTGCCGCCATGCGCTGTACTGTTCGAGATCCCTGACCATGTGTCCCGCCTTATGTTTGGCACTTGCTGCAATAGAAAGTGGAGCGCTGGCCCTGCTTGATCTGGCGCACCGGCGTGGCGCACACGCGGCACGGCACGCCGGTGCGGTCGTACACGAAGTACGATTGCTGGAAGTAGCCCGACTGGCCGTTCACGCTGATGAAGTCGCGCAGCGTGCTGCCGCCCTGGACGATGGCCTCGGCCAGCACGTCGCGGATGGCCTGCGCCAGCTTGTCATAGCGCGCCCGGCCGATGCGCCCGGCCGGCGTCTTCGGATTGATGCCGGCGCGGAACAGGCTTTCCGAGCAGTAGATATTGCCGACGCCGACGACGATGTCGCCCGCCAGCAGCACCTGCTTGATGGCGGCGCTGCGCCCGCGCGTCTGGCGGTACAGCAGCTCACCCGTTAAGTCCGGGCCCAGCGGCTCCACGCCCAGGCCGCGCAGCAGCAGGTGGGCATCGACGTCGCCGTCGTCCTTCGGGTGCCACAGCACGGCGCCGAAGCGGCGCGGGTCCGTCATGCGCAGCACCTGGCGGCCCTCCGCGCCCTCGACGACCAAGTCGAAATGATCGTGTTTCTCCGGCGGCACGCCCGGCGGCAGCACGCGCAGGTGGCCCGACATGCCGAGGTGGATGATCAGCGTGCCGTGTTCGAACTCGACAAGGAGGTACTTGCCGCGCCGGCCCGTTGTCACGACGGTGCGGTCGGCCAGCACCTCGGGCAGGCAGGCGGGGAAGGGCCAGCGCAGGCCTGCCCGCCGCAGCACGACGTCGCGCACGGCACGGCCTTCGATATGGGGCGCGACGCCGCGCCGGGTCACTTCAACTTCTGGCAGTTCTGGCATGGATGACTTCGTCTGCGATGCTTCTGGTAAGCATCTGTTACACGTGCAAATGTCGCAAGCGGTGCGTTGGGCGTAAAATCAGGGATCGAGCCCGACTTTGCAGGATCACCCTTGAAAAACGCATTCGCCATTGTAACGCTGTCGGCCCTGCTGTCCGCTTGCGCTGTTGCGCCACAAAAACAGGCGGCCGCACCGGAGCCCGAATCCGCGCTGTCGCCGCCGGACACCGCCGCCACGGCCGTTGCCGCGGCAACCAAGCCGGATGGCGAGCCGGACGGCGAGCCGGACAACAAGCTGCCGGCCGTCGAGCTGACGAGCGACCTGTTCTATAAACTGACGAAGGCCGAGCTCGATTTCAAGCGCGGCCAATGGCAAGGCGCGTACGTCAGCATGATGGTGCTGGCGCAGCAGACCCGCGACCCGCGCCTGGCGCGCCGCTCCGCCGAGATGGCGCTGGCGGCCAAGCAGGGCAACGAGGCCCTGGCGGCGATCCGGCTGTGGCGCGAGCTGGCGCCGGAGTCGGACGACGCCGTGCAGTATTTCCTGGGCTTTTCCGTGCTGGGCGACGACCTGACGGAGTCCGAGCAGGTGTTCGCGCAGCGCCTGAACGGCGCGCCGGCGCACGCGCGCGGCCTCGTCATGTTCCAGATGCAGCAGTATCTGCTGCGGGCAAAGGACAAGGCCGCCGCGTTCGCGCTGATGGAGCGCGTGCTGGCGCCGTATGCCGGCATGATGGAAAGCCACCTGGTGCTGGCGCAGGGCGCCTTTGCCGCCGACGACAAGGAGCGCTCGCTGCGCGAGGCCCGGCGCGCCCTCGAATTGAAGCCGGACTCCGAGCTGGCCGTGCTGACGCTGGCGCAGGTGCTGGGCGACGTCGACGCGGTGGGCCAGCTGTTCGGCGGCTTCCTGGCGAACAATCCCGGCGCGCGCGAAGTGCGGGCGGCGTATGCCCGGCTGCTGGTGGAGCAGAAACGCTACGACAAGGCGCGCGCCCAGTTCGAGGCGATCCTGAAGGAGCAGCCGGACAATCCCGCCACGCTGTACGCGCTGGGCATCATCTCGGTACAGGCCAACGACCCGCAGGCGGCCGAGCAGTACCTGCGCCGCCACGTCGACCTGGTGCGGAGCAGGGATGACGGCAAGGATGACGGCGAGGGCGAGCAAGAGGGCGGCGGGGCGAAGGCGCTGATGCTGCTGTCGCAGATCGCGGAAGAGCGCGGCGACATCGATGGCGCGTTGGCGTGGCTGGCCAAGATCGACAGCACCGACCCGCGCCTGTCCCTGACGGCACAGCTCAAGCGCGCCCACCTGACGTCGAAGAAGGGCGACCTGGAAGGCGCGCTCAAGCAACTGCGCGCCATCCCCGCCATGGACCCGGCCGAACAGGCCGAGGTGGCGCAGACGGAAGGACAGCTGCTGCGCGACGCCGGCCGCGGCGCCGAGGCCTACGCGCTGCTGGCGCAGGCCGTCAAGCGCTTCCCCGACAGCCCGGACCTGCTGTACGACTTCGCGCTGGCGGCCGAGAAGCAGGGCAAGCCGGAAGAGATGGAGGCGGCCTTGCGCAAGGTGATGGAGGCCGTGCCGGACAACCACCACGCCTACAATGCGCTGGGCTACTCGCTGGCCGAGCGGGGCGAACGGCTGGAGGAAGCCTATGCGCTGATCGAGAAGGCGCTGTCGATGGCGCCCGGCGATCCGTACATCATGGACAGCCTGGGCTGGGTGCAGTTCCGCATGGGGCGCCTGAAGGACGCGGAGCAGACCTTGCGCCGCGCCTATGCACTGCGCAACGACGCGGAGATCGCCGTCCACCTGGGCGAGGTGCTGTGGCAGCAGGGCGAGCGCACGGAGGCACAGAAGCTGTGGCGCGAGGCCCGCGCCAAGGACCCGAAGAGCGACGCGCTGCGCGACACGCTGGCGCGCCTGAACACGAGTTTATAAGGACGACATGAAGCACCCGATTTCCCTTCTCCTGCTGGGCACCGCGCTGCTGGCCGGTTGCGCCACCTCCCCGACGGGGCCGTTGTCGACGGCTGCCGTCGCGCCCTACAGCGAGACGGTGGCGCTGGAAGGTTCCCTCAGCGTCAACTACGTCAAGGAAGGCAAGCGCGAGTCGCTGTCCGGCAAGTTCACCTGGCAGCAGCAGGGGCCGCGCACGGACGTGACCCTGTCTTCGCCGCTGGGCCAGCAGATCGCCGCCATCACCGTCACGCCGCAGCAGGCCACCTACCGCGAAGGCAACGAGCCGCCGCGCAGCGCGCCCGATATCGACACGCTGTCGGCCCGCACGCTGGGCTGGCCGCTGCCGGTGTCCGGCCTGCGCGACTGGCTGCAAGGCTATGCCACCGCGGCTGGCGGCCAGCGCTTTGCCGCCAGCCCGGCCCACAGCAACGTGACGACGGCGGACGGCTGGCAACTGCAGTTCGACGCCTGGCAGGACGGGGACATCGGCAAGAGCAGCGCGCCGCCGAAGCCGCGCCGCATCATCGCCCGCCGCGGTCCCGGCGGCGACATCGAGGAAATCGAGATCCGCATCGCGATCCGGCCGGCGGCGAGCGCGTCATGAGGCAGTTGCTGAACTGCCCCGCGCCGGCCAAGCTGAACCTGTTCCTGCACGTGACGGGCCGGCGGGCCGACGGCTACCACCTGCTGCAGACGGTGTTCCAGCTGATCGACCGGGGCGACGTGCTGCACTTCACCTTGCGCGACGACGACGCCATCCGCCGCGTGACCGACGTGCCGGGCGTGCCGGAGGAGCAGGACCTGATCGTGCGCGCCGCGCACAAGCTGCGGGCCGAGGCGATCCGCCGCACGGGCCGCACCCCGCCTGGCGTGGACATCGCCATCGACAAGATCCTGCCGATGGGCGGCGGGCTGGGTGGCGGCTCGTCGGATGCGGCCACGACCCTCATGGCGCTGAACGCGCTGTGGCAGGCCGGCCTGTCGCGCCAGGAGCTGATGGACCTGGGGCTGCCGCTGGGCGCCGACATCCCGTTCTTCGTGTTTGGCCGCACGGCATTCGCGGAAGGCGTGGGCGAGGCGCTGCAGGCCGTGGACGTGCCGGCCTGCTGGTACGTCGTCATCGAGCCGGGCGTGGCGGTGCCCACCGCAAAGATTTTTACGTCGGAACATTTGACAAGGAACACGCCGCTCGTCATAATGTCGGACTTTTCCAGCTACCTCGCAAAACGAAACGGTTTGCAGGGATTTGGAAGGAACGATTTGCAACAGGTGGCCACCCGCTTGTTCCCGCCGGTAGCAGAGGCGGTAGAATGGTTGGGTGGATACGGCGATGCCAGGATGACTGGCTCCGGAGCTTGTGTGTTCTGCGCGTTCGACAGCGAGGAACAGGCCGATGCGGTACTTGCGAAAGTGCCCGGCGCCTGGAACGGCTGGAAGGCAAAAGCGCTGCAACGCCATCCGCTGCTGGATATGTCGCCAAGCACCGAAAGTTGTGAAGCGTAAAAAGATTTGGCTTTACGTTGGAAGTGCAGTATAATGCTCGCCATCTGACGGAAAGCAGTCAGTCAAGAGTAGGGGAATCGCCAAGCTGGTTAAGGCACCGGATTTTGATTCCGGCATACCAAGGTTCGAATCCTTGTTCCCCTGCCACCCTTTTCTTCGGTCTGTCGATGCGCAGGCATCCAGCCGAAAAAAATAAAAAAATGCCCCTGCCGAGCTGGGGCTTTTTTATTCCGCGCCGGATTCGATCCGGTGGTATTTCAAGTTCAATGCTTACCTTCCTGGGACTCCCATGGCTTACGAAAACCTGATGGTTTTTACCGGCAACGCTAATCCTGCGTTGGCAGAAGGGGTCGCAAAAAATCTCGGCATCCCCCTTGGCAAAGCGGTCGTTTCGAAATTCTCGGACGGCGAAGTAATGGTCGAAATCAACGAGAACGTCCGCGGTAAAGACGTCTTCGTGCTGCAATCGACCTGCGCGCCGACCAACGACAGCCTGATGGAATTGATCCTGATGGTCGATGCCCTGAAACGCGCATCCGCTGGCCGCATCACGGCCGCCATCCCTTACTTTGGTTATGCCCGCCAGGATCGCCGTCCGCGATCCGCCCGCGTGGCCATCTCGGCAAAAGTCGTCGCCAACATGCTGGAAGAAGCCGGCGTCGAGCGCGTCCTGATCATGGACCTGCACGCCGACCAGATCCAGGGCTTCTTCGATATCCCGGTCGACAATATCTACGCATCGCCGATCCTCCTGGGTGACCTGCAGAAGAAAGACCACCAGGACCTGCTGGTCGTGTCGCCGGACGTCGGCGGCGTGGTCCGTGCCCGCGCGCTGGCCAAGCGCCTTGGCTGCGACCTGGCGATCATCGACAAGCGCCGTCCGAAAGCCAACGTCTCCGAAGTGATGAACATCATCGGCGACGTGGAAGGCCGCAACTGCGTCATCATGGACGACATGGTCGACACGGCCGGTACGCTGGTCAAGGCGGCCGAAGTCCTGAAGGAACGCGGCGCCAAGAAAGTCATCGCATATTGCACGCACCCGGTGCTGTCCGGCCCGGCGATCGACCGCATTACCAATTCGTCGCTGGACGAACTGGTCGTGACGGACACGATTCCGCTGTCCGACGCCGGCAAGGCCTGCGGCAAGATCCGTCAACTGACCTGCGCACCGCTGCTGGCAGAGACGTTCAAGCGCATCATCAAGGGCGATTCCGTGATCTCCCTGTTCGTCGACTAAGTCGCCCGAACATCAGCAATCCAGGCGGCGCGCCGGTTTCGACCGGCGCGCCGCCGATGTTTTATCCGGCGGTCGCAACTGACTGCCGATTTCGAAGCCATCCTGGTCGCGGGAGGCTTTATAACCGTGGGCGCGAGCCCCGACTCTTTTGGAGTATCAAATGAAAGTTGTTGCATTCAAACGCGAACTGCAGGGCACGGGTGCGAGCCGCCGCCTGCGTATTTCCGGCCAGACCCCTGGCATCATCTACGGCGGTACCGAAGCCCCTGTGACGATCGCCCTGGACCACAACGCGCTGTACCACGCGCTGAAGAAAGAAGCGTTCCACGGTTCCGTGCTGGACCTGGAAATCGACGGCAAAGTACAGAAAGTGCTGCTGCGCGACTTCCAGATGCACGCATACAAGCAACTGGTCCTGCACGCTGACTTCCAGCGCGTCGACGCGAACCAGCCAGTGCACGTCAAAGTGGCACTGCACTTCGAAAACGCCGACGTTTCCCCAGCAGTGAAACTGCACGGCGCGACGATCAGCCACGTGGCCAACGAGATCGAAATCTCGTGCCTGCCATCGGCCCTGCCGGAGTTCATCTCCGTCGACCTGTCGAAAATGGACGTCGGCACCACGCTGCACATCAACGACCTGACGCTGCCGGAAGGCGTCACCGCCATCACCCACGGCAACAACCTGACGATCGCTACCGCTTCGGTACCGGCCGGCCAGGTGTCCGCCGACGCGGCTGCCGAAGAGAAGAAGTAATCCCAACGCCGCGGCAACGCGGTGGTCGGAACGAAAAACCCTGCCGCGGCAGGGTTTTTTTTCGTTCATACTGGCGGCCATGACTATCGACTGGCTCCACTTCACTCCCTGGACGTCGCTGGCCGGCGGCCTGCTGATCGGCGCGGCCGCCGCGCTGCTGATCCTCTTGAACGGGCGCATCGCCGGCATCAGCGGCATCGTCGGCGGCCTGCTGCGCGCGCCGCGCGCGGACCGGCGCTGGCGCCTTGCCTTCCTGGCCGGCCTGCTATTGGCCGCACCGCTGTGGCGCGGCGTCGCCCCGCTGCCCGGCGTGCATCCCGTGGCGGGCGGCGCAGCGGTGCTGCTGGCGGGCCTGCTGGTCGGCTTCGGCACGCGCCTGGGCGCCGGCTGCACCAGCGGCCATGGCGTCTGCGGCCTGGCGCGGCTGTCGCCCCGCTCGCTGGCGGCCACCGCCACGTTCATGCTGGCCGGCGCCGTCATCGTGTTCGTGCTGCGCCACCTGGTGGGCGCCTGACATGCAGAATCTGTTCGCCCTGCTGGCGGGCCTGCTGTTCGGCACCGGCCTGATCCTGTCCGGCATGACCGATCCCGCCAAGGTCACCGCGTTCCTCGACGTGGCTGGCGCGTGGGACCCGTCGCTCGCCTTCGTCATGGGCGGCGCGCTGCTGGTGGCGCTGCCGGCTTTTTACGTGGCACGCCGGCGCGGCGCCACGCTGGCCGGGGCACCGCTGCAGCTGCCGGCCGCGCAGCGGATCGACCGGCCCCTGCTCGTGGGCAGCGCGATGTTCGGCGCCGGCTGGGGCCTGGCCGGCTACTGCCCCGGGCCCGCGCTGGCGTCGCTGACGATGGACGACGGCGCACCCTGGCTCTTTGCCGTGGCGATGCTGGCGGGGATGATGCTGTACGAAGCGCGGCAATGGTGGCGTGGGCGCTGAAACTCCGCGATAATCGCGGTTTTCCCCCCATGCGCATCCCATGACCCTCCGCCTGATCGTCGGCCTCGGCAACCCCGGTGCCGAATACGAACAAACCCGCCACAACGCCGGCTTCTGGCTGGTCGACAACCTGGCGCGCGGCCTGCCGGGCACGTTCCTGCAGCGCGAAAGCCGTTTCAATGCGCTGGCCGCGAAGACGTCGATCGGCGGCCAGGAGGTCTGGCTGCTGGAGCCGCAGACCTACATGAACCGTTCCGGCCAATCGGTCGGCGCGCTGGCGCGCTTCTTCAAGATCAATCCGGACGAGATCCTCGTCGTGCACGACGAACTGGACCTGCCGCCCGGCGCGGCCAAGCTGAAGAAGGGCGGTTCGTCGGGCGGCCATAACGGCCTGAAGGACATCACGGCGGCGCTGGGCACGCAGGATTACTGGCGCCTGCGCATCGGCATCGGCCACCCGCGCACCTTGAACCTGACGCAGAACGTGGCCGACTTCGTGCTGCACCGGCCGCGCCGGGAGGAGCAGTTGCTGATCGACGAGGCGATCGAAAAGAGCCTGAAGATCATCCCGCTGGCCGTCGCGGGCAGGATGCCACAGGCGACGATGGAGCTGCACAGCGCCTGAGCCCTCCCGATCCCATGAAACCCAAGGGCCTTGTCGTCCTCCGGCGCCTGCTGCGCTGGCGTATCCTGCTGCGCCTGGCGCTGCTCGCGTTGCTGGCGCTGGCGTCGCTGGCCATCGTCTGGCTGGCGTACACCGGTATCCGGGAGCGCGAGATCGCGCGCCTGCAGGCCAACGCGGATGGCCGCATGCGGCATCTGTCGGCGTTGCTGCTGGCGCCCGCGGAGCGCTACAGCTACCTGCCCAACCTGCTGGGCAACTACCGCATCCTGAACGATGCGCTGGGCGCGCCACGCGATGTGACCCGAGCGCGCGGGGCCAACCACTTCCTGCGCCAGCTCAACGAACGTACCGGCACGTCGCTGATGTATTTGCTGGACCTGCACGGTACGACGATCGCGGCCAGCAACTGGGACGCGGCGGACAGCCTGGTGGGACGCAACTATGCGTTCCGGCCCTACTTCACCAATGCGTTGCGCGATGGCGAAGCCCGCTTCTTCGCGATGGGCGTCACGTCGCGCAAGCCAGGTTATTACCTGGCGTACCGCGTCAAGGAGCGCGGCACGACGCTGGGCGTGGCCGTCGTCAAGATCGACCTGCACCTGCCCGACCTGGGCGACAGCAGCGCCGAAATGCTTGTCACGGATGCCGCCGGCGTGGCCTTCCTCAGCTCCCGGCCCGACTGGAACTACCGGCCCATCTGGCCCGTGACGGCGGCGGCGGCGGCGCAGTTGCACCGCACGCGCCAATATGAGGGCGTGCTGAAACCGCCGCTGGCGCCCGCGGCGGGGCGGCAACTGGCGACGGGCGGACAGATCGTCAGCCTGCGCGGGAGCGACGGGGCGACGTCGGCCTGGCTCATCGTGCGCCGCCGCATCGCCGATTCGGAATGGAGCGCCAACCTGCTGATACCGATGGCGCGCGTGGAGGACATCGCGCGCGTGGGGGCGTTGACGGCTGCCGCCGGCATCGCGCTGCTGCTGATGCTGGCCGTGCTGCTGGCGCAGTGGCGCAGCCGCGCGCGCGAACGCGTGCGCTCGCGCCGCCGGCTGGAGCGGGCGCACCGTGCGCTGGAGCTGCAGAACGACGAGCTGCGCCTGCTGAGCGAAGAGCTGCGCCGCAAGGCGATCACGGACTGCCTGACGGGCATGGCCAACCGTGCCTTCTTCCTGGACAGCGCGACGGCCATGGTGGGCATCGCCAAGCGGCACGGTACGCCGCTGTCGCTGCTGCTCATCGACGCCGATCACTTCAAGCGCATCAACGACGATTTCGGCCACCCGGCCGGCGACGCGGTGCTGCGACTGCTGGCGGCCGTGCTGACGGCGCAGACGCGCGAGGGCGACGTCGCGGCCCGCTATGGCGGCGAGGAGTTCATCGTCGCACTGCCGCACACGGCCCTGCGTGCCGCCGGCGAACTGGCCGAACGCATCCGCGCCCGCATCGCCGCCCAGCCGGCGCCACCCGGGATGGCGGGCTTGCGCATCACGGTATCGATCGGCGTGGCGCAGTACCGGCCGGAAGAGCCGGACATCGGCGAGACCATCTGCCGCGCCGATGCGGCGCTGTATGCGGCCAAGCATGCGGGGCGCGATTGCGTGCGGGTGGACGGGGTGGAGCCGGTCGCCACCGTATGATTTTTGCCCGTTGGGGCGGGGCGCAAACGGGATATCGGGGCCCGGCGGGCGCTATAATGCGCGTATTACCGGCCCCTGCGTTCGCGCCCGGCGGCGGCATTCACATTTCACAAGGAATTCCATGAGTCTCAAATGCGGCATCGTCGGCCTGCCCAACGTCGGCAAGTCCACCCTTTTCAACGCGCTGACGAAGGCCGGCATCCCGGCCGAGAACTACCCGTTCTGCACGATCGAACCGAACGTGGGCGTCGTCGAGGTGCCCGATCCGCGCCTGAAGCAGCTGGCGGAAATCGTCAAGCCTGAACGCATCGTCAACGCCATCGTCGAGTTCGTCGATATCGCGGGCCTGGTCGCCGGTGCGTCGCAGGGCGAAGGCCTGGGCAACCAGTTCCTCGCGCACATCCGCGAAACGGATGCCATCGTCAACGTGGTGCGCTGCTTCGAGGACGAGAACGTGATCCACGTGGCCGGCAAGGTCAGCCCGCTGGACGACATCGCCGTCATCCAGACCGAGCTGGCGCTGGCCGACATGGGCACCGTCGAGAAGGCGATCCACCGCGAGAACAAGAAGGCCCGTTCCGGCGACAAGGACGCGGCCAAGCTGGTCGCGCTGCTGGAGAAGATCATGCCGGCCCTGAACGACGCCAAGCCCGTGCGCGCGCTGGGCCTGTCGCAGGACGACATGGAGATCATCAAGCCGCTGTGCCTGATCACCGCGAAGCCGGCCATGTACGTGGCCAACGTGTCCGACAGCGGCTTCACCGACAACCCGCTGCTGGACCAGCTGACCGCCTACGCCAAGGAACAGAACGCCCCGATCGTCGCCATCTGCGCCGCGATCGAAGCGGAAATCGCCGACCTGGAAGACGAGGACAAGACGGCCTTCCTGGCCGACATGGGCATGGACGAGCCGGGCCTGGACCGCCTGATCCGCGCCGGCTTCAAGCTGCTGGGCCTGCAGACCTACTTCACGGCCGGCGTCAAGGAAGTGCGCGCCTGGACGATCCACGTGGGCGACACGGCACCGCAAGCCGCGGGCGTCATCCACACCGACTTCGAACGTGGCTTCATCCGCGCCCAGACCATCGCCTTCGACGACTTCATCGCCTACAAGGGCGAAGCGGGCGCCAAGGAAGCGGGCAAGATGCGCGCCGAGGGCAAGGAGTATGTCGTCAAGGATGGCGATGTGCTGAACTTCCTGTTCAACGTCTGATTTTTCCGATGTCACGGAAGCCGCGTCTCGACGCGGCTTTTTTTTCGACCTCCTGCGGCGAATACTGTGCTAATCGCCGCACTGCTTGCGGCGAATGTGCGGCCTGTGCGGCGATTCCGTGTCATAATCGCCGCATGGACTGCGGCGATTATCGTTACATCTGGGAATCTCCCGACTGGCCGGACTGGCGCTATGACCTGGCGGCCCTGGCCGAGCCGATGGCGCGCGTCAGCCGGGCGCAGGGCGTGCTGCTGGGGCGCCTGGCCGACGTCGGGCTGGGGCTGCGCGACCAGGCCAGCCTGTCGGCCTTGACCGACGACGTGCTGAAAACCAGTGAAATCGAGGGCGAACGCCTGAACGTCGCCGCCGTGCGTTCCTCGCTCGCGCGCCGGCTGGGCGTGGACATCGGCTCGCTCGCGCCGGTCGACCGTAACGTCGAGGGCGTCGTGGCAATGATGCTGGATGCCACCGCCAACAGCCCCCAGCCGCTGACCGCCGAGCGGCTGTTCGGCTGGCATGCCGCCCTGTTTCCGACCGGGTGGTCGGGCCTCAGCCGGATCGACACGGGCCGCTGGCGCCAGGATGCGGAGGGGCCCATGCAGGTCGTCTCCGGTCCCGTGGGACGGCAGACCGTGCATTTCGAGGCGCCGCCGGCCGCGCATCTGCCGGCCGAACTGGCCAGGTTCCTGGCCTGGATCGAAACGCCGGAGCCGGCCGAACCGGCGCTGCTCCGGGCCGGCCTGGGCCACCTGTGGTTCGTCACGCTGCACCCGTTCGATGACGGCAACGGCCGCATCGCCCGCACCATCGGCGACCTGCTGCTGGCCCGTGCGGACGGCAGCCCGCAACGCTTCTACAGCCTGTCGGCGCAGATCCAGCGCGAACGCGACGCGTACTACGACATCCTCGAGCGCACCCAGAAGGGAACGCTGGACGTCACGGCCTGGCTGCTGTGGTTCCTGCGCATGCTGGAGCAGGCCGTGGCGGCGGCGCACGGCACGGTGGACATGGTGCTGACCAGGGCGCGGCTGTGGCAGCGCCTGCACGGCGCCGCGTTGAACGAACGCCAGGTGCGGGTGCTGAACCGCCTGCTCGACGGCTTCGAAGGGAAACTCACCAGCGGCAAATGGGCGGCGCTGGCGAAGTGCTCGTCCGACACGGCGCTGCGCGACATCACGGAACTGGTCGCGCTGGGCGTGCTGCGGCGCTCCGGCGCCGGCGGCCGGAGCACGAGTTACGAACTCGCGCCGGCTTGAGCAGCTACTCGAGCACGAAGCGCTTCTGCGCCGGCAGGCAGATGCGCTGCAGGTCGTAGCCGTCGACGACGGTCCGGCGCGCCGCTTCGCGCAGGTGCGCCAGGCTGGCGCGGCGCTCCAGCGCATCGGCGATCGCCGCCGCCAGCGCCTCGTGGTCGAAGAAGTCCGTCAGCAGGCCGTTCTCGCCATGCCGGATGACTTCTTCAACGGGCGCCGTGCGTGAACCGACGATCAGGCAGCCGGCGCTCATCGCCTCCATCAGGGACCACGACAGCACGAACGGGTACGTCAGGTAGGTGTACACGGCGGAGACCTGCATCAGCTGCGTCAACAGCTCGTGCGGCAGGCGGCCGACGAAGTGCACGCGGCGCATGTCCAGCCGCGCCGCCACCTCGTCGCGGAAGATCGTCTTCCATGTCTGGCCCGGCGGCGGCGCGGCGCCGTAGCTGGTGCCGTCCGATCCCACGATGACGATGCGGGCGTTCGGCCGCAGGCGCTGCAGCGTGGGCAGCGCGCGCATGAAGGTGTGGTAGCCGCGGTAGGGTTCCAGCTGGCGCGCGACGAACGTCACCACTTCGTCGCCCGGCTTGAGCGTGACGCGGGCACCGGCCAGGCTGACGCGGGCCTCCGGGTTGGGGCGGAAGCGCGCGGTGTCGATGCCGTCATGGATGACGCGGATGCGTTCGCGGAACCACGCGGGGTGCCGGTCGCGCTGGAACAGCGTGGGCGACACCCCCGCGTCGGCGGCCGACATCGCGTGCAGCAGGTGCGTGTTACGCAACCGCATGCGCTGCAGGCTGGCCAGTCCCGGCGGGGCGGAAAATTCCGGATCGAAGTGGGTATCGCCGCCTTCGCTCTGGTAATAGTATTCGGCGTACACCAGCAGTTTCGCGCGCGGGAACACATCGCGCACGAACAGGCCTTCGCCCCAGCCCGGATGGACGAACACGATATCGGGCGTGAAGCCGTCCGCCTTCAGCCGCGCCAGCTCGGCCGCGCTGGACTCGCCGCGCAGCAGCTTGCCGTACAGGTCCTTCAGCTGCGGCAATTGCCGGTGGGCCTCGGCCGGCACGTGCACCTGGTGGCGCAGGTAGCGCACGCCCGGCAGCGGCTCGCCTTTGTCCGTCATCCCCAGCGCCACGACTTCGTGGCCATCCGCGGCCAGCGCCGGCGCCAGGTGGCGGAACTGGCCCGGGAAGTTCTGGTGGATGAAGAGGATGCGCGCCATTTACTTTGGCGCCTTGCCTTCGTACTCGGCGATCGCCTTGGCGAAGCCAGCGTTGAGCGCGTTCGGCACGGCCATCGAAAGCTGGTAGTGCTCGATGAGGAAGCCATCGCCCGTATTGCGCAGCACGCCGCTGGCCTGGCAGGTGCCCATCTGCGTGGTCAGCTGTTCGTCGAACCACACGTAGCGCCGGTCGGGCGAGTAATACACATTGCGCTTCTGCGCCGTGAAGGCCCAGGCCTTCTTGCGCTCCCAGAACGGCCGGGCCCAGGCCTTGAACTGGTCGCGCGTCCAGATCTCGCTCTTGTCGGTACCGATGTAGACGCCGTGCGGCGCGATCTTGTCGAAGTAGGCCGGCCGCGTGTGGGCCGCGTCGTCGTGCCAGCCGTCGACGAAGGCGTTGACCTGGCGGACGAACGCCGCGTCGGACGCGGGCGCGGCAACCGCCGGTGGCTCGGCGGCGTGGCCGGACAGCGGCAGGGACAACAGCACGGCGGCAGCCGCAAGGGTGGAGCAGGCGAGCGCTCGCGTCATCGTGGTCTCCGGTTGAGCTGGGATTGCGCAGAATACACCAGCGCGGGGTCCCAGCCAATGCTGCCTGTATAATCGGCTGGTTCACTGCTACCTAGAGACCCATGGCTTCATCCAACGACAATGTCAGCATGGCGCTGTTCTGCGACTTCGAGAACGTCGCACTCGGCGTGCGCGACGCGAACTACGAAAAATTCGACATCAAGCCCGTACTCGAGCGCCTCCTGCTCAAGGGTAGCATCGTGGTCAAGAAGGCATACTGCGACTGGGATCGCTACAAGGGCTTCAAGGGCCCCATGCACGAGGCCAACTTCGAGCTGATCGAAATCCCCCACGTGCGCATGTCGGGCAAGAACTCGGCCGACATCCGCATGGTCGTCGACGCGCTCGACCTGTGCTACACCAAGGCGCACGTCAACACGTTCGTGATCATCTCGGGCGACTCCGACTTCTCGCCGCTGGTGTCGAAGCTGCGCGAGAACGCCAAGAAGGTGATCGGCGTGGGCGTCAAGGATTCCACCTCCGACCTGCTGGTCGCCAATTGCGACGAATTCATCTTCTACGACGACCTGGTGCGCGAGAGCCGGCGCATGGCCAAGCGCGACTCGCGCGAGCAGCCGCCCAAGCGTTCGCCGGAAGAAGAGAAGCGCAAGCGCGAGGAAATGGACAAGCGCCGCAACCAGGCCGTGGACATCGCCTACGAGACGTTCGACGCCCTGGTGGCCGAGCGCGGCGACAGCGGCAAGATCTGGGCATCGGTGCTGAAGGAAGCGATCAAGCGCCGCAAGCCGGACTTCAGCGAGTCGTTCTACGGCTTCCGCACGTTCGGCAACCTGCTGGAAGAAATGAAGGCGCGCGGCCTGCTGGAATTCGGCCGCGATGAAAAATCGGGCGCCTACGTGTACCGCAGCAGCACGCTGCCGGCACCCGGGGTGACGGCCGACGTGGCGAGCGAAACGGAACAGGCGGGCGAGCAGGTGCAGGCCGATGCCGGCGAGGCCCGCGAGCCGCGCGAATCGCGCGACAGCCGCGAAGCCCGCGAGGCACGCGAAGGCCGTCGTGGCCGCGGCAACCGGGGCGGTCGCAACCGCCGTGGCGGCGCGGCCGAGCCGGCCGAATCGGCCGAGCAGGCCGGCGCACCGCTGAGCGAACTGGAAACCCAGGAGATGGCGGCAGGCCTGGAGTCGGCTGCGGCCGACTATGCGGCCCTGGTGCGGTCGGCCGAGGAAGCGCTGCACGAACTGGTACCGGAAACGGAGCAGGGCACGACGGCCGAACAGGCAGCGCTGGCGGACAACGTGCCGCCAGCGCTGCCGGCGGATGCGCAGGAGCCGGCCGAGGTCCCGGCGGCGCCGGCCAAGCGCGCGCGCAAGCCGGCAGCCAAGAAGCCGGCCCGCACCAGCAAGGTCGCCAAGGCGGCGGCCGACGCCGCCGAGGCGGTCGAGGCCGCGCTGGCGCAGGTCCCCGCGGCGCAGGCCGCACCGGCGCCTGCTGCCGAGGAGGCCCCGGCCGTCGAAGCCGCTGGCGACACGCAGGGCGACGACACGTCGGCAGCGGCCGATACGCCGGAAGGCACTGCCGCCCAGAAGCGGTCGAAAAAGCCGGGTACCCACAAGGCCCCCGCGCGCAGCCGCCTGCCGCGCAAGCCCAAGGCCAAGCCGGAAGGCTGACGCCGCCACGGGCCGGGATACCCCGGCCCGTCGCCGATCCTGGGCCGGGGTATCCCGGCCCGCCGCCGCCCACGAGTCGGGTCATCCGGCCCGCCCGGATTTACTGGCCGCCGCTTTGCTGCCATACTGCGGGTCCAGGCATCCATACGGCGGCATCTTCATGGCGACACTGTCCGAACTCACCCTCTATCCCATCAAGTCCTGCGCGGGCATCTCCCTGCGCGCGGCCACGCTGACCCGTGCCGGCCTGATGACGGACCAGATCTACGACCGCGAATGGATGGTCGTGGATGCCAACGGCCAGTGCCTGACCCAACGCGAACACCCGAAGATGGCCCTGATCGTGCCGCGCCTGAAGGCCGATACGCTGGAGCTGCGCGCGCCCGGCATGCTGCGCCTCGAGATTCCGCTTGGATTGCCCGACCCGCGCGATGCGGTCACTATCGACGTGGACGTGTGGGAGGAGCGCCTCAAGGCCTATGACTGCGATGCGCTGACGGCGGCCTGGTTCAGCAATTACCTGGGCGTGCCGTGCCGCCTGGTGCGCTTCCATGCCGATGCGCAGCGCCTGGCGAACCCGAAGTGGACGGGCGGCGTCGAGGCGCCGACCCTGTTTTCGGACGGCTATCCGGTGCTGGTCATCGGCGCCGAATCGCTGCGCGACCTGAACGGCAAGCTGCAAAAGGCGGGCCGCGCGGCGCTGCCGATGAATCGCTTCCGCCCGAATCTCGTGGTGGACGGCATCGAGGCGTTCGAGGAGGATTACGTCGAGACGTTCCAGCTGGGCGAAGCGGTACTGAAACCCGTCAAGCCATGCCCGCGCTGCCCGATGCCGTCGATCGACCAGGAGACGGGCGAATTCGGTCCCGATCCGCTCGACATCCTGCAAGGCTACCGGGCCAAGCCGGAAGTGGACGGCGCCGTCTGCTTCGGCATGAACAACATCCTGCTGGCCGGCGAGGGCCAGCGCGTCGAGGTCGGCCAGCCGGTCGACGTCACGCTGGCGTTCTGAGCGAGCTGGCATGATGCATTCCATCCCGGGCGACGCGCCCGACCTCGCCGCCGAGAACCAGCAGCTGCGTGCGCGCATGACCTACATGATCGAGCAGGCCGAACGCAATCATTCCATCATGATGCGCCACCAGGCATTCGACCTGGAGATCGTGGGCGCCGGCAGTTTCCCGGAGCTGATCGGCAGCATCTTCCGCTCGCTGCCCGCCATCTCGGAACTGGACAGCGTGACCCTGTCGCTGATCGACGAGGACGCGGACATCCGCACCGTGATGGAAAAGCTGGGCGTCGATTTCGCCGCGTTCCCCGACCTGCTGTTCGTTCCCGGCACCGCCCACCTGGGCTTCGACCTGGGCACGCGCCACGCGCAATCGCCGCCGCCCAAGCCGATGCTGGGCATGTTCGACCCCGTGCGCCATGCACGCCAGTTCCCGCAGCCGGCGCGGCGCCTGCAAAGCGTCGCCATCGTGCCGCTGCTGCGCAACAAGCGCATTATCGGCAGCCTGAACCTGGGCAGCGTCGATCCGGCCCGCTTCACGCCCAGCCTCGGCACCGACTTCATCGAGCACATGGCGTCGATCATCGCGATCTGCCTCGAGAACGTCATCAGCAACGAGATGCTGAAGTATATCGGCCTGACCGACTCGCTGACGGGCGTGTACAACCGCCGCTACATCGACCGGCGCCTGCTGGAGGAGATCGGCCGCGCGCGCCGGCAGAACTACGCCATCTCGTTCATGTACATCGATATCGACCACTTCAAGCGCGTCAACGATACTGTCGGCCACCAGGGCGGCGACGAAGTGCTGCGCGAGGTCGCCAACCGCATCAAGGCCGAATTGCGCCTGTCCGATGCGCTGGCCCGCTTCGGCGGCGAGGAATTCGTCGTGCTGCTGATCGACGCGGACCTGGACAGCGCCGCCTTTGTCGCCGAGCGTATCCGCGCCAGCATCGCCGCCAGCATGATCGGCCTGGCGCAGGGCGTGCAGCTGTCGATCACGGGCTCGATCGGCGTGGCCTGCCTGGACGAAGCGGGCGACGGCCCGGCCGAAGCGGCCGCGCTGCAACTGATCGCCCATGCCGACGAGGCGCTGTACCTGGCCAAGTCCGGCGGGCGCAACCGCGTAATGCGATTCACCCCGAGCTGAAGAGACCATGAGCCCTACCCGATTACTGTCCCGTGCCGTGCTGCTGACCCTTGCACTGGCCGGTGCCGCCAATGCAGCGGACACGCCGGCTGCCGCCGATTTCAACAGCTGTGCCAAGCCGGAGTGGCCGAAGGAAGCGCTGCGGCTGGAGCAGCACGGCAAGGTGACCCTCGATTTCCTCGTCGGCGTGGACGGCACCGTGCGCGACGCGCGCATCGCCAGGTCCAGTGGCTATCCGCTGCTGGACGTGGCGGCACAGGAAGGCATCCGCCGCTGCCGCTTCAAGCCGGGCATGAAGGACGGCCAGCCGGTCGAGGCGTGGATGAAGCTGCAGTACGTCTGGACCCTGGACAACGCGCCACGCTACGACGAGGCGGCGATCAAGGCCATGCGCGAGGCGGCCGCCGGCGGTGCGCCGGATGCAGTACTGCGTCTGGCACGGCTGCAGTTGTCTCCCACGCAGGCGGCGGTATACGACCCGGCCGCGGCACTGGCTGGGTTGCGCAAGCTCGCGGGCGCGGGCAATGCGGCGGCGCAGGAAATGCTGGGCATGGCGCTGCTGCTCGGGCGCTCCGTGCCACCCGATCGGGCCGAGGCGCGCAAGCTCCTGACGAGCGCAGCCACCGATGGCCTGCCGGGCGCGCAGTATGTGCTGGCCGGCTTGCTGCTGAACGGCGCCACGTCGGCCGACGATCTCGCGGCCGGCGAACGGTGGATGCGGCTGGCCGCGCAGGGCGGGCACAGGGCTGCGCAGGCGCGCCTGGGCGCGCGGCTGGTGCAGCGCCCCGAGCAGGCGGCGGAAGGGATCGAGCTGTTGCGTCAGGCCGCCACCAAGAGCGACCGCTTCGCGCAAGCGGCATTGGGCCGGTGCTACGAAACCGGCACCGGTATCGAGCGCGACTACGCGCAGGCACTGGCGCTGTACACGCCGGCGGCCGCGGGCGGCAATGTCGATGCGAAGCGCGGCCTGGCGCGCCTGTACGAGCAGGGCCTCGGCGTGGCGCGCGATACCGCCAAGGCCCGCATCCTGTACGTGGAAGCGGACAGCGCCAGCGGTCAGCAGCCATAAAACAGGGGGGATGCACGAGGTCATTGCCAGCAAAGATGGATCAGGCGAGATTCGAGCCTCTCATCTTCGGGATCGTTCTCGACGGCGCCACGCTGCGTCACAAGCTACAGATTCTGCAGCGCGATTTGAAGCGGGCGGCAGCGCCCAAAGGTCACTGAGCCCCGGGGAAGCCGCCGCCCTGCGTCAAGGCAGGCTTTCCAGCTTGCCCAGCCAGGCGTCGAAATGGGGGCACGCGGCGCGGATCGCAGGCAGGCCGATGTCACAGGCGACCAGCGGCCCGTGGAAGGTTTTCTGGTAGGCGGACATGGCCCCGCGCAGGCGCTTGGATGGCGCGGTCAGCGGGCTGTTGTTGATGTCTTCCGGCGTCTGGTGCGTGCCGGCGATGGTCGCCAGCTTCGTCACCACCGCCGGCTGCGTCCACTCGGCGAACTTCGACGTGTCGGCAAACAGCAGCGCCTCGTATTCATGCACGACGAGGTTGGGGATGAAGTTGGCCAGGTTGACGTCCCGCGCCAGCTCCTGTTCCAGGAACTGCGCTTTCTGGACGCCGCGTGCGGTGCCCGGGAACGATGGCGATCCCTGCCCTGGGAAGTCGCCGGGCAGCGCGTACAGGTCAAACATCGTGGTGACGTACGCATCCCCATCTTCCTTGCATTTGCGCAGCAGCTGCGGCCGCACCTTGCCATAGCTGACGACGCCGCCCTTGTGGCCGGGGCTCGTGCTGACGATGATGGGTGTCATGTACTTGTGGGCCGGGGCGTAGTGAGGGACGAGCAGCTCGCGCACGAACGGCTCTTCCGTCTGGCCTTCCACCATGATGTAGATGCGGGTCATCGCGTCGGCCTCCCTCCCAGGATGTTCTTCTTCCACAGTTCGCCCAACGTGTACTCGTCGAGCCATTCCGCCAACGCTTTCGCGTCCGGCCGCTGGAAGGTCGAGGCGCCATTGTGCTTCTCGACGATGATCAGGTCCTCGGCATCGAACTCGTTCACCAGTTCGACGGACTGGGTCGAGACGATCAACTGATGCGACTCCGACGCCGATTTCATCAAGCCTCCCAGCACGGAAATGGCGAACGGATGAAGGCCCAGTTCGGGCTCGTCGATCAGGATCGCCGCCGGCATCAGTTCCTCCGGCTGCAGCAGCACGGTTGCCAGGCAGATGAAGCGCAGCGTGCCGTCCGACAGCGCGCTGGCCGTGAACGGCACGTCCGCACCGACCTCGGTCCATTCGAGCTGAATCTTCTCCTTGTTGTCGACAGTAGGGCGCAGGTGGAAGTCGCCGAAGAACGGCGCGACCAGCTGCACGGCCTTGACGATGCGACGATAGTTCGATTCGTGGTTGACCTTCAGGCGATACAGGAAGGCGGCAAGGTTGCGCGCATCGTCGCGCAGGTATTCGTTATCGTTGATGCCGTGGATCTGCTTGACGGTCGCACTGGCGCTGGTATCGTGAAAGTGATACAGGCGCCAGCTGCGCATCGCGGGCACGACAAAATCGTAGATCTTGGTCTTGCCCTTCTGCTCCGGCGTACTCGATTCCAGGTGCCCGGATTCCGGATGCCAGTCGCCATGCATGTTCCACCACAAGGCTTCGTAGGCGAACATGAGACGGTTGTCGTGGGTCGGCTTGAGGCGGAACTTGTAGCCGTTGTAGCCGAAATAGAGCTCCGCGCACAGTTGCTCGGTCTGCTTTCGGCCAAAACGCAGGAGCGCATCCGGACCGCCCATGATGCCGACGGCTGTCTGCAACTGGCGATCCAGCAGCATGCTGATCAGCCTGAAGAAGCCGATGAGGTTGGATTTGCCCGCCCCGTTCGCCCCAATCAGCAGGTTGACCCGGCCCAATTCGATATCGCAGTCGGCAATGGACTTGTAGCCCTTCAGGACCAGCCGGGACAGCTGATTGGCATTGTGGATTTTCTTGATCATGGTCGTTCCCGCATTGTGGGCAAGCTGGACGGCGCACGCGTCTAGCGCAGCGTCGTCCAGGCGATTCTACCGTCACAATGATGGCACAGGCGTGCCTGCGTCAATCGTCCGACGCGAACTTTTTCCGGGCTGCCGTGGCACGGCTGGCCCTACGCAAGTGCTACGCCAGTTCCCAGGACGGGTCCGCCAGCCGCCGCAACGCCTCCAGCCCCGGCATGAACAGGTACTCGCCGCCGCGCAGCGTGCAGAAGCTCTGGATGCCGTGGATGCGGCGCCGCACGGGTCGTTCCGGCACCGTGAAGATCGCGCCGTCCGGCTGCTGGCCGACGATCGGATCGCGCTCGTCGGCCAGGTCGATGAAGTTGCCGTGGTTGATCCACTCCTGCTGCATGAATTCCATCGTCTCGTGCGCCTTGGCGGAGAGGCCGATGAAGAACAGGCCCCGCTCGGCGCCGTCGTCTTCCAGCAGGTCCGGGTCGTAGGGCGGCCCGAACGTGGTGCTGCGCCGGATCAGCCGGTGCAGGTTGACGTCCGTCAGGATCGCCAGCTTGCTGTCGCGCGGGTTCATGCGGCGCATGTGGCAGCCGTGCGGCACCTGCAGGCCTTCCTGGTCCTGCGCATACGTGAAGTCGTTGTTGCGCTGGCGGTCCGCGCCGAGTGCGGGATCGTCCCTGTCCGGCGCCAGGGCCAGCGGGGCGCCGCTGCGCCAGCGCCCCACCAGCTTGGCCGCCAGCAGTTCCTGCCCGTCCGCGTCGCCGCCATGTTCGCGCAGGAAGCGGTTGAACGCGGCGATGTCGGCGTGGTACTTGCGCAGCACGACGTAGGTGCCGTTGCGACCGATCGACGCCTCCTCCGGCCCTGGCTGCGCCAGCGGCACGCCCGCTTCGCCGGGATAGCCCAGGATGAATTCGCCCGCCTTGACGGGCCGGCCCTGGCCGGGCCAGGTGGGCGCGGTGCTGCCCTCGACGGCCGGATTGCCGATGTTGTCGCGGTAGCCGAACGGATTGCGGCTGTCCGGCTGCGCGCCGAAGTCGTGGGAGCCCAGCAGCGTCACGCCCTGCAGGCCGGCGAACTGCTCGCGGGCCGTGTCCATCGCCGCCCGCCACGATACCTCGTCGGGCGCGAAGATCGACACGGCCAGGTGCAGCTGGCCGCTGCCGTACGGCGCCTCCCAGCCTTCCGGCGCATTCGGGCCGACGTCCTGCAGCCGGTCCGCGCGCGCCGCCATGCCGGCGCGGAACGGCGCCGGGAAGCTCTCCAGCACGGCCGGGTCCAGTTCCAATGCCTGCAGGCCGGCGTGACTGAGGGCGACGGCGATCCACGCCCCGGTGTTGTCGCGTGCATCGGCAGCACTGCGCACGTGCGGCGCCAGGCGTGCCAGCAGCGCACGGCCGCCGGCCGCCGTGTCGAAGCGCAGCAGCACGTGGGTGCCGAAGTAGGGGTCCGGGCGGTCGAACAGCACGGTGGCCTGGATGTCGTCCAGCTCGAGCGCCGGCCCGGCCGCCTCATGGTGCACCAGCGCCTTGACCTTCTCAAGTATCGACATGGCCGCTCACCTTGTCGAGGAATTCCTGCAGCGCGTCGTTGATGCGCTGCAGCCGCCGCGTGTCGACGACGGACAGGTGCGGGTTGGCGACGTACCAGCCGTCCGCCGTCAGCTGGTGGCTGGCGATGAAGTCCTTGACACCCGGGTCCTTGATGCCGGGCCAGCCTTCGACCGACGAGAACAGCAGGTCCATCAGGTCCGGGATCTTGGTGGCGAAGTCGTCGATGTACGTGTCCCAGTCGCCGTCGTACGTGGTGGCGAACAGGATCTTCGTGTCGTTGTCGAAGAAGACAAAGCGCATGTCGTGCAGGGTCGCGACCTTCTGCGCGCCGGCGAAGTTGCCGTTGACGAGCTTGAAGATGCGGCGCAGCCGGTCGGCGCCGCCGGGTTTGAGCGGTGCGATGGCGGTCAGCTCGGACACCTTGCCGGACTGGCGGCCCACGCGGCCGGCCGTGCCGGGCTGCGCGTCCGCATGCGGGTCGTGCTCGCGCAACACGTTTTCCAGCGCGAGTTTCAACAGCTGGGGCGCGTCGCCCAGCACTTCTTCCACCTTGCGCCTGATGTCGGCAAGGTCGTCGTGGTGATCGGTCATGAATGATTCCTCGATAGTCAGTCCGGCACCTGGGCCAGGTCGTCGATCTCGATGCGCGGCTGCGCGTTCATCTCGTGGCGGAAGCGGCTCGACGTTTCATAGGCGCGGATGCGCGCGCGCATGATCGAACCGAGCGGGCGATGCGGCTCGATGCCCTGCCACGGATTGAACGACAGCACGTCGTCGGCGAACACGCGACGCGCGGGGCTGAACGCTTCCTGCGGCGGGATCGTCAGCTTCGCCACCGGCAGGTAGGGCGACTGGTCTTCCGGCCAGCGGATGGACGCGTCCTCGATCGGCATCTTCTCGATGTCGGTGCACAGCTGCACGCGCAGCTCGTATTCGGCGCCCTGCTGGCGGAAGAAATCCACCACGAGGTCGCGCAGCGCCGAGTCGCCGGCGTCGTCGCGCAGCGGCTGGCCGGTCAGGGCCCGCACGTTGTCCGACAGCGGCGCGGCGCACAGCTTGGCCACGTAGTCGCCGTGGCGCAGCGCGGCCATGCTGTAGAACGTCTCGCCCAGGATGTGGTGGTTGGGCGCGCCGAGCGTGTCGATGGTGGGGTTCTCGATGCCCAGCAGGTGCAGGGCCTTGCTGCCGCCGTGGGCCAGCGCGGCCAGCATCCTGCGCACCGCCTCGGGGTCGTCGGCATGCTTTTCCAGCAGTTGCTGCGTCTTGAGGTAGGCGGCCGCGTGGCCGAACGCGATGACGGGGTGGTTCACCAGCAGGAAGTCCTGGGTACGGGCGTTTTCCCGGCCCGGCAGCAGTTGCTGGCCCTGTACGCCCAGCAGCTTGAGCGCCATGCCGCGCGGCGCGGGGATGCGATCGCTGTGCAGGTCGCCGGGAGCGGTGGAGAGGCGCAGGACGACGGGATAACTGGCCGGCGCGGCAAATACGCCCTGGCGCAGCGGCTCGGGCAGGTTGTCGTAGACGTCGAGCCGGCCTTTCAGCACGCCGTGGCTCTTGGCGTGGGCATCGCGCGTGGCGTGCCGGTGCTTGTCGAAGACCTTCTGGTTCACCCGCAGCATCGATTCGACGATGGTGTCGATGATGGCGTCTTCGTTGGCCTGCCTGACTTCCAGGCCGGGGCGTAGCGGACATAAGTCGTGGTGTCGTGACTCATCAGATTCCTTCTGGCGGTTACGGTCGAGCCAGTATAGGAAGCACGTTTGTAACGTACGGTAGAGTGGGCCTTCTAGACTATTGGTGGCGAGAACGGCTACAGTGACGGGTGCCGCGCTGTATGTGCCTGCGTGCTAGCCGCGCGGCTGCAGCGCGATGACGGCCATGCCGGCCAGGGCCAGCACGGCGCCGGCCCCGTCCCAGCGCGTCAGCGGCACGCCGTCGACCCAGCGCAGCCAGGCCAGCGCCACGGCGATGTACATGCCGCCATAGGCCGCGTAGGTGCGGCCCGCGGCGGTGGGGTGCAGCGTCAGCAGCCAGGCGAACAGCGCCAGGGACAGCGCCGCCGGCACCAGCAGCCACGCACTGTCGCCCTGCTTCAGCACGCGCCAGGGCAGGTAGCAGCCGACGATTTCGGCCAAGGCCGTGACGGCAAACAGCGCGGCGATTCTGACAGCGTCCATCATCCCAGCAGCAACGCCTCGCCGCGCGCCACGGCCTGGGCGCCGCCACGCAGCACGACGACGTCGCCGACGGCCAGCACGGTGTGGGCGCCGATGGCCAGGCGCTCCTTGCCGCGCCGGATCGTCGTCACCTCGGCGCCGACGGCGGCGAAATCGATCCCGCCCAGCGCCTTGCCGACGCAGCTGGCGTGATCCGTCAGCGTGACGGTGTGCAGCCGCTCCATGTCGGCATCGTCGCCCACGTCGCTGATACCGTGGAAGTAGCCCCGCAGCGAGGCGTAGCGCTCCTCGCGGGCGGCCTGCACGCGATGCACCACGCGGCGCAGTGGCACGCCCAGGATCACGAGCGCGTGCGACGCGAGCATCAGGCTGCCCTCGAGCAGTTCCGGCACCACCTCGGCGGCGCCGGCGTCCTTCAGCAGGTGCAGGTCGGTGTCGTCATGGCTGCGCACGATGACGGGCAGCGTCGGCGCCAGTTCGTGCACCAGGTGCAGCACCTTCAGGGCCGACTGCGTGTTGGCGTAGGTGATGACGACCGCGCTGGCGCGGTAGATGCCGGCGGCGACCAGGCTTTCGCGCCGGGCGGCGTCGCCGTACGACACGCTGGCGCCCGCCGATTGCGCTTCCTGCACGCGGGTCGGATCCAGGTCCAGCGCGTGGTAGTCGATCCCTTCCTCCTGCAGCAGCGTGGCCAGGCTCTGGCCGCTGCGGCCGAACCCGGCCACGATGACGTGCTTTTGCGTGGACATCGTGCGCGCCGCGATCTTGGTCAGGTTGAGCGACTGCATCATCCATTCGTTGCTGGAGAACTTCAACACCAGCCGGTCGGACTGTTCGATCAGGAACGGCGCGGCCAGCATCGACAGCACCATCGATGCCAGCACCAGCTGGGTCACGAAGGGGTCGACCAGCTGCATGCCGCCGGCCACGTTCAGCAGCACGAAGCCGAACTCGCCGGCCTGGGCCAGCGCCAGGCCCGTGCGCATCGCCACGCCGTCGGAGGCGCCGAAGGCCTTGGCCAGGCCGGCGATCAGCGCGAACTTCATCAGGACGGGAACGATCAGCAGCACCAGGATCAACCACCAGTTGTCCAACACGACGCGCACGTTCAGCAGCATGCCGACGGTGATGAAGAAAAGCCCCAGCAGCACGTCGCGGAACGGCTTGATGTCTTCCTCCACCTGGTGCTTGTATTCCGTCTCCGAGATCAGCATGCCCGCCACGAAGGCGCCCAGCGCCAGCGACAGGCCGGCGCGCTCCGTGATCCAGGCCGCGCCCAGCGTCACCAGCAGCAGGTTGAGCATGAACAACTCCTGCGAGCGGCGCTTGACGACGACGGTGAACCAGCCGCGCATCAGCTTGTGGCCGAAGAACAGCAGCAGCACCAGCACCGCGATGGCCTTCAGCGCGGCCCAGCCCAGCGTGGCGCCCAGGTTGTCGGGATTGCGGGCGAGGGCGGGGATCAGGATCAGCAGCGGCACCACGGCCAGGTCCTGGAACAGCAGGATGCCGATGATCTTGCGGCCGTGCTCCGATTCCAGCTCGAGGCGCTCCGTCAGCATCTTGACGACGATGGCCGTCGACGACATCGCCAGCGCCCCGCCCAAGGCAAGTGCCGCCTGCCAGCTGACCGTGATCGCCGGTGGCAGCGTATAGGCCAGCACCCAGCCGAACAGCATCGTGGCGGCAATGGTGAGCGCGACCTGCGCCAGCCCGAGGCCGAACACGATGCCTTTCATCGCCTTCAGCTTGGGCAGCGAAAATTCGAGGCCGATGGAGAACATCAGGAAGACGACGCCGAATTCGGCCAGCGATGCGGTCGCATGGCTTTCCTCGGCCAGCCCGAGTGCGTGGGGGCCGATCAGGATGCCGACGGCCAGGTAGCCCAGCATGGGCGGCAGGTGCAGCATGCGGAAGGCGACGACGCCCAATACCGCGCTGCCCAACAGGAGGAGGGTCAGTTCAAGGGGCGAGAACATCGGTCAGCGGCGCCCGCTCCGTCTACACGGATGTTTTGTAACATCTGGCAAGTTTTTTGCTTTCCCAATTCGGCTATACTTTCGGCATGAGTGTAACCCATGAAAAAACAATGCTGAAAGCTTTTGATGCTACAACCGCAAGCCGTGCGCTGGAACTGGCGCGCGAAGCCCTGCAAATCGAGGCGGACGCGCTGATCGCCCTGCATGCCCGCCTGGCAACGGACGAGAGCGTAGGGAAAGCCGTTTCGCTGCTGCTGAACTGCAAGGGCCGCGTTGTCGTGTCGGGCATCGGCAAATCCGGGCATATCGGCCGCAAGATTGCCGCCACCCTGGCCTCGACGGGCACCCCGGCCCTGTTCGTGCATCCGGCCGAGGCGGCACACGGCGACCTGGGCATGGTCACGCCGGACGACGCGTTCATCGCCATCTCGTATTCGGGCGAAAGCGCGGAGCTGATGGCGATCCTGCCGGTCGTCAAGCGCATGGGCGGCACCGTGATCTCGATGACGGGCAAGCCGGAATCGAGCCTGGCGCGCCTGGCCGACGTGCACCTGGACGTCTCGGTGGCGAAGGAAGCCTGCCCGATGAACCTGGCGCCCACGGCATCGACCACCGTCACGCTGGCGCTGGGCGACGCCATCGCCGTCGCGCTGCTGGACCTGCGCGGCTTCAAGGAAGAGGATTTCGCCCGCTCGCATCCGGGCGGCGCGCTGGGCCGGCGCCTGCTGACGCACGTGCGCGACGTCATGCGCAGCGGCGACGCGATCCCCGCCATCACCCGCGAGACGGCGCTGCCGGACGCGTTGATGCAGATCACCCAGAAGGGCATGGGCATGACGGCCGTGGTCGATGCCGACTACCGGCCGGTCGGCGTATTCACCGACGGCGACCTGCGCCGCATGATCGACAAGGTGCAGGACTTCAGTAAAGTGATCATCGGCGACGTGATGCATGCGAACCCGCGCACGATCGGCCCGGACAAGCTGGCGGTGGACGCCGTCGCGATCATGGAGGAGTACCGCATCAACCAGATGCTGGTCGTCGACGACGACGGCAAGCTGGCGGGCGCGCTGCACATCCACGACCTGACCCGGGCCAAGGTGATCTGATGACGCAGGCTTACGACGTACGCAATGTGGAACGCGCCGCCAATGTGCGCCTGATGATCTTCGACGTGGACGGCGTGCTGACCGACGGCAGCCTGCACTACGGCGCCGAAGGCGAAGCACTGAAGACGTTCAACGTGCAGGACGGCCTGGGCATCAAGCTGCTGCAGGAAGGCGGCATCCGCACGGCCATCATCAGCGCGCGCCGCTCGCCGCAGGTGACGGCACGGGCCAAGGACTTGGGCATCGAGTTCGTCCATCAAGGCGGACACGACAAGCTGACGCCGTTCAACGCGCTGGTGGCGCAGCTGGGCCTGACCTATGAGCAGGTCGGGTTCATCGGCGACGACGTCGTCGACCTGCCGATCCTGTCGCGCGTGGGTTTCGCCGTGGCCGTGCCGAACGGGCGCCAGGAAGTGATGACGCGCGTGCACCACGTCACGCAGCACGCGGGCGGACAGGGCGCCGTGCGCGAAGTGTGCGAATTCGTACTGCGCGCACAGGGCCTTTATGACAAGATCATGGCCCAGTTCCTGGTCTGACGGAGTTTCGCCATGCGCAATCAAAGGATCGCCCACCGCTACCGCCTGTCCGTCGGCCTCGTGCTCGGCCTGTTCGGCGCGTTCGGCAGCTTCTGGCTGGTCGAACTGATGAACCGCGCGGGCGAGGAAATGCAGGCCGGGCTCAAGCTCAACGAGCCTGATTACATCGTCGAGAATTTCTCGTTCGTGCGGATGACGAAGACGGGCCAGCCCAGCTACATCATCTCGGGCGACAAGCTGACGCACCGGCCGGTGGACGATTCGTCCGATATCGTCAAGCCCGTCGTGCGCAGCCTGTCCGGCGAGAACCCGCCGATGGACATCCATGCCGAGTATGCGCGCGTGGACCAGGACAATACGCGCGTCACGCTGACGAAGAACGTGCGCATCGACCGCGCCGCGTCGAAGGATTCACGAGAGATGCATCTCGCCACGCAGGCGCTGACGGTGTACCCGGAGGAAGACCGGATGGAGACGGACCAGCCGGTGCGGCTGCAATTCGGCGACGCCACCGCGACGGGTACGGGCATGCAAGCGAACAATGCGACGCGCCAGGTGCACCTGGCCGGGCGCGGCACCCTGGTGTATCCGCCGCGCGGGCAACAGACCAAATAGGATCAAGACATGAAGAAACTCATACTGTCGGCTTTATTGCTGCTGGGCGTTGCAGGTTATGCCGCGGCCGAGAAAGCCGACTCGTTCCAGAAGACCGTGATCGACTACCGCTCGCTCGACATCGACGACGTCAAGCAGATCTATACTTTTACCGGCGATGTCGTGCTGACGCGCGGCACCCTGCTGATGAAGGCCGACAAGGCCGTCGTCACGTACACCCCGGATGGCTACCAGCTGGCGACCCTGACGGGCGGCGCGCGCAAGGTGTCGTTCCGCCAGAAGCGCGATGGCGAAGGCGACCAGTGGATGGAAGGCGAGGCCGAACGGATGGAGTACGACGAGAAGGCCGAGCTGGTAAAGCTGTATTCGAAAGCCAAGATCCGCCGCCTGGAAGGCAGTAAGCCGAGCGACGAAGTGGAAGGCGAATTCATTTCGTACGACAGCCGCAAGGAATTCTTCAGCGTGCGCAATACGAACACGGGCGACAACAAGCCGGGCGCCGGCCGCGGCACGATGGTGATCCAGCCCAAGCGCACGCAACCCGAGGCCGCCCCGGCGGCGGGGAAATAGGATGGCGGACGTGAAGATGGCAACTGCGATGGCAACGGCGGCGGCAACGGACAACTGCGCCAGCACCCTGATCGTGCGCGGCCTGCAGAAGAGCTACGGCAAGCGCCAGGTCGTGCACGATGTCTCGCTGCAGGTCGCCTGCGGCGAGGTGGTCGGGCTGCTGGGGCCGAACGGCGCCGGCAAGACGACGTCGTTCTACATGATCGTCGGCCTGGTCGCCTCCGATGCCGGGACCATCGACATCAGCGGCACCGACATCTCCAGCCTGCCGATCCACAAGCGCGCCAACCTCGGATTGTCGTACCTGCCGCAGGAAGCCTCCGTGTTCCGCAAGCTGACGGTGGAGGAGAACATCCGTGCCGTGCTGGAGATCCAGAAGGTCGACGGGCGTGCCCTGACGAAGGCGCAGATCGACGAGCGGCTCGACACGCTGCTGGCCGACCTGCAGATCGAGAAGCTGCGCGAGAACACGGCGCTGTCGCTGTCGGGCGGCGAGCGGCGCCGCGTGGAAATCGCCCGCGCGTTGGCGACCAACCCGCGCTTCGTGCTGCTGGACGAACCGTTTGCTGGCGTCGACCCGATCGCCGTCATCGAGATCCAGCGCATCGTGCGCTTCCTCAAAGAGCGCGGCATCGGCGTGCTGATCACCGACCACAACGTGCGCGAGACGCTGGGCATCTGCGACCGTGCCTACATCATCAACCAGGGCAGTGTGCTGGCGTCCGGCCGTCCCGACGACATCATCGCCGACGAGTCGGTGCGGCGCGTCTATCTTGGTGAACACTTCCGTATGTGACCCCCATGAAACAGTCTCTGCAACTGCGAACGTCGCAGCACCTCGCGCTGACCCCGCAGCTGCAACAGTCGATCCGGCTGCTGCAGCTCTCCACGCTGGAGCTGCATCAGGAACTGGAACAGCTGCTGACGGATAACCCGCTGCTGGAACGGCTCGACGATCCGCTCGACCGCTCGCTGCGGCTGCTGGCCGATGGCGCCATCGGCCAGCAAAGCGCGCCCGAGGCACCGGCCGAAGGGCCGCCGCCGCAGGCGGATGCGCCGGCCCCCGCGGAAGCCGAGCCGTATGAAGGGGGCGAGGGCGACAGTGGCCCGGAAGGCGACATGGACTGGAGCGACGCCGGCCGCAACAAGGCGCCGGAAGACGACGACGGCCGGCCCCAGCTGGAAGCGGGCCACCGTTCGCTGCGCGAACACCTGATGGAACAGATGCGGGTGACGGTGCAGCAGCCGCGCGACCGCGCCCTGGTGGAGCTGATCGTCGATGCGCTGGACGAGAACGGCTACCTGGAAGAAAGCCTGGAAGAGATCCACGGCCGCCTGCCGGAAGAGCTGGAAGTGGAAATGGAAGAGCTGCGTACGGCGCTGGCGCTGCTGCAGAGCTTCGATCCGGTCGGCGTGGGCGCGCGCAATGCATCCGAATGCCTGGCGCTGCAGATCCGCAAGATGCCCGGCGTGCCCCTGGTGACGCGGCGCATGGCGCTGTGCATCGTCGAGAAGCACCTGGCGTGGTTTGCCCAGCGCGACTTCAACAAGCTCAAGAAGGCTCTGGATTGCGACGACGAAGACCTGCGCGAGGCGCAGGCGGTGATTCGCCAGTGCAATCCGCACCCGGGCGCCGCCTTTGCGTCCGACGTGTCAGACTACGTCGTACCGGATGTGATTGTGAAGAAGGGGCGCAATGGCTGGGTCGTTACGTTGAACAACGACGTGATGCCGCGGCTGCGGGTGAACGCGTTGTATGCGAGCCTGCTCAAGCAGGGCAAGGGCGAGTCGCAGATGGGCGCGCAACTGCAGGAAGCGAAGTGGCTGATCAAGAACATGCGCCAGCGCTTCGACACGATCCTCCGTGTTGCCCAGGCCATCGTCGAGCGCCAGAAGAACTTTTTCTCGCACGGTGCGGTGGCAATGCGGCCCCTTGTGTTGCGTGAAATAGCTGATACACTGGGGCTACACGAGAGCACGATCTCTCGGGTGACAACTCAAAAATATATGCTGACCCCGCATGGCATGTTTGAGTTGAAGTACTTTTTTGGCAGCCACGTCGCAACCGAAGCTGGGGGAGAAGCTTCCTCGACTGCGATCCGTGCGCTGATCGTGCAATTCACAGGAGCCGAAGACCCCAAGAACCCTTTATCCGACAGTAAGATTGCGGACATGCTGGGAGAACAGGGCATGGTGATTGCGCGACGGACTGTTGCCAAGTATCGCGAAGCCTTGAAAATCCCTCCCGTCAGCCTCCGCAAGTCCTTGTAGTGCATGGGTTCCTCTGCACCGCCGGCCTTTTTACGGCGGATCATTGCACGAACCTGTAGAGCGACATCATCTTTAGGAGTGTGTATGAATCTCACCATCAGTGGACATCATATCGACGTAACCCCAGCCATCCGCGAGTATGTGCAGACCAAGCTGGAGCGCGTGAAACGACATTTCGATCAAGTGATCGACGTCGCTGTCATCCTGACTGTAGATAACCTCACCGAGAAAGAGAAACGCCAGAAAGCAGAGATCAACCTGCGCATGTCGGGCAAGACCATATTTGTAGAGAGCGTGGCACAGGACCTGTACGCGGCCATCGATACGTTGATCGATAAGCTGGACCGCTCGGTCATGAAATACAAGGACAAGGTGCAGAATCATACTCACGATTCCATCAAGCACCTGACCGAAAGCGACGTTCCCGCTGCATAAGGCAGCTGTGTAGTACCGGACGAAAGGGCGCAGTCAGCGCCCTTTTTTGTTGGGCGCTGCGCCTGGGTCGCAGTGCAGTAACCCATCGGTAATCGAATAACGTTGAGCAGGAGCGCTGCGTGCGGGAAGACTGCGGCGGAGTTCCACGGCGCCTTTTGTTGTGCATTGCAACCCGCGCCCGTGCCCATCCTCTCCGGCGCAGCTGGCTGGCTAACCCATCCATACCGGGATGGCCTTAATGGCTGAGTTACAATTTCCCCCTGCGAATACGCGCCGTTCCAAGCAAACCACAAGTATCTACGGACCCTGCATACTGCCCTGATTTTCCTGGGCTTTTCTTTCATTCCTGAGGTGCCTGTCCGGCATCTTCCGGCGCCAACAGCCGAGCACATCTACTGCCGAGCTGGATACATTATGCTGACAATTTCATTCAAACGAATACGATCTGCCGATATGCATCCGGCCGTCGAACCCGTAATCTCCTGCCTGAACGCGGTTGTGCCAGCATGGTGCAAAGAACCGCACAACGGTGCCCGCGACTTCTGCATAACGTTACCAATAGTAGTAAACGCGTTGTTTCAGGCGAGGTAAGCCAGCCGGCGTCCTTTGTGGACCGATCACAACGGAAATCGCGATGGTCGGCTTGCCGGGTGCAAGCGTGAGCGCGTAGCCGTTCATAGACAAATTACGGTGCGGTGCAGCACATCGCGGCTGAAAACCGTCAAGGTTTACAGGTTGCGGCTACGGCCGAAAAATACGGAGAATAATCTTGCAAAAAGATTCACGAATTCCGATGTCATGCCACTCGATGCAGGTAGCTGGACGGAAGTGAAGGAGGCCCGCGGCAGCGCTGCAGGCCTCGGGCAAGTGCAGGCTATCGTACTTCATCGAGGTATCTGGTCATGTTCGGAAGGTCACGCCCTGAGCAGTGAGGGCACCGTCCGGTGAACGCGGGCTGACCGCGTCAGTCGTAATCCCGGTTTGAGTCATTCTCGAAAGGAATTACCGCGTGTTACCCAACCTGAACGATGGAGGTCGCCACGCCGGCGCCCCACCTGCGCACCACCTTGTCCGCGACCGTCTATACGTCGGCGCCAAGGTGGACCACCCGCCGGCGTCCTGCCGGCCAGACAGCCGAGTTCGCCCATCCGGGTCGCTCGCGACGACGCTCCCGGCAACGGGGGCGGATATGACCGGGATCAAGGCCGACGGCGACTCAAGCCGGACAATCGCCACGATCGGCGCCTGCCTTTCCGTTCCCGCCATGCCCAGCCGGCATGGTCGTATTCACCGTCCAGTCAACCAAGGAGACCGGCCATGACCACCGAAGCAACGCCGGGAAACGGCGCCGCGTTCGCGCGACACCGGCTTCCGCCCAAGTTCCACCGGATCAGTCACGTCACCACCGCGCTCTACCTGGCGCATGCCCTCGTGTTCTTCCTGGGGCCGGCGATCGTGGCGTTTGCCATCGCGGACGTGCCGATGTCGACGCCGGTCGCGGTCGCCACGGCACTGGGCCTGGGACTCATCGGGGGGCATGGCATGCACCTGCTGACCTTTGTCGGCCACGAAGGCATGCACACGAACCTGCATCGCAACAAGTACGTCAGTGCCGGGATCGCGCTGCTGTTCGCCTCGATGGTGCCGTTTTTCCTGATCGTCGGCTTCGCCATGACGCACTGGAAGCACCATCGCTTCACGGGCCAGGAAATCGACCCGGACGTGCAGATCTACTCGCAGTACCGGACCTTCTGGTCGCGCTTTTTCGTGGCGCGCTCGGCCAGCGTGCGCGTCTACACGAAAAACGCGCTGGGCATGGCGTTCGGGCGTGAGTGGCCGGAAAACACCAAGCTGCCGTTCACGCCGCTGGAAATGCGCTGGATCTCACGCATCAACGCCGCCCTGGTGCTGTTCTTCGTCACCGTGTACGGTTTCATCTGGTACCACTCGACCTGGCTCGGCTTTGCCGTGATGCTGGTGCCCTACATCACGCTGTACGTGCTCAGCAGCATGCGCGCCTACATCGAGCACACGGGCACGGTGCCGGGCCGGTACGTCGACAGCCGCAGCTACACGTCGCCGCTGTACACGTTGCTGTTCTTCGGCAGTAATTTCCACCTCGAGCATCACCAGTATCCGGCGGTGCCGTGCTACCGGCTGCCCGAGCTGCACCGGTACTTGAAGTCGATGCGCGTGCTGGAAGGCAAGAACGCGCAGGTGGAGCCGTCCTTCTTCGGCGCGCTGCGCTACACGACTGGGCGCTTCCAGTATCCATGCGTGAAGATGCAACCGGTGGCCGACGAGTTCATCGACCGCATCGCGGACGGGCGCCTCGACCGTGACGCCGACCCGAACACGCAGGGTATCGACCCCAAGGTCGCGGTCGCGAACAAATAACCACCACCCTTTTTGAACGTCCAGGCCGTGCCGGTGCCGTCCCGGTGCTGGCAGAACGCCGCCTGCGCGGCAAAGTGAGGAAACATGTACATCCAAGACGCATGGTATGCAGCAGCCCTGTCCGGTGAAATCAAACGCGAGCCGTTTGCCCGGTCGATCCTGAACGAGAAGGTCGTCATGTACCGCACCTCGACGGAGCAGGTGGTGGCACTGGAAGACCGCTGCGCGCACCGCCAGGTGCCGTTGTCGCGCGGCCGCCTGGTGGGCGACGAACTGCAGTGCTGGTACCACGGCCTGCGCTACGACTGCTCGGGTGCCTGCGTCAGCATTCCCAGCCAGAGCACGATCCCGATCAATGCGCGCGTGCGCTCGTTCCCCGTCGTCGAAAAGCATGGCTTCATCTGGCTGTGGCCCGGCGATCCGGCCAAGGCGGACGAGGCGTCGATCCCCGACCACTGGGTCTGCGCGGCGCCCGAACTGGCGGGCAAGATGAGCTACTGCACCATCGACTGCAATTACCTGTTCGGCATCGACAACATCCTCGACATCTCGCACGCCGCCTTTGTCCACCAGAAGACGCTGGGCTCGCTCGACATCGTCGAGACGCCGCCGGAAATCCTGATCGGCGAGAACGAAGTGCGCGTGCGCCGTTACATGCGCCGCGAAAAGACGCCGCCGCTGTACACCCGCATCCTGCAGATGGAATACATCGACCGCTCGCAGGAAGTGCTGTACTGGCCCATCGGTAATACGCGCGTGGAAACGCGGGCGCACGCCTGCGGCGATGCCGACGGCAAGGTCTACCACGTCTACACGACAACGATCTTCACGCCGGCCACCGACACCACCAGCCACGTGTTCGTGGGCATGCACCGCGACTTCGACGTCGATAACCACATGTTCACGGAATTCACGGCCAAGGAGGTGTACTCGACCGTCATGGAAGACAAGGACGTGGCCGAGAGCCTGCAGGCGAACTGGAGCGCGACGGCGCCGATGATCGACATCCAGCTCGACCGGCCCGCCTACGCCGCGCGCCGGATCCTCGAGCGCATGGGGGCGACGGCCGCCATCCGGGCGACGGTGTGAGCCGACCGGACCATTCAACCCTTGCAGAGAAAGAGGTCACGATGAACCACCCAGCACATGCCAGTCTCTACGTCGACGAGTTGCTGCGCGCACTCGAGACGACGGCCAGGGACGAGGTCCTCTTGCGGCACCCGATGACGTTCGGCGCAACCGCCGGGCGCACCCGCGTGGACCAGCTTGCCGCTGCCACGGGCAGCATCTTCGCCACGGTCGAGCCAGGGCACGGCTGGAGCGGTCCGGACATGAGCGCGCGGGAGTGGCATGGCCAGTTCGAGGATCGCCGCATCCGCGGCATGACGGTGGCGCGGCGGTCCAGCCAGCGCGTCGAGGTGGACATCTTCCTTGCCACGTTCCCCGCGCCGGTGCGGCGGGCGCTGCGCGAAACATGCGGTGGCCTCATCGATGCCGCTGCGTGGTCGCTGCCGGAAGGCACCGATACCGCGCTGCCGCCGATTCCCGCCGATGAGGTGCTGGACCCCAAGCTGGCGTTCAAGCTGGCGCCCGAGGCGCAGCTTACCAGCCCCGTGGCGTGCAAGCCGATCAGCGGCGCCGCCGACGTCGAGCGTATTTGCGGCCATTCGATCGTCGTCTACGGCGGCCGCGCCAGCGGGCCGCGCCTGACGGTAGGGCCAACGACCTTGAGCCTGTGGACGGGCGCCGTCGCCGGCCTGCCGTTGGAGGTGGCCAACGTCATCCACTGGCGCGACCAGCAGCACGTGAAGCTGATGGCGATGGCGATGCGGCCGTGGCCCGTCGTCGAATTGTTCCAGGCGCGCATGAAGGCACGCACGCTGCCATTCCTGGACGCCTCGTATTTCGAGGCGGGCGACGACGCCTCCGTTCCGGAGCACGTGACGGCCTAGCGTGCGCCGGCGCGCGCCGAGCCACGCGGACCAACGCAGCAGTATCAACGCAGCAGTACCTGAACCCGCCTCCAGCCGGAGGCGGACAGGCAGCGTGTCGCCGTCATATCGGCAGCACGACGTTTTCCCGGCAATTACCTAATGGAGTATCCAATGACTTCCAGCTCGAGCATCAGTGCAGTGGCATCCGTGGCGGCAGCGGTCCACGAACAGGACATGGACGCGGTGCTGCGCCGCCGCGCCGCGGCAACGCCGGACGAGGTGGCCATGCGGTTCCTGCGCAACGGCGAAGACGACGTTGTCGACCTGACCTATCGTCAGCTCGACCAGCGCGCTGCCCGCCTGGCGCGCCAGCTGCGCCAGCAACTGGCGCCGGGCGCCCGGGTGCTGCTGGTGCTGGAGCCGGGACTGAATTACGTCACCGCGCTGTTTGCCATCTTCAAGTCCGGCGCCACGGCGGTGCCGTCGTTCCCACCGGTTGGCAGCCGCGCCGTCGGGCGCTTTGCCGGCATCTGCCATGACTGCCAGGCGCAGCTGGTAATCGCCGAAGGCAGCCTGCGCACGTCCGTGGACCGCCTCAATGCCGCGCTCTCGGCCGCAGGCAATGCCCCGGGGTGGCTGTTCATCGACAGCGATTACTTCGAGGCCCAGGATGGGCAGCCCGTCCCCGAGATCGCATATGACAAAGCACGGCAGGCCGGAGACTTTCCCGCCCTGCTGCAATACACGTCCGGCTCCACGGGCAACCCGAAGGGCGTGATGCTGTCGGCCGCCAACCTGATCAGCAACAGCCGCGTGCTGGACATCCGCATGGGCACGGCCCAGAAGCACGTGGGCTTCACGTGGCTGCCGCCGTATCACGACATGGGCCTGATGGGAGCGTTGCTGTTGTCCGTCTACAGCGGCTTCATGCTCGTGATGATGACGCCGGCCCACTTCGTGCAGCGGCCGCTGCGCTGGCTGAAGGGCCTGTCGACATACCAGGTCACCAGTTCGGTCGGGCCCAATTTCGCGCTGGACCTGTGCGTGGACACGATCACGGAAGAAGAAATCGACGGGCTCGACCTGAGCAACCTGAAGCTGCTGTTCTGCGGTGCCGAGCCGGTGCGGCAGGGCACCCTGGACCGCTTTGCCGAAAAATTCGGCCGCGCCGGGTTTTCCAGCACCGCCTATGTCCCATGCTACGGCCTGGCCGAGGCCACGCTGTTCATTTCCGGCAAGGCGGACCGCGAGGCGCTCCCGCACCGGCTGTTTCTTGACCAGCAATCGCTCGCCAATGGCCTGATCCGCCCGGCCCGGCTGGATGCGGCCGCGACCGCGATCATCAGCTGCGGCACGGTCGCCACCGATCATGTCATGGCGATCGTCGATCCGGAAACGCTGGAGGCACTGCCGCCCGGCGTGGTGGGCGAAATCTGGTTCAAGGGCGCCAGCGTGGCGCAAGGCTACCTGAACCAGGTCCAGGCCAGCGACGACGTGTTCCACGCCTTCATCGCCGGCGATCCCACGGACGGCCCGTACCTGCGCACAGGCGACCTGGGCTTCATGATGGACGACGAGCTGTACATCACGGGCCGCATCAAGGACGTGATCATCTTCGCCGGCCGCAACCTGTACCCGCAGGACATCGAGGCGGTGGCGCAGGCCTGCCATCCGGCCATCCGCACCAACGGCGTGGCGGCGTTTGCCATCACGCGCGACGACAAGGAGCACCTGGTCGTGGTGGCGGAGATCCTGCGTTCGGCCAAGCTCAATGCCGAGGACCTGGAAAACGTCGAGGATGCGATTGCCGCGGCGATCACCCTGAGCCACGGCGTGGCGCCCCATACCGTGCACCTGGCGCCGGTGTCGACGATTCCGCTGACGACCAGTGGCAAGGTGCGCCGCAGCGCTTGCCGCGACGCTTTCGAAGCGGGCGCACTGGCGCTGGCCAAGCCGCGCCCGGCACCGGCCGCAGCCAACGACAGCACCATCCTTCTGCCACAGGAGTAAGCAGTGACGACAACCAAGACTCCCGCGGCGGCAGCGACCGGCGCCAAGCTGCAGGCGCAGCAGGACGGCGACAGCCGTGCGCGCCGGCTTGCCTACATCACGGTGCTGACGCCGGCCGTCGGCTTCGTGGCCGCGCTCTGGTACTCGCTGCACTTCGGCCTGAAGCGGCAGGACATGGTGCTGCTCGGCGTCATGTACTTCCTGACGTCGTTCGGCGTCGAGGGCGGCCTGCACCGCTTCTTCTCGCACCGCGCCTTCAAGGCCGGACCGGTGACGACGGCGCTGATCGGCATCCTCGGCTGCATGGCGGCGCAGGGACCGATCCTGTTCTGGGCGGCGACGCACCGCATGCATCACGTCTTCACCGACCAGGACGGCGATCCCCATTCGCCGCGGGTCCTGTCGCCGGGCTGGCGCGGCCGTCTCAAGGCATTGTGGCACGGCCACGTGGGCTGGCTGTTTACCGTCAAGCGCAGCAACTGGAGCACATACGTGCCGGACCTGTTCGGCAGCCGGGTGGTGTTGTTCGTCAACCAGCACTACCTGAGCTGGGTGGTACTGGGCCTGGCGATCCCGACCGCGATCGGCGCCGCGCTGGGCGGCCCCGAGGGCGCGGTGGGAGGCCTGTTGTGGGGTGGCCTGGCCCGCATCTTCCTGCTGGACCAGGTGACGTGGGCGGTCAATTCGATCGGCCACACGTTCGGCAAGCGGCCCAACCCGACGCGCGACACCAGCGGCAACATCGGCTGGCTGGCGCTGGTATCGGCCGGCGGCGGCTGGCACAACAACCACCACGCCAATCCCGCGCTGGCCCACAACGATTTCCACTTCTGGCAGATCGACACCACGGCCTGGGTGATCCGCTTCCTGGGCCTCGTCGGCCTGGCGTGGGACATCCGCCAGCGCCAGAACACCGAACCGTCCGCCGGACCGGAAACCTCTCAATAACGACCCTGGAAACGCCATGACTACGCAAACCAAGACCTTACCGCCCAAGCCGGCCAGTGCCGCCGGTCCCGCCCTGAGGCCGGGCATCGCGCCGTTGACCGGCATCGGCGCCACCATCAAGCAGGTGACCGCGCTGGCGGTCATGCTGATCCCGCTGGTCGGCTTCGTGCTGGCGCTGCAGCGCGCGCTGGCAGGGCGCATGACGACGACCGATGCCGTGCTGTTCGGCGTCTTCTACTTCCTGCACATGGGCGGCATCACGATGGGCTTCCATCGCTACCTGGCCCACAAGACGTTCAATACGTCGCCGTTCTTCGAAGGCCTGCTGCTGATCTGCGGTTCGATGGCGGCGCAGGGCCCGATCATGTTCTGGGTCACCACGCACCGCCGGCACCACACGTACAGCGACCAGCATGGCGATCCGCACACGCCCAACCTGCACGGCCCGGGCGTGCTGGGCCGCCTGCGCGGCCTGTGGTACGCCCACATGCCGTGGATGCTGGCCAGGGACGTCTCGGGCTGGAACTTCTTCGCACCCGACATCCTCGCCAACCGCAAGCTGTTCTTCTACCACCGCACCTACGGCCTGTGGATCCTGGTGGGCCTGGTGCTGCCGGCCGCGATCGGCGGCGCCATCGGCGGCACCTGGGACGCCGCGTACAGCGGCTTCCTGTTCGGTGGCCTGGCGCGCGTGTTCCTCGCCAACCAGGCAGCATGGTGCGTGGGCTCGGTATGCCACATGATCGGCCGCAAGCCCTTCAAGACGGACGACAACAGCGCCAACAACTGGACCGTCGCCATCCTGACGTTCGGCGAAGGCCTGCAGAACAACCACCATGCCTTCCCGGGCTCGTTCCGGCACGGCGTCAAATGGTGGGAACCGGACCTGAGCGGCTGGCTGCTGGCCGGCTTGGGAAAACTCGGCGTCGTCTGGAACCTGCGTCAACCGGACGAGAAGACCATCGCCAGGATGCGCAAACGCGCGGTCTGAACCATAAAAATTACAACACGTATCCCGATTCACCTTCACATTCACCCCAGGAGAAATCATGTCTCAAGAAAACAAGTCGGGCGGCCTGTTCGGCTTCTTCCGCAAAGGCGGCAAGGAAGTGGAAAACAATGAGCCGCTGAGCGAGGAAGCGATCCGGCAATGGCTGGTCAGGCGCCTGGCCAAGCAAGTGAAAGTCGATCCCAGCGAGATCGACACGGCCAGGAAATTCGAGCTGTACGGCCTCGACTCCATCGTCGCGGTGCAGGTTTCCGGCGACCTGGAAAAGCTGGTCGAACAACGCCTGTCGCCGGCGCTGCTGTTCGAACACCCCAGCATCGATGAGCTGAGCGCTCACCTGGCCACGGAACTCGGTCTCAACGCAACCGCCTAAATCTGGAGACATCAATGCCGTCCGCAAATAGCTACCCATCATCGCCAGGGCCGGATTTCGAGGCGTTCCTGGACAAGAGCAAGACGCTGGAAGGCGCCCGGCTCGCCGAAGCGATTCCGAAGTCGTATTTCGAGCCGCGCGTCTGGCGCGGCCTGGCCGGCTTCCTCATCAGCTATGCGTTGTACATCGGCGCCATCGTCGGGGTCGCGTATGCACCGCACTGGGGCTTCTACCTGCCCCTGTACGTCATCGCCGGGCTGGGCGGCTGGGGGCTGCATTGCATCGCCCACGACTGCGGGCACAACTCCTTCTCGCGCAACAAGACGCTCAACATCGTCATCGGGCACGTGGCGCTGCTGCCGCTGCTGTACCCGTTCTATTCGTGGAAGCACGTGCACAACCTGCACCACTTCCACACCAACAGCCTGGAGCTCGACACCGACTGGCGGCCGATCCCGCGCGACATGTACAAGCGCATGTCGTTCGGCCAGCGCTTCGTCTACATGGGCACCCGCACGTGGCTGTTCTGGGCCGGCACGATCAACTACTGGGTCGTGTCGGGCTTCCGGCCCGGGTTCTTCCCGAAAAAGGACATGCGCAGCGACGTGCGCCGTTCGATCGCGTTCGTGGCGATCGCCTCGGTCGTGTACTTCGGCGCGCTGGTCTGGTTCACGGGCCTGATGGGCTTCTTCCTGCTGTTCTTCCTGCCGTGGATCGCGATCCACACGTGGTTCAGCGTGACGACGCTGATGCACCATACGTCGGCCGACATCCCGTTCCTGACGTCGGAGCACTGGACGACGAACGCCAGCCGCATGCTGGTGACGACGGACTACCGCTACCCGAAATGGCTGCTGTTCCTGACCCATAACATCTCCATCCACACCGCCCACCACGTGGCGCCGGTGGTGCCGTTCTATAACCTGCAGAAGGCCCAAGCCGCCTTGAAGCAGGCGTATCCGGGGATGATCCGGGAGAAGAACTTCAGCTTCGGCGACCTGTGGTGGGTCATCCGCAACTGCCATTTCTACGATCTCGATTCCGGCTACTACACGGATTCGGCCGAGCGGCGCGCCGTGGTCGACGGGACCGCGTCGTCGGTGCCGAACACCTGATCCATCACCGACGGCGCCACGCAGGACACAGCCATGACCGACATTACTTCACCATCGCCGCCGTTGTCGCCGAAGCCGGCACCAGCGCCGGCCCCCGGCCTGGGCGCCATCGTGGCCCGGGCCGGCTACCAGCTGGGCGCGTTGCTGGCGCCCCGGCTGGCTGGCCGCATCGCGGCCGATGCCTTCGGGCGCTCGCGTTCGAAAGGCGGCCGCACACAATTCCGCATGCCGCTGGGGGCGCAGACGTTCGACATCGCCGGCAACGACGACGTGCGCCGCGGCTACCTGTGGAAGAACGACGGACCCACCGTGCTGCTGGTGCACGGCTGGGGCTCGGACAGCAGCAGCATGATCGGCTTCGTCAAGCCGCTGCTGGCGCTGGGCTTCCAGGTGGCGTCGTTCGACGCGCCGGCGCATGGCGAGTCGGCCGGCAATAAGACCACGATGACACGCTTCGTGGGCGCGGTGGGCGCCGCCCTCCGCTCGCTGGGCAACGTGCAGGTCGTCATCGGCCACTCGCTCGGCTCGATCGCCTCGGTGGCGGCCGTCGCGCAGGCCAGCGAGCAGCATGCGCGGGCCGTGCGGCGCATGGTGCTGATCGCCGCGCCGGTATCGTTGTCCACCGTGCTGGAACGCTGGGCATGCAGCCACCAGCAGCAATTGCCGCGCACCGTGATCGACCGGATCTACGACCGCCTGCACGTGCAGAACGGCGTGCCGGTCAGCCACTGGGACATCGGCGTGCTGGGCGCGGCGATGGACGTGCCGGTACTCGTGGTGCACGACGAGCACGACCCCGTGGTACCGCTGACCGAGGCGCAACGGCTGCTGCGCAGCCTGCAGGACGTGCGCCTGGAACAGACCTCCGGCCTTGGCCACAGCCGCATCCTGTCGGCCGCCCCGGTCAAGGAACTGATCGCCCGCTTCGTGGGCGACGCACACCTGACTTCAACTGAACTGGAACCTGGCAATGACTGAAACCGTCGCTGAATACAAGACCCTGATGTGCCTCGTCTGCGGCTGGATCTATTCCGAAAAGGATGGCTCTCCCACCGATGGCCTGGCACCGGGGACCCGCTGGGACGATATCCCGGACTCCTGGACCTGCCCCGAGTGCGGCGTCAAGAAAGAGGATTTCACGATGGTGGAATTCTGAGCTGCCACGGCAGCGGCCCGCGGCGATGACCAATAGGGAAATCATGCATACCGAAACCGATCCGCAAGCGCCTGCGCGCGGCGGTACCGATGCCGCCGATGGCGTCGATCCAGGTCGACCTGCGGCGCACAAGCCGTCCGGCAGCCTGATGCTCGGCGCGCTGCAAGCCGCGCTGGGCCTGACGCAACGGGTGGCCCCCGACAGCGCTGCCAGGTTCGCGGCGCTGCTGTTTCGCACGCCGCTGCCGACCAAGCGCGCGACGCGCAAGGCCACGGTGCCGGCGGGCGTGCGCGTCGAGCCGGTGCCGTTCGAGGACGCGTCGGTGACGCTGTACCACTACCCGGCGCTGGCGGGTGCGCCGCGCATCCTGATGACGCACGGCTGGGCCGGCCATGGCTTGCAACTGGCGAAGATTGCCGAGGCACTCAGTGCGGCCGGCTGGGCGGTCGTGCTGATGGACCAGCCGGGCCATGGCCGCAGCGCGGGCTGGACCGGCAACCTGCAGCAGTTCTCCCGCGCGCTGCGCTTTGTCGGCGCGCGGCTGGGGCGGTTGCACGCCATGGTCGGCCATTCGATGGGCGGGGCGGCGATCACCCACGCGGTGGTGCAGGGACTGGCGGTGGACAAGCTCGCGTTGGTCTCGGCACCTGTCTCGCTGACGGAGGAGACGCACAACATGGGCCGGATGCTGGGACTGTCCGAGCGCGTGCTGGCACAGACCATCGCCCTGATCGAGGCGCGAGAGCAGGTGCCGTTCGCCACGGTGAACGCGGCCTGCCTGGCGCCCCGCATCGCCGTGCCCACGCTGGTGATACACGACCTGGAGGACAGCACGGTGCCGCACGCCGCGGCCCAAACGCTGGTTGGCCACTTGCCGGACCCACGCCTGCATACCACCAGCGGGCTGGGACACCGCCGCCTGCTCAAGGACCCGGGCGTGGTTGGTATCGTGGTGGATTTTTTCGGACCGGCGCGCAGTTGAGCCGCGCACCGGCCCCCCATTGTTCACTTTGACAGGAGAGCTTCGTGATGGATGAAATCGTCATCAGTTCCGCGCTGCGCACGCCGATCGGCGCGTTTGCCGGTACCCTGAAGGACACGCCGGCGGCGGCCCTGGGCGCGCACGTCGTCAAGGCGCTGCTGGATCGCACCGGCCTGGCGCCGGAGCACGTCGACGAAGTGGTCATGGGTAACGTGCTGCAGGCCGGCAATGGCATGAATGTCGCGCGCCAGATAGCGGTCAACGCCGGCCTGCCTGTTTCGGTGCCCGCGCACACGGTCAACCGCGTGTGCGGCTCCGGCGCCCAGGCGGTCGTGACGGCCTATGCGCAGATCCGTGCGGGGCTGTCCGACCTGGTGATCGCGGGCGGCGCGGAGAACATGGACCTGGCCCCCTATCTGATGCCGGCGCTGCGCCACGGCGCGCGGATGGGGCACACGCAGGCGCTGGACGCGCTGCTGCGCGATGGCCTCAACGACGCGTTCTCGGACCAGCATTCGGGCTGGCATACGGAAGACCTGGTGGCGAAATACGAAGTGTCCCGGGCGGCACAGGACCGCTTCGCGGCCGCCAGCCAGCAGCGCTTCGCCGCCGCGCAGGATGCCGGCTGGTTCGATACCCAGATCGTGCCCGTCACCATCGCCACGCGCAAGGGCCAGGTGGTCTTCGCCAGGGACGAAGCGAACCGGCCCGATACCACGGAGGAGGGCCTGGCCAGGCTGAAGCCCGCCTTCCGCAAGGACGGCACGATTACGGCGGGCAACGCGCCCGGGCTGAACGCGGGAGCGGCCGCCATGGTGGTCAGCACGCGCGAGCTGGCGGCCGCGCTGGGATTGCAGCCCCAGCTCGCGATCCGCGGCATCGGCGTCGCGGCGGTCGAGCCGGGCCTGTTCGGCTTCGGTCCCGTGCCCGCCATCAAGCTGGCGCTGGCGCAGGCGCAGTGGCAGGTCCAGGATGTCGACCGCTTCGAAGTGAACGAGGCATTCGCGGCGGTGGGCCTGGTCGTGCGGGACGAGCTGGGCATCGATCCCGAGCGCTTCAACGTCGACGGCGGCGCGATCGCCCATGGCCACCCGATCGGCGCCACGGGTGCGGTCCTGTTGACCAAGGTGGCCCACGCCCTGCAGCGCACCGGCGAGCAGCGGGCGGTGGTCTCGTTGTGCATCGGCGGCGGCCAGGGCATCGCGCTGGCGGTGGAACGGGCGTAATCGGCTGCACAGCCCAGCTCACGGCCGGGCTCGTGTCCCACCGCGGTGACAGTCACCGCGGTGGGGCACGAGCTCGACCGTAGTCGGCAACGCAACGCTGTTCCGCTACCTTCTTTCAACACAATATTCGCCCGGCACCGCGCTAGAATAGGTTACCTTCTACTCTTCCTGCTGCCATGAGCGAACACGTCCATATTAGCGTCGGTAACGGTACTGGTTTCATCACGCTCGACCGTCCCAAGGCCCTCAATTCGCTGTCGCTCGACATGGTGCGAGCCATGACGGATGCGTTGCTGCGCTGGCGCGACGACGAAGCGGTGGCGGCGGTGGTCGTGCGCAGCAGCAGCGCCAAGGCCTTGTGCGCGGGCGGCGACATCCGCTTCTTCCACGAGGCCGGTCATGCCACGCCGCAGGGCGGCAGCGCGCTGCTGGAGGATTTCTTCACGGAGGAGTACGCGCTCAATCACCTGATCCATTACTACCCGAAACCGTACATCGCCCTGATGGAAGGTGTCGTCATGGGCGGCGGCATGGGCATCGCCCAAGGCGGGCCCGGCTGCGGCGTGCGTGTCGTGACGGACAATACCAAGATGGCGATGCCGGAGGTGAACATCGGCCTGTTCCCGGACGTGGGCGGCAGCCATTTCCTGTCGCGTGCCCCCGGCCGGCTGGGCTTCTACCTGGGCCTTACCGGGCTGACGGTGGGCGCTGCCGATGCGCTCTACCTGGGCCTGGCCGACCATTACGTGCCGCAGGCCGAGCTGGCGGCGCTGTCCGACCTGATCGACTCCACCGCGGGGGGAGGATTGCGCGAGGCGGTGGCCACGTTTGCCCGGCCGCTGCGCGCGGGCGCGGGGGACAGCGGCCTGGCCGCGCAGCGCACGCTGATCGACCGCCATTTCGGCCACGATTCCGTGGCCGCCATCATGGACTCGCTGCGTGGCGACGACGCCTCGTTCGCGCGGCAGGCACTGCGTGCGATGGAGCAGCGCTCGCCCTTGATGATGTGCGTGACGTTCGAACTGCTCAAGCGCGGCGCGACGCTGGACGTGGCGGATTGCCTGCGCCTGGAGCGCAACCTGGTGCGCCGCACGTTCGAGCACGGCGAAGTGCTGGAAGGCGTGCGCGCGCTCGTCATCGACAAGGACAACGCGCCGCGCTGGAATCCGCCGGCGCTGGCGGAGGTGACACAGGCGATGGTCGCGCGCTTCTTCGAGCCGCCCTGGCCGGCCCACGCGCACCCGTTGCGCCACCTGTAACGGCGAGGTCACCATGCAGCGCCGCCAACTGCTGAAACTCCTGGGCGCGCTGGCCGCTCCCGTGCCGGCCTGGGCGAGCGCGACGCCCGCTCCCGTGGCCGACCACCACCAGCACCTGTTCAGTCCCGCGATGGCGCGGCTGCTGGACACGGGCGCCGGTGGCCCGCCGGCGATCGCGGCGGCCGGCCTGGTCGAGCTGCTCGACAGCGCGGCCATCCGCCGCGCCGTGCTGTTGTCCACCGCGTACGTATACGGCAGCCCGGCGCGCAAGATCGACGACGAGTACACCAAGGTCAAGGCGGAGAACGACTGGAACGCCGCGCAGGCCGCGCTGTTCCCTGGGCGCCTGCGGGCGTTCGGCAGCGTCAATCCGCTCAAGGAGTACGCGCTGGACGAGGTGGCGCGCTGCGCGGCCAGCCCGCAGCTGCGCCATGGGCTGAAGCTCCACTTCGGAAATTCCGACATCCAGCTGGAAAACCCGGAGCATGCCGCGCGGTTGAAGGAAATCTTCGCGGCGGCCAACCGCCACGGCATGGCGCTGGTCGTGCACCTGCGCGCGTCCGTGTCGAAGCGCCGGCCGTACGGCGCCGCGCAGGCAAGGGTGTTCCTGGAAGAGCTGTTGCCGGCCGCGCCCAACGTCACGGTGCAGGTCGCGCACATGGCCGGCACGGGGCCGGGCTACGGCGATGCGCCGGCGGACGATGCGCTGGCGGTATTGGCGGAGGCGGTGGCAAGGCACGACCGGCGCGTGCGCCGACTGTATTTCGACGTCGCGTCGCTGGCTCGTCCCGGCATGAAAGAATCCGATGCGGCCAGGCTGGCGCGGCGCATCCGCCAGATCGGCGTGGACCGCATCCTGTACGGTTCGGATGCCGCGGCGGGCGAGAACCTGCGCCCGCGCGAGGGTTGGGCGGCGTTCTGCCAGTTGCCGTTGCAGGAGGGGGAGCTGGCGCGCATCGCGGCCAACGTCGCGCCCTACCTGCGCTGACAGGTCACGACTGCTCGCGGTGCCGCAGCACGACGCGCTCGGCGTCGTTGAAGTACTGCGCCAGCCGTTCCGCCATATAGACGGAGCGGTGCTGGCCGCCCGTGCAGCCGATGGCGACGGTCAGGTAGCTGCGGTTGTCCTTCTTGAACGCGGGCAGCCACTTTTCGATGAAGGCGCGGATGTCGAGGAACATCTCCTCGGCGCTGGGCTGCGCGTCGAGGAAGGCGATGACGGGTGCGTCACGCCCCGTCAGCGGGCGCAAGGTCAGGTCGTAATAGGGATTCGGGATGGCGCGCACGTCGAACACGTAGTCCGCATCCTGCGGCACGCCCACCTTGAAGGCGAACGATTCGAAGAACAGCGTCAGCGGCGCGTTCTCGCTTTCCACCAGGTCCTTGATCCAGCCGCGCAGCTTGTTGGCCGACAGTTCCGACGTGTCGATCACGTGGCCCAGCTGCTCGATGGCGGACAGGCGCTCGCGCTCTTCCTGGATGCATTCGATCAGCGTACGCCGCGCCGCCGGGTTCTGGCCCGGATGCAGCTCGTGCGACAGCGGGTGGCTGCGCCGCGTCTCGGAGAACCGCGCGACCAGCGAATGGGTATTCGCGGTCAGGAACATGACCTTGACGTCGTGGCCGGCATCCTTCAGCTTGCGGATGTCGCCGGGCAGGGAGGCCAGCGAGGCGGCGCTGCGCGCGTCGACGGCGACGGCCAGCGCCTCGGTACCATCCTCGCTCAAGGTCGCAACGAGATTGGCCAGCAGCGCTGGCGGCAGGTTGTCCACGCAATAGAAACCAGTGTCTTCGAGGACGTTCAGGGCAACCGATTTGCCCGAGCCGGAAATGCCGGTAATGAGGACGATACGCATGCGCGCATGATACCTGAATTCACCGGCCGCGCCGCCGCATTGGCCACCGCACCGGTCACGTCACTTGCGCCAGAAGCGGTCCAGCAGCGGCGTCACGCTGGTGCCGTGGATGACGATCGACAGCACGATCACGGCCAGGGTCAGGTTGATCAGGTCCTGCGCCAGCGCTTGCGGCAGGCCGTGGTTGATCGCATACATCAGGTAGTACAGCGAGCCGATGCCGCGCACCCCGAACCAGGCGGCGATGACGCGCATGCGCGGGGTGGTGGGGCTGCCCACCAGGGCCAGCAGCACGCTGGCGGGACGTGCGACAAAGAACAGGAACAGGGCCGCCGCCCAGCTGCGCCAGTCGAACAGCAGCGTCGTCACGGCGCCGCCCAGCAGCAGCACGAGCATCAGTTCGGACAGCCGCTCCAGGTGCTCCTTGAACAGCAGCGTGCCGTCGCTCACGGTGGGCGGTGTCGTGTCGGCAAGTTGTTCCGGCGTCAGCGGTCGCTGGGCGCCCGCCTGGGCTTCGGCACGCCGCACCAGCGTCTGTTCCGTCTGACGCAGGGCGACGCCGGCGCAGAACACGGCCAGGAAGCCCCACACGTGCGCGGCCAGGCCCACGCCGTACACCAGCGCGATCAGCCCCAGGCCCATCAGGTCGTCCAGCACTTCGTGGCCGGGACGACTGCGACGCAGCGCGAAATTGACGCGCGCCAGTGCCATGCCGCACAGGGCACCGATGGCGACGGCGCCGAGGGTGCCCCACACCAGTTCGACGGCCAGCCAGTGCAGGCCCCAGGGACCCAGGTCGTGCAGGCCCAGCAACCCGAGGCCCAGCATGACGAACGGGAACGCGCTGCCGTCGTTCATCCCGGCCTCGCATCCCAGCGTGAAGCGCAGCGGATCGCTGTCGCCCGCATGGCGCAGTTGTACGTCCGATGCCAGCACCGGGTCGGTAGGGGCGAGCAGGGCGCCCAGCAGGACGCCGGCGCCCAGCGGCATGTCCAGCACGGTGCAGCAGAACAGCGCGATCAGGCCGACGGACAGCGCCATGGCCAGCCAGGCCAGCCGGATCGGCGCGCCCCAGCGGCGCAGGGTGACGGGCACGGGCATCTTGATGCCGGCCGAGAACAGCGAGATCAGCACCGCCACTTCCGTCAGCACCTCGAGCAGGGGGGCGGCCGCGTAGGCGTCGAAGGCGAAGAAATTGAAGCAGAGCGGGCCCAGCAACAGTCCGATGGCCAGGTAGATGATGGCGGAGGTGAATGGCAGGCGCGCGATGGGCGTCCCCCACAGCCCGCGTGCCAGCATCAGGCAGCCCAGCAGCAGGAACCACTGGTAGTTCGACATCGCGCTCGACAGGGCGCTTGGATGATCGGGCGTCACGGTTGCTTGGCGGCGGCAGGCAAGGAGAGGCGGCCGCCACGACGCCAGGTCAGTGCGGGCAATTGCGAGAACGGTGATGGCGGGGGCATCGGGCTCCTTCGTCGTTGGGTCCAGCGTAGCATGCCGATTGGCAGGGAGCACGCTGAAGCGTGCAAATGGCAAGCGGCGGAAAACGTGGCCTGGGCGGCGTGGACGGCGTAGACTGGCATGGCCGTCACGCGGACCCGCCGCGCCGGCCACTACAAGGAGTGCCTGATGGAATTCCTGACTTCCGGCCTTGCGCATGCGAGCGCATGGGGCATCGTGCTCTACACACTTGCCGCCACGCACTTGACCATTATCGGCGTCACCGTCTACCTGCACCGTTCGCAAGCGCACCGTTCAGTAACATTGCATGCCGCCGTCGCCCACGTGCTGCGCTTCTGGCTGTGGCTGACGACCGGGATGGTGACGCGGGAATGGGTGGCAGTGCACCGGGCCCACCACGCGCATTGCGAGCAGCCGAAGGACCCGCACAGCCCCGTCGTGCTGGGCATCCGCAAGGTGCTGTGGCAGGGGGCCGAGCTGTACCGCGTGTCCGCGGCCGACCGCGAGCTGGTGCGCCGCTATGGCGCGGGCACCCCGGACGACTGGATCGAACGGCACCTGTACAGCCGCTTCACGTGGCAGGGCGTGGGCGTGCTGCTGGTGCTCGACCTGCTGCTGTTCGGCGTCATCGGCGCCACCGTCTGGGCGGTGCAGATGATGTGGATCCCCGTGCTGGCGGCGGGCGTCATCAATGGCGCGGGGCATTACTGGGGCTACCGCAATTTCGATTGCCCGGAAGCGGCGACCAATTTGCTGCCGCTGGGCCTGCTGATCGGCGGGGAAGAGCTGCACAACAACCACCATGCGTACGCCAGCTCGGCAAAGATGTCGGTGCGCTGGTACGAGTTCGACGCAGGCTGGATGTACATCACGCTGCTGCGCTGGCTGGGCCTGGCCGTCGTGCGGCCGCTGCCGGTCCGGCCCCGGGCGCAGCCAGGCAAGCAGGAGGTCGACATGCACACGCTGGCCGTGGTGCTGGCCAACCGGGCGCGGGTGATGGCGGAGCTGAGCGGTGCCCTGAGGCGCGTATGGCGGCAGGAAACGGCCGCGCTGCGCCGCTTCGATCCGGCACTGTGGCGTGCCGCCCGGCCGCTGCTGCGGCGCGATCCAGGCTACCTGGACGGCGAGCAACAGCACCGGCTGCAGGCGCTCCTCGCCCACAGCGACGTGTTGCGGCATGTCCACGAACTGCGCAGCGAGCTGGCCACGCTGTGGCGCCGCTCGCACGCATCGCCGGAGCAACTGCTGGCCAGCCTGGCGGCATGGTGCGCCAAGGCCGAAGCATCGGCGTGCGAGCCGCTGCGGCGGTACGCGGGGCGGTTGCGCAGTTATGCTTGATGTGCACCCTGGCTTGGGGTCTGTCCCTGCAGGGGACTGACCCCGAAGTCCGAAGCGTCTCGATGAACTTGGCAAACTTCAGGGTCAGTCCCCTGCGGGGACAGACCCTTGCGACTTCAGTCGCCGCTCATCGCTTGCCGTTGGTGAAGCGGGGGTTTCGTCGAGCGAGCCCCTGCGGCGGTATGCGGGGCGGTTGCGCAGTTATGCTTAATGTGCACCCTGGCTTGGGGTCTGTCCCTGCGGAACTGACCCCGGTTTTCTTCCGCGGCAGGGATGCGCCGCGACCCGGTCGGTTGATGCAGGAGAGACGCTTACCGACCTGGGGTCTGTCCCTGCAAGGGACTGACCCCGAAGTCCGAAGCGTCTCGACGGACTTGGCAAACTTCAGGGTCAGTCCCCTGCGGGGACAGACCCTTGCGACTTCAGTCGCCGCTCATGGCCTGTCTCTGGCGCTCCATAAACTCCTGCAACGTATCGATCCCCCGCAACTGCAGGATGGTATTGCGCACGGCAGCCTCCAGCAGCACGGCGATATTGCGGCCGGCGGCGACGGGAATGACGACTTTGCGGATCGGCAGGCCCAGCACGTCTTCCGTCGGGAACTGGAACGGCAGGCGTTCCACTTCCTCTTCCAGCGCAGAGCGCCGCACCAGGTGGACGATCAGCTTCAGGCGCATCTTGCGGCGCACGGCCGTTTCGCCGAAGATGGCCTTGATGTCCAGCAGGCCCAGCCCGCGCACTTCCAGCAGGTTCTGCAGCAGGGGCGGGCAGCGCCCTTCGATCATGTTTGGCGCGATGCGCGAGAATTCGACGGCGTCATCCGCCACCAGGCCATGGCTGCGCGAGATCAGTTCCAGGCCCAGCTCGCTCTTGCCCAGTCCGGAATCGCCCGTGATCAGCACGCCGACGCCCAATACGTCCATGAATACGCCATGCATGATGATGCGTTGGGCCAGCTTTTTCGACAGGTAGACGCGCAGGAAGTCGATCACCTGCGCTGCCGGCAGTGGCGTGGAAAACAGGGGAATATTCTTTTCGTCGCAGATCGCGAGGATATCGGGCGGCGTTTCCAGCCCTTGGGCGATGATCAGCGCGGGCGGCCCGCCAGCGATCAGCTCGCCGATGACGTGGGCCCGCGTCAGCGCCTTGAGGCGGTGGTAGTAATTGATTTCCTGGTGCCCGAAGACCTGGATGCGGCCCGGGTGGATCGTGTTCAGGTGGCCCACCTGGTCGGCGGCGGAGGCGGCGTCGCCGGAAATCTGGCGCTCGCCGCCGGGGAAGCCGGCAAACCAGCCCAGTTGCAATGTCTCCCGATTGTCGTCGTACAGCCGTTGGATCGTCAGAGGAGATTGCAACATGGTGTTACCCGCAGAAAATATCGATCCCTTAGTTTAACCTGCGGCCTGCAGGCTGGGTTGCCAATTGACGATACGGCGATACACGGAGCGGGCGTCCGGATCGGTGGCGAGAGCCGTGCGGAAGCTGTCGTCGGAGAACATCTCGGCAATTTCGGACAGGATCTCCAGGTGCTGCTGCGTCACGTGATCCGGAATCAGCAGGAAGAACAGCAGGCTCACGGGCTTGCCGTCCGGCGACTCGAACGGAATCGGCTCGGCCAGCCGGACAAACGCGGCCAGTGGCGACTTCAGGCTCTTCGACCCCTTGATGCGACCGTGCGGCACGGCGACGCCATGGCCGAGGCCCGTGGAACCCAGGCGTTCGCGCGCGAACAGGTTGTCCGACACTGTCGAGCGGGCGATTCCGCAATTGTTCTCGAAGATCAGGCCGGCTTGCTCGAAAGCGCGCTTCTTGCTCGACACTTCCAGATCCAGCTGGACGTTCTCGGGCGACAGGATTTTACTCAGGTTGTTCATAACGCGACGTAATATGGTGCGGCGCACAAAAGGGACTGGCGAGCAGAATTATAGGCCTCTTTGTCCGTCGTGTAACTTGAAATTGCTCGGCCCGGGTTGTGTTCAGGACAACAGCGGGAGCGATCTGAAGCTGACAACAAAATTATCACAAATGCACTGACTCAGTTGGGGGCTATTTCTACGTCAAAACCCGGCCGCCTGCCTGCTTTTTGCTCGGCCATTTGCTCATCCGCCGATTTTTGCCTGCCTGTACCCATGCTACTCCGCTTGGCCTTCGGCAGAGCAAAACCCCATGAAAAAGTTTTGACTGGGCACAGATCATTGCCTTGCGTTGCGGAGATTGGACGGTCGTCCCCCACTGCTGTAGTTGGTGCGCCATGGATTGATATCAAGGCCGCCGCGGCGGGTATAGCGCGCATACACACTCAAGTGCTGGGGCCGGCACTGGCGCAGGATGTCCGTGAAGATGCGTTCCACACACTGTTCGTGGAACTCGTTGTGCTCGCGGAAACCGATCAGGTACTTCAGCAGGCTTTCCTGGTCGATCTGCGGCCCCGCATACGTGATCTGCACGCTGCCCCAATCCGGCTGTCCCGTGACGAGGCAGTTTGACTTCAGCAGGTGCGACACCAGCGTCTCCTCGACGGGCAGCTCGTCGAAGTTCGCCTTCAGCACTTCCGGCTGGGGCGCGTAGTTGTCCACTTCGATATCGAGGCGGTCCAGCAGCACGCCGTCCAGCTCGCCCATCTGCAGCTTGCCGAAGTCTTCCTGCAACGTCAGCACGACGTGCACGCTGGCGCCGGCGGCGGCCGAGAGGTCCTGCTGCAACAGGTCGCGCAGCGCTTCCGGCCCGCCCAGGCGGGTTTGATTGAATGAGTTCAGGTACAGCTTGAACGACTTCGACTCGATGATGTTGGGCGAGTCCGCCGGCACGGTGATGCGTGCCACGGCGATCTGCGGCTTGCCACGCATGTTCAGCCACGACAGCTCATAGGCGTTCCAGATGTCGACCCCAAAGAAGGGCAGCGTGCCTGACAGGCCCAGCTCGTCGCGCTTGCCCTGGCGCGAGATCGGAAACAGCAGCTCGGGCGCGTAATCGGTACGGTAGGCGGAGTTCTTGCCCAGTGGCGACTGGTCGGCGGAATTGGTCATGGCGGCGTGGCTTTTGGTGCGGGAAAGCCCGCCATGGTAGCGCAAAAGACAAACCCGGGACAGACCCCTGTTTTGAGGAAAGTTTCCTCAAAACAGGGGTCTGTCCCGGGTTTTTAAGCGGCTTAAAGGAACAGTTTGTAGACGGGGTTCTGCGTCTCGTCCCAGTATCGGTAGCCCAGCGTGGCGAGGAAGTTGGCGAATTCGCCCATCTCTTCCGGCGGCACTTGCAGGCCGATCAGGATGCGGCCCACGTCGCCGCCCTGCGAGCGGTAGTGGCACAGCGAGATGTTCCAGTTCGGCGCCATGCTGTCCAGGAAGCGCATCAGCGCGCCCGGGCGCTCCGGGAACTCGAAGCGGTACAGCAGCTCGTCCTTGGCCAGCGCGCTGCGTCCGCCCACCAGGTGGCGCAAGTGAGTCTTGGCCAGTTCGTCGTTGGTGAGATCGAGCGTCTTGAAATCGTGCTCCTCGAAGCGACGCGCCAGCGCGCTCGATTCGTTGCGGTCGGCGATCTGCACGCCGACGAACACGTGGGCCTGGTCCTTGTCGCTGATGCGGTAGTTGAACTCGGTGACATTGCGCGGGCCGACAAGGGAGCAGAAGCGCTTGAAGCTGCCCCGCTGCTCGGCCATCGTGACGGCAAACACGGCCTCGCGGAACTCGCCCAGCTCGGCGCGCTCGGCCACGAAGCGCAGCCGGTCGAAGTTCATGTTGGCGCCGCAGGCGATCGTCACCAGCGTCTCGTTGCTGATCGGGTTCTTGGTCAGCTGCGAGCGCTCGATGTACGCCTTGGCGCCGGCGATGGCCAGCGCGCCGGCCGGCTCCAGGATCGAGCGGGTGTCCGTGAACACGTCCTTGATCGCCGCGCAGATGGCGTCCGTGTCGACGATGATGATCTCGTCCACGTACTGCTGCGCCAGGCGGAACGTCTCCTCGCCGACCAGGCGCACCGCCGTGCCGTCCGAGAACAGGCCCACGTCCGGCAACGTCACGCGCTCGCCCGCCTTCAGGCTTTTCGCCATTGCGTCCGAATCGAGCGACTGCACGCCGACGATGCGGATGTCCGGCCGGATCTGCTTGACGTAGGCCGCCACGCCCGAGATCAGGCCACCGCCGCCGATGGCGCAGAAGATCGCGTGGATCGGGCCGGAATGCTGGCGCAGGATTTCCATGCCGATGGTGCCCTGGCCGGCGATGACGTCCGGGTCGTCGAACGGGTGCACGAACGTCAGCTTCTGTTCCTGCTCCAGGATCAGCGCGTGGTTGTAGGCATCCGTATACGACTCGCCGTGCAGCACGATCTCGACGTTGTCGCCGCCGCGCGCCTTGACGGCGTCGATCTTGACGGTGGGCGTCGTCGTCGGCATCGCGATCACGGCGCGGCAGTTCAGCCGGGCCGCGGACAGCGCTACGCCCTGCGCGTGGTTGCCCGCCGAGGCGCAGATGACGCCGCGCTTCAATTGCGCTTCCGTCAGGTTGGCCATCTTGTTGTAGGCGCCGCGGACCTTGAAGCTGAACACGTCCTGCATGTCCTCACGCTTGAAATAAATTCGGTTCTGGTAACGCTGCGACAGGGTCGGCGCCAGTTCCAGGGGCGTTTCGGCAGCGACGTCGTAGACGCGCGCGGTCAGGATTTTCTTCAGGTAGTCGATTGTCATGGTCTGCAAAGTCGGTTGACCGGATCGCTCCGGGGGAGACAACATGTCAACGGCGGGTAACCGGAGAGAGGCAGCGAACACGGGGCCGGCGGGTGTGCCGGACAGTTCATTCGTGCGGGATGTGCTGGGTGCGACTCATTATAATGGACTCCTCCAGCCACCCTCAAATCCAGATGACCGACACCGCGCCAGCGCAGCCATCCCCCCGCCGGACCATGCCATGATCGAATCGGCGATCCTATGGCTGCTGGCGTTCCTGGCCGCGCCGGCCGTGGGACTGACATCGGTCTTCCTCATCAGCTTTGTCTCCGCCACACTCGTGCCCCTGGGTTCCGAGCCGGCCGTGTTCGCCGTCGTGAAGGCCAACGAGGCCCTGTTCTGGCCGGCGATCGCCGTGGCCACGTGCGGCAATACGCTGGGCGGCATCGTCGATTACTGGATGGGGTACTACGCCAAGGCGGCGTTCGCCAAGGAGCGCGAAAGCCGCTGGTTTGGCTGGTTGGCAAAGCATGGCGCCAAGACCATGCTGCTGTCGTGGGTGCCCGGCATCGGCGATCCGCTGTGCACGCTGGGCGGCTGGCTCAAGCTGCCGTTCTGGCCGGCCGTGATGTACATGGCGATCGGCAAGTTTGCCCGTTACCTGACGATGACGGCGCTGCTGTTGTACGTACCGGACGGCTTCTGGCGCGGCCTTGTGCGCGTGCTGGGCGGTTGATGGTGTTGCGTGCGGTGCAGCTAATTTTGCACTTTCGCAATTCCTGCAAATTTTAGTTATCCACACCTTGAAAAGCCAACGGCAAGGCCCACAACTGATCACCTAGCCGAATAATATTTTGCCAATTGACGTTAACGGAACCCGGCCCAAGCCTAAGGCTGTTGCCGCGTTGTGCGCCGCAATACGCTAGAATGGCCCTCCTAGCGTCTTCTGTCCCTCCAGCATAATGAACGCCCCAGCACAAATCCAGGCACTTCTTGCCGAAACGCCCGACGGTCATGCACCCAGCCGCGTCCGTGAAATTCCCTATAACTACACGTCGTTTTCCGACCGCGAGATCGTCATTCGCCTGTTGGGGGAAGAGGCCTGGCAACTGCTGGATGAGCTGCGCGACGCGCGCCAGACGGGCCGTTCCGCGCGCATGCTGTACGAGGTGCTGGGCGATATCTGGGTGGTCCGCCGCAATCCGTACCTGCAGGATGACCTGCTGGACAACCCGAAACGTCGCCAGGCCCTGATCGATGCGCTGCACCACCGCCTGTCGGAGGTGGACAAGCGCCGGCTGACGGTCGATGCCGACGAAGCGGGCGGCGACGCCGCGCGCCGCAGCGGCAACGTCGAGAAGCTGCTGGCCGCCGCCAACAAGGCCGTGGCCGACTTCGGCGAAGAATTCCGCCAGATGTATGACCTGCGCAAGCGCGCCACCAAGGTGCTGTCGCGCTATACCGACAAGCACAATATCTGCTTCGATGGCATGAAGCGCATCACGCACGTGACCGACGCGACCGACTGGCGCGTCGAGTATCCGTTCGTCGTGCTGACGCCGGACACGGAAGACGAGATGGCCGGCCTGGTGAAAGGCTGTATCGAACTGGGCCTGACGATCATCCCGCGCGGCGGCGGCACCGGCTACACGGGCGGCGCCATTCCGCTGTCGCCCCTGTCGGCCGTGATCAACACGGAAAAGCTGCTGACCCTCGGCCAGGTGGAGATGAAGGTGCTGCCGGGCGTGGACCGCGAGTACGCGACCATCTATTCGGAAGCGGGCGTCATCACCAACAAGGTGTCGGAAGCGGCCGAGAAGGCGGGCTTCGTGTTTGCCGTCGACCCCACGTCGGCGCATGCCTCCTGCATCGGCGGGAACATCGCGATGAACGCCGGCGGCAAGAAGGCCGTGCTGTGGGGCACGGCGCTGGACAACCTGGCCTCGTGGCGCATGGTCGACCCGAACGGCGACTGGCTGGAAGTGACGCGCCTGGACCATAACCTGTCGAAGATCCACGACGCGCCGGTGGCGCGCTTCCAGCTCGAATGGACGCACCCGAACGCCAAGGGCGAATCGAAGGGTGCGCCGTTCAAGACCGAGACGCTGGAGATCCCCGGCCGCAAATTCCGCAAGGAGGGCCTGGGCAAGGACGTCACCGACAAGTTCCTGGCCGGCCTGCCGGGCATCCAGAAGGAAGGCTGCGACGGCCTGATCACGTCCGCGCGCTGGATCCTGCACAAGATGCCGAAATTTACGCGCACCGTCTGCCTGGAGTTCTTCGGCCAGGCGCGCGACGCGATTCCGTCGATCGTCGAGATCAAGGACTACCTGGACGGCCTGCCCGCGCAAGGCGAGCAGTTCGCCACCCTGCGCCTGGCCGGCCTGGAGCACCTGGACGAGCGCTACCTGCGCGCGGTCGGCTATGCGACCAAATCGAAGCGCGGCGTGCTGCCGAAGATGGCGCTGTTCGGCGACATCGTCGGCGACAACGAGGATGCCGTCGCCCTGGCCGCATCGGAAGTGGTGCGCCTGGCGAACACCCGCGTGGGCGAAGGCTTTGTCGCCGTCAGCCCCGAGGCGCGCAAGAAGTTCTGGCTCGATCGGGCCCGCACGGCGGCGATCGCCAAGCACACCAACGCGTTCAAGATCAACGAGGACGTCGTCATTCCGCTGAACCGGATGGGCGAGTACACCGATGGCATCGAGCGCATCAACATCGAGCTGTCGGTCAAGAACAAGCTGCAGTTCGCCGAAGCGCTGCGCGCCTTTATCGCCGGCGGTAACCTCCCGATCGGCAAGAGCGACGACGCCACCGACGACAAGGTGGGCGATGCCGAGATGCTGGGCGAGCGCCCGCAACAGGCCCTGGCCCTGATCGAACAGGTGCAGGCACGCTGGACTTATTTGCTGGCGAACCTGGACAAGCCGCTGGCCGACGCGCGCCTGGAGCTGTACCAGTTGGGCCTGGAAGAATCGAGCGACGCGTTCGAGCAGCGCCTGCAGAAGCAGCCGCGGGCCACGCTGTTCGACATCGTGCAGGACCGCACGGTGCGCGTCAGCTGGAAGCAGGAGCTGCGCGCGCCGCTGCGCCAGATCTTCAACGGCGCCGCATTCAAGCTGATCCTGGACGAAGCGGCGGCGATCCACAAGACGGTGCTGCGCGGCCGCGTGTTCGTGGCGCTGCACATGCACGCCGGCGACGGCAACGTGCACACGAACCTGCCCGTCAACTCGGACCATTACGAGATGCTGCAGGACGCGCACAAGGCCGTCGCACGCATCATGCAGCTGGCCCGTTCGCTCAACGGCGTCATCTCGGGCGAACACGGCATCGGCATCACGAAGCTCGAGTTCCTGACGGAAGACGAGATCGGCGAATTCCGCGACTACAAGCTGCGTGTCGATCCGGAAGGGCGCTTCAACAAGGGCAAGCTGTTGAACCTGCCGGGCATGCATGCGGACCTGTCGAACGCTTATACGCCGTCCTTCGGCCTGATGGGCCACGAGTCGCTGATCATGCAGCAGAGCGACATCGGCGAGATCGCCAACAGCATCAAGGACTGCCTGCGCTGCGGCAAGTGCAAACCCGTCTGCAACACGCACATCCCGCGCGCCAACCTGCTGTATTCGCCACGCGACAAGATCCTCGCGACGTCGTCGCTGATCGAGGCGTTCCTGTACGAGGAACAGACCCGCCGCGGCATCTCGATCCGCCACTGGGAGGAGTTCGAGGACGTGGCCGATCACTGCACCGTGTGCCACAAATGCGTGACGCCGTGCCCCGTCAACATCGACTTCGGCGACGTGTCGATGAACATGCGTAACCTGCTGCGCAAGATGGACAAGCGCTCGTTCAACCCCGGCAAGGCCGCGTCGATGTTCTTCCTGAACGCGACCGACCCGGGCACGATCAACGCGGCGCGCCAGACGATGATCGGCTGGGGCTACAAGGCACAACGCCTGGGCAACGAGGTGTTCAAGAAGGTGGCGCGGGCGCAGACCAAGGCGCCGCCACCGACGACGGGCAAGCCGCCCGTGCGCGAGCAGGTGATCCACTTCATCAACAAGAAGATGCCGGGGAACCTGCCGAAGAAGTCCGCGCGCGCGCTGCTGGACATCGAGGACAACAAGATGATCCCGATCATCCGCGATCCGAAGAAGACCAACGCCAACACGGAAGCGGTGTTCTACTTCCCGGGCTGCGGCTCCGAGCGGCTGTTCTCGCAGGTGGGCCTGGCCACGCAGGCGATGCTGTGGGAAGTGGGCGTGCAGACAGTGCTGCCGCCGGGCTACCTGTGCTGCGGTTATCCGCAGCGCGGCTCGGGCGACTACGACAAGGCGGAGAAGATGATGACGGATAACCGCGTCCTGTTCCACCGCATGGCGAACACGCTGAACTACCTGGACATCAAGACGGTGCTGGTCTCGTGCGGCACGTGCTACGACCAGCTGTCGACCTACGAGTTCGAGAAGATCTTCCCCGGCTGCCGCATCATGGACATCCACGAGTATTTACTCGAGAAGGGCGTCCGGCTGGAAGGGGTGACGGGCACGCGCTACATGTACCACGACCCTTGCCACACGCCGATGAAGCTGCAGGACCCGGTCAAGACGGTCAACGCGCTGGTGCAGACGCATGACGCCGTAAAGATCGAGAAGAACGACCGCTGCTGCGGCGAGTCCGGCACGCTGGCCGTGACGCGCCCGGACATCTCGACGCAGGTGCGCTTCCGCAAGGAAGACGAGATGGTCAAGGGTTCGGACAAGCTGCGCGCGGACGGTTTCGACGGCAACGTCAAGATCCTGACCAGCTGCCCATCGTGCCTGCAGGGCCTGTCGCGCTACAATGAGGACTCGGGCACGACGGCTGACTACATCGTCGTGGAAATCGCCAAGCACCTGCTGGGCGAGAACTGGCTGCCCGACTACGTCCGGCGCGCCAACGACGGCGGCATCGAGCGGGTGCTGGTGTGACGTGCGACTTGTGTACGCTGCTGGCCGCGCCCCCGGTGGGCGCCGTCATCTGGGAGGATGCGCAGTTGGCGGTCGTTGCCGTCGACGAGCCGGGCTACCCCGGCTTCACGCGCGTCGTCTGGAAGGCGCACGTGAAGGAGATGACGGACCTGGCGCCGGCCGAGCGGGCGCACGTCATGGCCGCCGTCTGGGCTGTCGAGACGGCGCAGCGTGCCGTCCTGGCACCGCACAAGGTCAACCTGGCCAGCTTCGGCAACATGACACCGCACGTGCACTGGCACGTGATCCCGCGCTACACTGACGACGCGCACTTCCCGAACCCGACATGGGGTGCGCGCCAGCGCGACGCGGCGCCCGGGGCGCTGCAAGCACGCGCCGCCCTGCTGCCGCGCCTGCACGCGGCCATCGTCGACCAACTCAATGAGCTCCACCATGCCTGACTGCACCGGCCTTACCGTCCACAACAAATCGCGAGTCCTCGAGATCGGCTTCGACGACAACCGAACCTTCAACATCCCATTGGAGCTCTTGCGCGTGTATTCGCCATCGGCCGAAGTGCGCGGCCATGGCGCCGGCCAGGAAGTCTTGCAAGTCGGCAAACGCGACGTGACATTGCTGGACCTGCAACCGGTCGGCAACTACGCCGTCAAGCCCACCTTCAGCGACGGCCACGATTCGGGCCTGTACACGTGGGAATACCTGTACGACCTGGGCGCCAACCTGGACGAGCGCTGGGCCGACTACCTGGCCCGCCTGCACGCCGCCGGCTTCGAGGGCGACAGCGGACGCGAGCCGGGCACGGTGTTGCCGGGGGCGGCTGCGAAGCCGCATGCTTGCGGGCACCACCACTGATGTAGACCCCTGGTGTCAGGGACCGCCGGGTTCAGGGCGGCGCCGGGCCATCGCAGGGCACTTGCGAAATCGGAAAAGCTGAAGAGGAAGCAACAACAAGGACGTGTTGTGCTGGGCCGGGCCATCTGGCGATGGCTGGCTTGGCTGCGCAGCGGCAGCCAGGACGGGACAGGAGAGTGAAGATTCCGGGACTGTCCCGGAATCTTCCGGACGCCGATTAGTTCGCGGCCGCCCGGTTGTTCAGCATGAATTCTTCGTAGCGGCGCTGCTCGCGTTCCCAGATATAACGGAAGGCGGCGCGGGCTGCCGGCGGCAGCGTGCGGATGGCTTCTGCATTGAACGGCATCGGTGCAGGGACCTTGTCCGCCTGCGCGCGGCGAGCCTGCGCGTCGGTGGCGTCGATCATCTGGCGGGTAGCCTCATCGATCTCCGGGAAATAGATATCCTTCGGGAGTTGATGTTGAACTTGCATGTGTTCCTCCGTTGTTGACGTGGCCGTTTGGGCCTGACTGATCACTTAACGCAGCGTTGCGCAGGCCGGTTGACAGATTTTTGAAGGAATGCTGCGAATTGCAAATAAGTCAAGCGATTTCAGGGCGATTTTCCCGATCGCGGGCGAAGGCGGTCGCGCTTGTATAATGCTGTCAGTTCAACAGGCCCCCTCACCATGACCAACACCACCCATTTCGGTTACAAGACCGTCAATGAAGACGAGAAAGTAAAGGAAGTCGCCAAGGTCTTCCATTCCGTCGCCGCCAAGTATGATGTAATGAACGACCTGATGTCCGGTGGCCTGCACCGCCTCTGGAAGACGTTCACCATCGCCAACGCGGGCGTGCGGCCCGGCTTCAAGGTGCTGGACATTGCCGGCGGCACGGGCGACCTGGCCAAGGCGTTTGCCAAGCAGGCGGGCCCGACCGGCGAGGTATGGCTGACCGACATCAACGAATCGATGTTGCGGGTGGGCCGCGACCGGCTCTTGAACCGTGGCCTGGTCACCCCCACATTGTTGTGCGACGCGGAAAAGCTGCCCTTCCCGGACAACTATTTCGACCGGGTCAGCGTGGCGTTCGGCCTGCGCAACATGACGCACAAGGACGTCGCATTGTCCGAGATGCGCCGCGTGCTGAAACCGGGCGGCAAGCTGCTGGTGCTGGAATTCTCGAAAGTCGCGGAACCGTTGCAAAAGCCGTACGACCTGTATTCGTTCTCCGTGCTACCTTGGTTAGGACAGAGGATTGCCGGCGATGCCGACAGCTACCGCTACCTGGCCGAATCGATCCGCATGCATCCCGATCAGGAAACCCTGAAGACGATGATGCAGGCGGCCGGCCTGGAGCGGGTCCAGTATTACAACCTGACGGCAGGTGTGGCCGCTTTACACACTGGCATCAAACTGTAAGGAACTGCCAAATGAAACTGAAAAAATTCCTGATCGGCGCAACGATCGCATTCTCGGCCATGTCCATGATGGCCGAGCTGGCTGCGCGTCCGATGGGCGGGGGTCGTTCCATCGGCCGCCAGTCCCAGAGCGTCAAGCAGATGGCGCCGCGTCCGGCCCCGGCCGCCACGCCGCAGCAGGGCGTCAACCGTCCGGCCGCCACGCCGGCACCGACGCCCGGCGTGACCCCGCCGCGCCCCAGCCCATGGAAGGGCATTCTCGGCGGTGCGCTGCTGGGCCTGGGCCTGGGCGCGCTGCTGTCGCACCTGGGCATCGGCGGCGCGCTGGCCAGCGCGATCGGCACGATCCTCACCTTTGCCCTGATCGCCGGTGCGATCTTCTTCATTTGGCGCATGATCCGCAATCGTTCGCGCGGCGCGCAGCCGGCGATGGCCGGCTACAGCGGCACGGGCGCCAGCAGCGGCTTCGGCGGCGCCGGTTTCGGCAACAACAAGGGCCTCGATACGCCGGTAACGCGCGGCGTCGCGACGCCGGAAATCGGCTCCGGCCTGCAGCCGGCGTCGTACCAGCCCGTCTCGTCGGGCATCGACCTGAACAAGCCGGCGCCAGCCCATGCGCCATGGGGTGTGCCGGCCGACTTCGACAAGGAAAGCTTCCTGCGTCACGCCAAGGGCAATTTCATCCGCCTGCAGGCTGCGTGGGACAAGGGTGACGTGGCCGACATCCGCGAATTCACGACGCCGGAAGTGTTTGCCGAGCTGAAGCTGCAGATCGCGGAGCGCGGCGGCAAGGCCGACTACACCGATGTCGTGCACATCGACGCCGAGTTGCTGGGCATCGAGAACAACGGTACCGACTACCTGGCCAGCGTGGAATTCCGTGGCCAGATCAAGCCGGCACCGGACGCGCTGGCCGAGCCGTTCCACGAAGTGTGGAACCTGGTCAAGCCGGTCAACGGCAATGAAGGCTGGCTGCTGGGCGGGATCCAGCAGGTCGCCTGACGTGGACTGACCCACGCAAGTGCTCTTTGTGCAGGGTTAAACTCCTGCAAACTGGTAAGATCAAGACCGCCCGGGATTTTCCAGGGCGGTTTTGTTTTTTGGGCCCACGATATGCTTCCCAACCTGTTTTCCCTACTTCCCATCCCGGGGCAGCTGCCGACCCTGTCGATGCCGGCCGCGGCCACGATCAACCACCTGCTGGCGCAGGAGGACTGGGCGCGCGCCGAGCTCAAGCAGTACGCCGGCAAGGTCGCGCGCATCGATGCGTCGCCCGTCGAGCTGCGCCTGATGGTGGCCGCCGACGGCATGGTGCAGGCGGCCTCGAGCGACGTCGTACCGGCCGTGACGATCCGGCTGAAGCTGTCCGACCTGCCGTTGATCGCGCAGAACCGCGAACGGGCGTTCTCCTACGTGCAGATCGAGGGCGATGCGGAGTTCGCCAACGCGATCTCGCGCCTGTCGCAGTCGCTGCGCTGGGAAGCCGAGCACGACCTGGAGAAGCTGGTGGGGCCGATCGCCGCCGTGCGCCTGGTGGCGGGGGCAAAAGGGGCGCTGGCCTCGCTGCAGACGGGCCAGCGCAAGCTGACGGAAAACGTGGCCGAGTATTTCCTCGAGGAGCAGCCCCTGCTGGTGCGGCCCGCCGTGACGGAACCGTTCGCGGCCGATGTCACGCGCCTGCGCGACGACGTCGAGCGCGCCATCAAGCGGCTGGAAAAGCTGGAACAGAAATTCGCGCAACGGCAGCCGAACCAGGCGCCGGCCGGCACTACCCCTCACACGGAAACTCGATGATCCTGAAATTTCTTCGCCTGCTCAAGATTCTGCGTGTCCTCGTCAAATATGGCCTCGACGAGATCGCGATCTCCGGCTTCGACAAGCCGGGCATCAACCGCGTGATCGATACGGCGTTCTTCTGGCGTAACCTGTCCAGCCCGCGCGCGGTGCGCCTGCGCCTCGCGCTGGAGGAGCTGGGACCCATCTTCGTCAAGCTGGGCCAGGTGCTGTCCACACGCAGCGACCTGATCCCCGCCGATATCGTGCTGGAGCTGTCCAAGCTGCAGGACAGGGTACCGCCGTTCGACTCCGACCTGGCCATCGCCCAGATCGAGCGCTCGCTGGGCGCCCATCCCGACCAGCTGTTTGCCCGCTTCGAGCGCATCCCGGTGGCGTCGGCGTCGATCGCCCAGGTGCACTTTGCCGCGCTGCCCGATGGCACGCAGGTGGCCGTCAAGGTGCTGCGTCCCGGCATGAAGAAGCTGATCGACGAGGACGTGGCGCTGATGAACCTGGCCGCCGACTGGATCAACCGGCTGTGGCGCGACAGCAAGCGCCTGAAGATGAAGGAAGTGGTCGCCGAATTCGACAAATACCTGCACGACGAGCTGGACCTGATGCGCGAGGCGGCCAACGCGGCCCAGCTGCGCCGCAACTTCGCCGATTCGAACCTCCTGATGGTGCCGGAGATGTTCTGGGACTACTGCTCCAGCAACGTCATCACGATGGAGCGCATGCATGGCATCCCCGTGTCGCAGATCGACCGCCTCGTCGAGGCCGGCGTCGACCTGAAAAAGCTGGGCAGCGATGGCGTCGAGATCTTCTTCACGCAGGTGTTCCGCGACGGCTTCTTCCATGCCGACATGCACCCCGGGAACATCCTCGTGTCGATCGATCCCGCCACGTTCGGCCGCTACATCGCGCTGGACTTCGGCATCGTCGGCACGTTGAACGACTATGACAAGGATTACCTGTCGCAGAACTTCCTGGCGTTCTTCCGGCGCGACTACAAGCGCGTGGCCGAGGCCCATATCGAATCGGGCTGGGCGCCGAAGAACACCCGCGTCGACGAACTGGAAGCGGCCGTGCGGGCCTGCTGCGAACCGATTTTCGACCGGCCGTTGAAGGACATCTCGTTCGGCCAGATCCTGCTGCGCCTGTTCCAGACGTCGCGCCGCTTCAACGTGGAAGTGCAGCCGCAGCTGGTGCTGCTGCAGAAGACCTTGCTGAACATCGAGGGCATGGGTCGCGTGCTCGATCCTGAACTGGACCTGTGGAAGACGGCCAAGCCGCACCTGGAGCGCTGGGTCTCCGAGCAGGTGGGCTGGCGCGGCCTGCTCGACCGCCTGAAGGCGGAGGGGCCGCGTTACTCGCACATCCTGCCGACCTTGCCGCGCCTGGCGCAGCAGGCGCTGATCGCGATCAGCGACCGCGACCCCCATGCCAACGACCTGTTGCGCCAGCTGGCGGAAGAACAGCGCCGCACCAATCGTCTGTTGAGTTTCTTTGTGTTCTTTGTCGGTGCGTTTGTCGCCGGCGCGGTGGGCTTCCAGGCCTGGCTGCGCTGGCAAGGAGCGATGTGATGGCCGAGCCTGCCAACCCGAATTTCGATAGCCGCGATCCCCTGCAAGCCGCGTTCTGGGATGAGCGTTTCACCCAGCGCTTCATGCCCTGGGACCAGGGCGGCATTCCCGAGCGCCTGCGCCACCTGGTGGCCGAGCGCGACGCCGCGGCGGACGCGGCCGTAGTAGCGCCCGTCGCACTGATCCCGGGCTGCGGCTCGGCGTACGAACTGGACCTGATGTGCGAGGCGGGCTGGGACGCCACGGCGATCGACTTCTCGCCGGCCGCCGTCGAGCGGGCCCGGCATGTCGTCAAGCGCTGGCCCGAGCGCATCGTCCAGGCCGACTTCTTCACGTACCAGCCGGCGCAGCCGCTGGACGTCATCTACGAACGCGCGTTTCTCTGTGCGGTGCCGCCGGACCTGTGGCCGCGGGTCGCCGAGCGCTGGGCGCAGCTGCTGCCGCGCGGCGGCCTGCTGGCCGGCTACTTCTTCCTGGGCGCCACGTCGAAAGGCCCGCCGTTCGGCATCGAACGCGCCCAGCTGGAGGAACTGCTGGCCCCGCACTTCGAGCTGGAGGCGGACGAAGCCGTCAAGGACTCGCTGCCCGTGTTCCAGGGCCGCGAGCGCTGGCTGGAGTGGCGCCGGAAATAATTTCCAAAAATCGGGGACAGTCCTCGATTTTGGGAAACTGTTGCCGGGAAAATGGAGGCTGTCCCCATTTTTCGGGCAACGAGCTGGCGGCACGGCCGTCATCGGCTGTCTTGTCTCCGCAAAAAAGCTTTATAATTCAGGGTTTTTGACGATTTTTGCGGAGTAACCGATGCCTATCTACGCCTACCGCTGCGAGGAATGTGGCTTTGCCAAGGACGTCCTGCAGAAGATTTCCGATCCGCAGCTGACCGACTGCCCTGCTTGCGGTAAATCGACCTTCAAGAAGCAATTGACGGCTGCCGGCTTCCAGTTGAAGGGTACCGGCTGGTACGTGACCGACTTCCGGGGCGGCAATGCGCCGGCGACCGCTGTCGCTGCCAAGGCCGATAGCGCGGCAGCGCCAGCAGGCGACGCCAAGCCGGCCGCCCCGGCCGCAGCCCCAGCCGCGACGACGACGCCCTCGGGCGGCGACACCAAGTAATTTTCCCTGATGAACACGATACGTAAATATTTCATTACCGGGCTGCTGATCCTCGTACCCCTGGCGATCACGCTGTGGGTGCTGAACATCATCATCAGCACGATGGACCAGTCCTTGCTGTTCGTGCCGCACCAGTGGCAGCCGAGGACCCTGATCGGCTTCGACATTCCCGGCCTGGGAACGATCCTGACGATCCTGATCGTGTTCCTCGTCGGCCTGTTGGCCAACAACCTGATCGGTAACTACATCCTGCGCCTGTGGGAAAAGCTGCTGCACCGGATTCCTGTCGTCAGCTCGCTGTACGGCAGCGTCAAGCAGGTGTCGGACACGCTGTTCTCGTCGTCCGGCAACGCCTTCCGCAAGGCCGTGCTGATCCCGTACCCGCACGCGAACTCGTACACCATCGCGTTCCTGACGGGCAGCCCCGGTGGCGACGTCAAGAACCACCTGGTGGGAGACTACGTCAGCGTGTACGTGCCGACCACGCCGAACCCGACGTCCGGCTTTTTCCTGATGATGGCGCGCGAGCAGGTCGTCGAACTCGACATGACCGTGGATGCCGCCTTGAAGTACATTGTGTCGATGGGCGTCGTCGCCCCCGACTGAACTCACGAATTTAACCTGAACCGAGAATTAACATGTCAATGCGTACTCATTACTGCGGCCTCGTCACTGAAGCACTGCTGGGCCAAACCGTCAGCCTGTGCGGCTGGGTGCACCGTCGTCGCGACCATGGTGGCGTGATCTTCATCGACCTGCGCGACCGCGAAGGCCTGGTTCAGATCGTCTGCAACCCCGAGCAGGCGGAAGTCTTCAAGGCAGCCGAAGCCGTACGTAACGAGTTCTGCCTGCGCATCACGGGCACCGTCAAGGACCGCCTGGCCGGTACCGTCAACAACAACCTGAAGTCGGGCAAGATCGAAGTGATCTGCTCGCAGCTGGAAGTGCTGAACCCGTCGGTCGCCGTGCCGTTCCAGCTGGACGACGACAACCTGTCCGAAACCACCCGCCTGACGCACCGCGTGCTGGACCTGCGCCGTCCGCAGATGCAGAACAACCTGCGCCTGCGCTACAAGGTGACGATGGAAGTGCGCAAGTACCTGGACGAGCTGGGCTTCATCGACATCGAGACGCCGACCCTGACCAAGTCCACGCCGGAAGGCGCGCGCGACTACCTGGTGCCGTCGCGCGTCAACGCCGGCCAGTTCTTCGCGCTGCCGCAGTCGCCGCAGCTGTTCAAGCAGCTGCTGATGGTCGCCAACTTCGACCGTTACTACCAGATCACCAAGTGCTTCCGCGACGAAGACCTGCGCGCCGACCGCCAGCCTGAATTCACCCAGATCGACTGCGAAACGTCGTTCCTGAACGAACAGGAAATCCGCGACCTGTTCGAGGACATGATCCGCAAGGTGTTCAAGAACACGCTGTCGATCGACCTGCCGAACCCGTTCCCGGTGATGAACTTCTCCGAAGCGATGGGCCTGTACGGTTCGGACAAGCCCGATATGCGCGTCAAGCTGCAGTTCACCGAGCTGACCGAAGTGATGAAGTCGGTCGACTTCAAGGTGTTCTCGGCCGCCGCCAACCTGCCGAACGGCCGCGTGGTCGGCATGCGCGTACCGAAGGGCGCCGACATGCCCCGTTCGGAAATCGACGCGTACACCCAGTTCGTCGCGATCTACGGCGCCAAGGGCCTGGCGTACATCAAGGTCAACGAGAAGGCCAAGGGCCGTGACGGCCTGCAATCGCCGATCGTCAAGAACATCAACGATGAAGCCCTGGCACAGATCCTGGAACTGACGGGCGCCGAAGACGGCGACCTGATCTTCTTCGGCGCGGACAAGGCCAAGGTCGTCAACGACGCCATCGGCGCGCTGCGCGTGAAGATCGGCCACAGCGAGTTCGGCAAGAAGAACGGCCTGTTCGACGACGTCTGGGCCCCGCTGTGGGTCATCGACTTCCCAATGTTCGAATACGACGAGGAAGACGACCGCTGGACCGCGACGCACCACCCGTTCACGGCACCGAAGGACGGCCACGAGGATATGCTGGAAACCAACCCGGGCGCCTGCATCGCCAAGGCCTACGACATGGTCCTGAACGGCTGGGAACTGGGCGGCGGTTCGATCCGTATCCACAAGGAAGACGTGCAGTCGAAAGTGTTCCGTGCACTGAAGATCGGCGCGGAAGAAGCACGCCTGAAGTTCGGCTTCCTGCTGGACGCGCTGCAGTACGGCGCGCCACCGCACGGCGGCCTGGCATTCGGCCTGGACCGTATTGTCACGCTGATGACGAAGTCCGATTCGATCCGCGACGTGATCGCGTTCCCGAAAACGCAGCGCGCGCAGGACCTGCTGACGCACGCACCGTCGGAAGTGGACGAGAAGCAGCTGAAAGAGCTGCACATCCGTCTGCGCGCGGCCGAGCCGAAGGTGGCTGGCTAAAAGGAGAGGGCGCTGCGGCGCCCTTTTTGTTGGCTGCTGATCCGCTGGGGTCTGTCCCCGGTAAGAGTTGGCGATGGATCCGCTGGGGTCTGTCCCCGGTAAGAGTTGGATTCGGCGCTTGCTTGCGGCGGCATTAGGGGACTGACCCCGGTTTTGATCGCCGGCCCGCAAGAATGGGGGGCGTCGCCGATAAAAACCGGGGTCAGTCCCCTGGATACGCCGGCAATCGACACCACGGTCAACCCTTACCGGGGACAGACCCCAGCCGCAGGCAAGCGGCGAAGCCAACCCTTACCAGGGACAGACCCCAGCCGCAGGCAAGCGCCGAAGCCAACCCTTACCGGGGACAGACTTCAACCTGCCAACGTCATCTCAACGCGAACCAACTTCGGGGACAGTCCCCTGCGGGGACAGTCCCCAACGCCAAATGACCCACAAAATCCCGGAATCGGTATTAGTCGTCATCCACACCGCCGACCTCGACGTCCTCTTGATCGAGCGCGCCGGCAATCCCGGCTTCTGGCAGTCGGTCACGGGTTCGCTGGACGCGCCCGACGAGCCCCTGCTGGCCACGGCCACGCGCGAGCTGTTCGAGGAGACGGGCATCGTCGCCGATGGCGAGCGCATCGTGCTGCGCGACTGGCAGCTGTCGAACGTCTATGAGATCTACCCCGTCTGGCGCCATCGTTACGGTCCGGGCGTGACGCAAAACACGGAGCACGTGTTCAGCGTGCAGGTGCCACGCGACATCGCCATCACGCTGGCGCCACGCGAGCACGTGGCCTACGAATGGCTGCCCTATCTTGCTGCGGCCGACAAATGCTTCAGCCCGTCGAACGCGGAAGCGATCCTGCAGCTGCCGCGCCAGTTGCGCAAAATGTCAAGCTGAGCGGCGCCACCGCGCCGCCGCCAGGCCCACGCCGGCCAGCGCGAACAGGGGCAGGGTGCCCGGCAGCGGGATCGTCACGTGCTGCTGCGGTCCAAGGGCGGTGCCGTACAGGCGGAACGCCATGTCGCCCGCACCCGTCTGGCCCAGGTAGCGGCCGCTGCCCGTGAACTGGGCCATCCGCCCATCGCCGCCGTTGGCATCACGGACCGCCGTCTGCGCCAGCTCGACGGTGTGGCCCGCCATGCCGATCCAGTACGCCACATCCGCCAGCATCGTGAAGCCGGCGAACTGCGCATGCTTGCGCACGTTGCCGCTGCTGGCGCCGTCGCCATCGATGGCGTCGATCGCACTGCCGAAGCGGCCCAGCAGCGCGCCCGGGCGGCCGCTCTCGTCAGCCCAGATGGCGATGTCCACCAGCGTGCCGAGGGCGCCGTAATAGTCGTTGGAATAGATGGCCATGCCGTCCACCAGGGTGTTGACGGCAAAGGAGACGGCCTCCCCGAAGTGCTGCCCCCGGTTGACGTTGCTGTAGGCATTGCCGGATGCCGCACCCAGCAACGCCTGCGGACTCCAGTCCAGCAGGATCGGTGACGCCGCCGCGGGAGCGGCAATGCACCACGCGCACGCTAGCATGGCGAGTGCGCTCGCCCGTTTGCTTCTGATCGCCATAGTGGCCTCCCCCGCCCGCGTCGTCAGAACATGAATGATGCTTTTTTGTACACCTTAATGTAGGCCATAACTCAACTGTTGTCTTCAGTAATGAAACGTGCGCAGCTCGACTGTTGGGTTTACGCTGAATCGGCTGAACGCGTTTCCTGGTGGCAGCCTGCGCGGCAATCGTGCCGCCGCCGCACGATTGCCGGGGAATAAACCTTACGGATGGGGCTAAAATGATTCCATGAAGATCAAAGTCGCCACCTACAACATCCACAAGGGCGTTTCCTACCGCAGCAAGCCGCGGGTAGTCGCCCTCAAGCAGGCCATCGCCGCGTTCGATGCCGACCTGATCTTCCTGCAGGAGGTGCAGGGGCAGCACGACCGCATCGCGGCCCGCTACGGCGAGGAGCGCCACGGCCATCGGCACTGGCCGCAAGGCAGCCAGCACGAGTTCTTTGCCGGCGAATCGCACCAGTCGGTCTACGGGCTGAATGCCCAGTACGACCACGGTCACCACGGCAATGCACTGCTGACGCGCTTTCCCATCGCCAAGTGGACCAACACGGACATCTCGGACCATGCCTACGAGGCGCGCGGCATCCTGCACTCGATCGTGGAAACGCCCAAGGGCACGGTGCACTGCTACGTGATCCACCTGGGCCTGTTCGAGAAAAGCCGGGTGCGCCAGGTGGAGGCGTTGATCGACGCCGTCAACCTGTCGGCACCGAATGGCGAGCCGGTGATCATCGCCGGCGACTTCAATGACTGGCGCAATACCCTGAGCGCCAAACTGCGCAAGGCGCTGGGCGTGGTGGAGGTCTTCGACGAGGTCGGCGCCGGCTCCAGCCTGGGCGACCTGGTCCGTACCCTGGCGCGGAAGCAGGCGGCGGTACGTCCGGCCCGCACCTTCCCGGCCGCCTTGCCCTTCTTCCGCCTGGATCGCATCTATGTGCGTGGCTTCAAGGTAGAATCGGCGGAGGTCCTGCATGGCCAGCTGTGGGCCAAGCTGTCGGACCACGCGCCGATTGTGGCTACCTTGAAACTTGCCTGACATGCGTCCCGTTGAATTCATTGCCGATAACGAAGTAAAACTCCTGCACTGCGGTACCGAATACTTTCCCGCCCTGGTGGAAGCCATCGATGCCGCGCAGTACGACGTCTACTTCGAAACGTATATCTTCGCCGATGACGAAACGGGACAGGCCGTGCTGGCCGCACTGATGCGGGCCGGACAGAGGGGCGTGACCGTGCGCGCGATCACGGACTGGTTCGGTACCGGCAACGGCCGCTCGAACCGCATCCATGCGGCGCTCAGCGAGGCCGGCGTCGAGCACCGCATCTTCAATCCGTGGTTCCGCCGCGGCGTCACCCGGACGCACCGCAAGATCTGCGTGGTGGACCGCTGCATTGCATTCGTCGGCGGCATCAACATCAACGACGACATGTTTTGCGATTACGACCACAGTATCGGCCTGTCCGCGCCGCGCTGGGACTTCGCCGTCGCAGTCGAAGGCCCGCTGGTCGCCGCCATCCACCGGGAGGCGGAAGCGCAATGGCTGCGCTTGGGCCGGATGACATTGAAACATCGTATCGACCTGTACAACGAAATGCGCCGCGCCAACAAGGTCGCGGCCGAGTCGACGGTGCGGGCCGGCTTTGTCGTGCGCGACAACCTGCGCAACCGGCAGACCATCCAGAAGGCCTACCTGAACGCACTGGGACGCGCGCGCAAGAGCGTGCTGCTGGCCAACCCGTATTTCGCGCCAGGCCGCAAGTTCCGCCGCGCACTGTCGCAGACGGCGCAACGCGGCGTCGAGGTAGTGCTGCTGATCGGCGTGGGCGAGCACTGGCTGCAGGACGCCGTCGCCCATTCGTTCTACCCGAAGCTCCTTGCCTCCGGGGTCAAGGTGGTGGAATATCACAAGACCCAGCTCCACGCCAAGGTGGCCGTCATCGACGATGAATGGGCCACCGTGGGTTCTTCCAATGTGGACGGGCTGAGCCTGTTTTTGAACCAGGAAGCGAATGTCGTCATCAAGGACGCCGCCTTTGCCGTCGACCTGCGCCGGCATATCGAGGCGGCAGTGGCGGATGGGGTCGAAATCCATCCGCACGAGTACGAGCACGTCGGCCGCTTCCGCCGCATCGGCTACGAGATCGCCTACGTGGTCTACAAGACGCTGATGCGCATTTTCGCAGTGGGGAAATACGCTTGATGGACAATGTAAGGATCGACAAATGGCTGTGGGCGGCGCGCTTTTTCAAGACGCGCAACCTGGCCATCGACGCGATCGACAACGGTAAAGTGAAGATCGGCGGCGACCGTGTCAAACCGGCACGCCTCTTGAAGCTGGGCGAGAAGCTGCACATCGACAATGGCTCGGACGAGTGGGACGTGCTGGTGCTGGGCCTGTCCGACAAACGGCAGGGCGCCCCGATCGCCCGCACCCTCTACGAAGAGACGGAAGAATCGATCGCGCGGCGCCAGAAGGAAGCGGAGCGCCGCAAGCTGTTCACGGAACCCGCAGCCGATTTCAAGGGCCGCCCGACCAAGCGCGACCGTCGCCTGCGCGAGAGCATCGACCACGGAGAATAAAAACCCGGGACAGACCCCTGTTTCTCGGAAATTTCCTCTAAACAGGGGTCTGTCCCGGGTTTCTACAATACCCTGCAACCCGCCCCGTCAAAATAGAACGCCACCTCTAACAATGAGGTTTGACATTTATCTGGCTCTGGATAATAGTACGAGCGTTCGTAATTTTTTTCACACGATGACTATCCCCGGGGAGAGAATGAACTTTTTCTCTCCGAGCCGGATTCCAAGTGAGCGCCCTAGTTATTAATACCTCGACAAAATTCATGCGCAAGGGTGAGATGACCCGTGCCGCCATCCTGGACGTGGCCCTGGACCTGGCCAGCCGTGACGGGCTGGAAGGGCTGACCATCGGTCTGCTGGCGGACAAGATGAACATGAGCAAATCGGGTGTGTTCGCCCACTTCGGTTCGCGTGAAGACTTGCAGCTGGAAGTATTGAAGCTGTACCACCGCCGCTTCGAGCAGGATGTGTTCTATCCCAGCATCAAGGAGCCCCGCGGCCTGCCGCGCCTGCGCGCGATGTTCGCGCACTGGGTCAAGCGGGTCAGTATCGAGATCGCGTCCGGCTGCATCTACATCAGCGGCGCCGTCGAGTATGACGACCGTCCGGGCCCGATCCGCGAGGAGCTCGTGTCGATGGTGGGCGCATGGCAGAGCGCGTTGTTGCGCGCGGCCCAGCAGGCCATCGAATGCGGCCACCTGAAGGCCGGGACGGATGCCCAGCAGCTGGTGTACGAGATGTACGGCCTGATCCTGGCCGTTCACCACGACGCCCGCTTCCTGCGCATTCCCGGCAGCGTGGAGCGCGCCAGCGTCGGCTTCAACCGTCTTATCGAAAACCATCAGTCCTAACGCCGCGCAATCGAAGCGGCACTTCAACAAACAACTTTAGCCTTTAGTCGTCAGGAGATAAACATGGGTCAATACGTCGCGCCAATCCGGGATATGCAATTCGTGCTGCATGAGTTCCTGAAGGTGGAAGAGCAGCTCAAGGAACTGCCGGCCCACGCCGAGACGGATGCCGACATCATCAACCAGGTACTGGAAGAGGGTGCGAAATTCACGTCCGAAGTGCTGTTCCCGCTGAACCACTCCGGCGACCGCGAAGGCTGCAAGCACGACGCCGAGACGAAGACCGTCACGACGCCGAAGGGCTTCAAGGAAGCGTACAAGCAGTACGTCGAAGGCGGCTGGGCCGCGCTGGCATGCGATCCGGAATTCGGCGGCCAGGGCCTGCCGGTCGTGCTGAACAACTCGTTCTACGAGATGCTGAACTCCTCCAACCAGGCGTGGACGATGTACCCGGGCCTGTCGCACGGCGCCTACGAGTGCCTGAAGGAACACGGCACCGACGAACAGAAGCGCCTGTACCTGCCGAAGCTGGTCTCCGGCGAATGGACCGGCACGATGTGCCTGACCGAACCGCACTGCGGTACCGACCTGGGCCTGCTGCGCACCAAGGCGATCCCGAACGAAGACGGTTCCTGGACCATCACCGGCAACAAGATCTTCATCTCGGCCGGCGAACACGACATGTCGGAAAACATCCTGCACCTGGTACTGGCCCGCGTGCCGGACGCACCGGAAGGCTCGAAAGGCATCTCGCTGTTCCTGGTACCGAAGTACCTGCCGAACAACGACGGCACCGTCGGCGAGCGCAACCCGATCTTCTGCGGCGCCATCGAAGAAAAGATGGGCATCCACGGCAACTCGACCTGCCAGATGAACCTGGACGGCGCCCGTGGCTGGATCATCGGCCAGCCGAACAAGGGCCTGAACGCCATGTTCGTGTTCATGAACGCCGCCCGCCTGGGCGTGGGCATGCAGTCGCTGGGCCTGACCGAAGTCGCGTACCAGAACGCGCTGGTGTACGCCAAGGACCGCCTGCAGATGCGCAGCCTGTCGGGCGTCAAGGCGGCCGACAAGCCAGCCGACCCGATCATCGTGCACCCGGACGTGCGCCGCATGCTGCTGACCGCCAAGGCCTACGCCGAAGGCGCGCGCGCATTCTCGTCGTACGTCGCACTGCAGATCGACCGCGAACTGAACCACCCTGACGAAGAAGTGCGCAAGGAAGCCGCCGACGAAGTCGCGCTGCTGACCCCCGTCATCAAGGCCTTCATCACCGACAACGCGTGGATCGCCACGTCGGAAGCGATGCAGGTGTACGGCGGCCACGGCTACATCTCGGAATGGGGCATGGAGCAGTACGTGCGCGACGCCCGCATCAACCTGATCTACGAAGGCACCAACACGATCCAGTCGCTGGACCTGCTGGGCCGCAAGATCCTGATGGACAACGGCGCCAAGCTGCGCAAGTTCGGCGAGAAGGTGCGTGCGTTCGTCGAAGAAAACGGTACCGACGAAGCGATGTCCGAATTCGTCACGCCGCTGGGCGAGCTGGGCGAAAAAGTGGGCAAGCTGACGATGGAAATCGGCATGAAGGCCTTCCAAAACCAGGACGAAGTGGGCGCCGCCGCCGTGCCTTACCTGCGCGTCGTGGGTCACCTGGTGTACAGCTACTTCTTCGCGCAGATGGCCAAGATCGCGCTGGAGAAGAAGGACTCGGGCGACAAGTTCTACGAAGCCAAGCTGCAGACCACCCGCTTCTACTTCGCGCGCCTGTACCCTGAAACCGCGATGCTGATCCGCCAGGCCCGTTCCGGTGCCGCGAACCTGATGGCGCTGGACGCCGACCTGTTCTAAAAACTAGAGGAAAAACATGAGCAACTTCAGTGTGAAAAAAGTCGCCGTCCTGGGCGCCGGTGTGATGGGCGCGCAGATCGCCGCCCACTGCGTCAATGCCAAGGTCCAGGTCGTGCTGTTCGACCTGCCAGGGAAAGAAGGCACCCCGAAGAACGGTATCGTCCTCAAAGCCATCGAAGGCCTGAAAAAGCTGTCGCCGGCACCGCTGGGCGACAAGGAAGACGCCGCCCTGATCCAGGTCGCGAACTATGAAGACAACCTGGACCAGCTGGCCGACTGCGACCTGATCATCGAAGCGATCGCCGAGCGCCTGGACTGGAAGCACGACCTGTACAAGAAGGTCGCGCCGCACATCGGCCAGAACGCCATCTTCGCCTCCAACACGTCGGGCCTGCCGATCCACCAGCTGGCCGAAGGTTTTGATGCGGACCTGAAGGCACGCTTCTGCGGCGTGCACTTCTTCAACCCGCCGCGCTACATGCACCTGGTCGAACTGATCCCGACCGAAGCGACGCGTCCGGAAATCCTCGACCAGCTGGAGACGTTCCTGACGTCCGTGCTGGGCAAGGGTGTCGTGCGTGCGAAAGACACGCCGAACTTCATCGCCAACCGCGTCGGCATCTTCGGCATGCTGGCCACCATCCACCAGGCCGAGAAATTCGGCCTGTCCGTGGACGTCGTCGACGACCTGACCGGCGCCAAGCTGGGCCGCGCCAAGTCCGGCACGTTCCGCACGGCGGACGTGGTCGGCCTGGACACGATGGGCCACGTCATCAAGACGATGCAGGACAACCTGAAGGACGACCCGTTCGCCGCCGTCTACAAGACGCCGGACGTGCTGGCCAAGCTGATCGAGAAGGGCGCCCTGGGCCAGAAGGCCGGCGGCGGCTTCTACAAGAAGGTCGGTAAAGAGATTCAACGCCTCGACTTCGCCAGCGGCGAATACGTGGCAGGCGGCGCGAAAGCGGCCGACATCATCGCCCGCATCCTGAAGGAAAAGGACCCGGTCAAGAAATTCAAGGCGCTGCGCGAATCGACCAACCCGCAAGGCCAGTTCCTGTGGGCGATCTTCCGCGACGCGTTCCACTACATCGCCTACCACCTGGAATCGATCGCCGACAACGCCCGTGACGTGGACTTCGCCATGCGCTGGGGCTTCGGCTGGAAGATCGGTCCGTTCGAAACGTGGCAGGCCGCCGGCTGGAAGCAGATCGCCGAGTGGGTCAAGGAAGACATCGACGCCGGCAAGGCCCTGACCAATGCGCCGCTGCCAGCGTGGGTGTTCGAAGTCGACGGCGTGCACACGGCCGAAGGTTCGTTCTCCGCCGCGTCGAAGAAATTCGTGCCACGTTCGAACCTGGAGGTCTACAAGCGCCAGGAGTTCCGCGCACCGGTACTGGGCGAAGGCGCAGTCGATGCGACGAAGGCCGGCACCACCGTGTTCGAAGACGATTCCGTGCGCCTGTGGCACTCGGGCGACGAAGTCCTGGTCGTATCGATCAAGACCAAGATGCACGTCATCGGCCAGGGCGTCATCGACGGCCTGAAGCGCGCGCTGAAGGAAGCGGAACAGAACTTCAAGGGCATGGTCATCTGGGGTACGGATGCGGCCGAAGGCGGCGCGTTCTCCGCCGGCGCCGACCTGCAATCGGCCCTGCCAGCCTTCATGGCCGGCGGCGCGAAAGCCCTCGATCCCTTGATCCGCGACCTGCAGAACACCTTCATGGCGATGAAGTACTCGAACGTGCCGGTCGTCGCCGCGGTGGCTGGCCTGGCGCTGGGCGGCGGCTGCGAAATGGCGCTGCACGCGTCGCGTCGCGTCGCGTCGATCGAGTCCTACATCGGCCTGGTCGAAGTGGGCGTGGGCCTGATCCCTGCCGGCGGCGGCCTGAAAGAGGCGGCTGTCCGCGCGGCGAAAGAAGCCAAGGGCAACGACATCCTGCAATTCCTGAAGACGGGCTTCACCAACGCGGCCACCGCGAACGTGTCGAAGTCGGCCCTGGAAGCGAAGGCCATGGGTTACCTGAAGGAAGACGACATCATCGTCTTCAACCCGTACGAACTGCTGCACGTGGCGAAAGTGACCGCGCGCTCGATGTTCGACGCGGGTTACCGCGCACCGCTGCAGCGCCCGGTGCCCGTCACCGGCCGTTACGGCTGGGGCACGATCCGCGGCCAGCTGGTCAACATGCGCGACGGCGGCTTCATCTCCGCCCACGACTACAAGCTGGGCGACATGATCGCCGAGATCGTGTCGGGCGGCGACATCGACCAGGGCAGCGTGGTGTCGGAGCAGTGGCTGCTGGACATGGAACGTAAAGCCTTCCTGGAACTGCTGAACAACCCGAAAACGCAAGAGCGGATCATGGGCATGCTGCAGACCGGCAAGCCGGTGCGGAACTAAGTCGAACACTAGGACGAACAACATGAGCAAACAACTTCAAGACGCATACATCGTCGCAGCGACCCGCACCCCGATCGGCAAGGCGCCACGCGGCATGTTCAACAAGACCCGCCCGGACGACCTGCTGGTGCACGCGATCCGCGGCGCCATGGCCGCCGTGCCGAACCTGGACCCGGCGCTGATCGTCGACGCGATCATCGGCTGCTCGTTCCCGGAAGCGGAGCAGGGCTTCAACATCGCCCGTAACTCGGTCGTGCTGGCCGGCCTGCCGAACACGGTGGGCGGCGTCACCGTCAACCGCTACTGCGCCTCGGGCATCACCGCCCTGGCCATGGCGGCGGACCGCATCCGCGTCGGCGAAGCCGACGTGATGATCGCCGGCGGCGTCGAATCGATGTCGATGGTGCCGATGATGGGCCACCACCCGTCGATCAACATGGACACGTTCAAGGACGAGAACGTGGGCCTGGCCTACGGCATGGGCCTGACGGCCGAGAACGTGGCCAAGCAGTGGAAAGTGTCGCGCGAAGACCAGGATGCCTTTGGCCTGGAATCGCACCGCCGCGCCATCGCCGCCCAGCAAGCCGGCTACTTCAAGGACGAGATCACGCCCGTCGAGATCACGACCCGCACGCCTGACCTGCGCACCGGTGAGATCAAGGTTGGCAAGCGTACCGTCGATGCGGACGAAGGCCCGCGTGCCGACGCGTCGATGGAAGGCATGGCCAAGCTGAAGCCGGTCTTCGCCGCCAAGGGTTCCGTGACGGCGGCAACGTCGTCGCAGATGTCCGACGGCGCCGGCGCGCTGATCGTCGTCTCCGAAAAAATCTTGCGCGAGCACAACCTGACGCCGCTGGCCAAGTTCTCGTCGTTTGCCGTGCGCGGCGTGCCGCCGGAAATCATGGGTATTGGTCCGAAGGTGGCGATTCCTGCCGCGCTGGCAGCAGCCGGCATCACGCAGGACCAGCTGGACTGGATCGAGCTGAACGAAGCCTTCGCCGCCCAGGCGCTGGCCGTCATTCGCGACCTGAACCTGGACACCAGCAAGGTCAACCCGATGGGCGGCGCGATCGCCCTGGGCCACCCGCTGGGCGCGACCGGTGCGATCCGCGCCGCGACCGTCGTGCACGCACTGCGCCGCAACAACCTGAAGTACGGCATGGTGACGATGTGCGTGGGCGCCGGCATGGGCGCGGCTGGTATCATCGAGCGCGTGTAATACGAAGAGCCGCTTTCTCATGCCTGCACCCCAAGTGCAAGAGCCGGGGTCAGACCCGTCGGGTCTGACCCCAGGGTTTGCTTCGGGGTTGCGGTGTGCGTCGCTGGCTACTTAGCAGCCAATAAGAGGGCGCCGGGATCCGATCCCGGCGCCCTTCATCATTCAAAACAAGGAGAAGAGACATGGACATCCTCGTCAGCAAAGAAGGCGGCATCCTCACGCTGGAATTCAACCGCCCGGAGCGCAAGAACGCGATCACCTCCGCGATGTACCAGACGCTGGCCGACGCCATCAACGCGGCGGAAAGCGACAACGAAGTGCGCGCCATCCTGATCGCCGGCAAACCGGAGATCTTCACGGCGGGGAACGACCTGGACGACTTCATGAAGACGGCGCGTCCATCGACGGCCGAGGAATTCGCCAACCGTCCCGTGTTCCAGTTCATGCGCGCGCTGTCCGGTAGCACGAAGCCCGTGGTGGCGGCTGTCGGTGGCCTTGCCATCGGCATCGGCACCACGCTGCTGATGCACTGCGACCTGGTCTACGCCGGCGACAGCGCCAAGTTCTCCGTGCCGTTCACGCAACTGGGCCTGTGCCCGGAATTCGGCTCGTCGATGTTGATGCCGCTGGCCGCCGGCCACGCGCGCGCCGCCGAGAAGCTGATGCTGGGCGAGCCGTTCACTGCTAGGGAAGCCTACGACATGGGTATCGTCTCGAAAGTGCTGCCGGCCGCCGAGATGCTGGACTTCGCGCGCGCGCAAGCGGCCAAGCTGGTCGCGCTGCCGGCCGCGTCGATCCGCACCACCAAGGGCCTGATGACGCAGGGCCGCAAGGAAGAGCTGAACGCCATCATCGCCAAGGAAAGCAAGCTGTTTGGCGAGATGCTGCTGGCGCCGGAAGCGAAGGAAGCGTTCATGGCCTTCTTCGAGAAGCGCAAGCCGGACTTTACGAAGTTCGCGTAACCGCGCGGACGGTGGCGGCATCCCTGCTTTTTTTGCCGCCAGCCGTGCGACAGAGTGTCTATAATCGTCGCACCGCCGGCTGCTGTCCCGGCTTGCCCAACGGACCGCGCCTGCCGTGACAACCGCTGCCGAAGAATTCGACTATGAAGCCGCCTTGCGCGGTTGTGCGCGAGGCGAAGCGCAGGCGCTGCGCCGCCTGTACCAACAGGAGAGTCCACGCCTGCTGGGGGTGGCGCTGCGCATCGTACGCGAGCGCCAGGCGGCGGAAGATGTGCTGCACGACGCCTTTGTCAGCATCTGGACCAAGGCGGGCAGTTTCGACGCGGCCCGCGGTTCGGGGCGCGGCTGGATCTACAGCATCGTGCGGCACCAGGCGCTCGACGCGATCCGCAATGGATCGCAGCAAGTGGCCGTCAGCGAAGACGCGCTGGACGCCATCGACAGCGAAGCGGCGCTGCAAAGGCAGCACCAGGTGGCCGATGCGTTTGAATTGCGCGCCAACCTGGGCCGGCTGCACGACTGCCTCACGCAGCTCGACGCGTCCAAGCGCAACAGCATCCTGTACGCCTACGTCGACGGCTGTACCCATTCGGAAATCGCCGAACGCCTGCAGTCGCCGCTGGGCACCGTCAAGGCATGGATCAAGCGCGGCCTGACCGCGCTGCGGGAGTGCATGGTATGAACCCGATCCGCGATCCGCACGAACTGGCCGGCGAGTACGTGCTCGGCACCCTCGACGCGGCGCAGCGCCGCGAAGTCGAACTGGCGCTGCGCGATGACGCCGCCCTGCGCGCCGCCGTTGCCGCATGGGAGGAGCGCCTGCTGCCGCTGGCCAGCCTGGCCGAACCGGTGGTGCCCTCGGCCGCCCTGTGGGCACGCATCGAGCTCAGCACCCTGCCGCGGGCACGGCCGGAAGCGCCGGCTGCACGCTGGTGGAACGGCCTCGGCCTGTGGCGCGGCCTGGCAGCCGGCGGCTTTGCTGCGGCGGCCATCATGGCGGTCGTGGTGGGCATGCGGCTGCAGGCGCCGCCCGCCTCGCCCGCCTATATGGTGGTGCTGGCCCAGCCGGAGAGCATGACACCGGGCTGGATCGTGCGCGTCAACGACAGCCGGATGCTGCGCCTCGAACCCCTGGTACGAACCGAAGTGCCGGCGCAGAAGGCGCTGCAGCTGTGGACCAAGGCCGACGGCTGGAAACTTCCTGTTTCGCTGGGCCTGGTCACGCCGGGCAGGCCATTCGAGGTGCGGCTGGACAAGCTGCCACCGCTGCAGCCGAACCAGCTGTTCGAGATCACGCTGGAACCGGCCAACGGCTCGCCGATCGGCCGGCCGACAGGGCCGATCCTGTTTATCGGCCGGGCCGTCAAGACGATGTAAGGGAGCGCCGCCGCCAACCGGCGGCGGCTGGGCCTTACTTGATGGCGATGGCGATGTCGCGCAGTCCCGTGCTGCCGCTGCCGATGGCGGACAGCTTCACGTCCGTGGCGCCGTTGACCGGCGTCGCCGCGCCGCTCGTCAGGTCGATCCGGTACAGCGTGCTGGCGCCGCCGGCCCCGGTGCGCAGCGCCGCCAGCGCCAGGCCATTGGCACCGCCGGCGATATCGAAACCGCCGTCGCCAGCGATGTCCACACCCAGGGGGCCGACATCGGCCAGCGTCCCGTCATTCGGGGATTCTGCAGGGCCAGCACGTCGGCGCCGCTGTCCAGGTCGAACAGCATCGTTGCCGTCGCCCCCGCCACGCTGTTGGTATAGGCGGCCGCCGTCACGACCGGTGCCGTGCCGCTGCGGTTGATCGTACCGTCCGTGGTGGTCGCGCCGGTATCGACATTGATGCGCAGGCTTTGGCCGCCGTTGCCGATGACGCGCAGGCGGTCCGCCACGGGGTTGAAGTCGACGGCAAAGGCCGTGCCGCTGATTCCGCCGAACGGGGCACTGGTGTCGGCCGCATCGGCCGTCAATGTCGCCTTCGCAGTTGCCACGCCGGTGGCGGGGTCGATCGTGACGATGCGTGCGGCCGAGGTCAGGCCATACAGCAAACCGTCCTTAGGCCGGAAATCGATGCCGAGCAGGCTCTCGCCGCTGTTCATGCCCGTGATGGCCACCGTGCCGGTCAGGGTGTTCGGTGCCGTCGGCTTGAAGGCGACGAGGCGTGCGTCGTCGGTCAGCCCATAGACAGTGGGCTGCCCAGCGGCGCGCACGGCGATCCCGCGCAGGTCTTCGGCAACGGCGAGCGCGCCGACCAGCGTTGCGACGGCGGCGCTGCCGGCGGGATTGACGGTGTACAGATTGCGCACGCCACCGACGGTTGCCACGAGATAGCCGACATTGGTGCGGCCATCGATATCGAAGCCGTTGCCGTTGCCGACATCGATGCCCAGCGCGACCGGCGTGGCCAGCGTGCCGTTGTTGGGTGGATTCTGCACGTACAGCGTGTCGTTGACGCTGTCGATGCCATACAGCGTCGTCGCGCCCGTGCCGGCGAAGGAATTGGTGTAGGCCGACGCCGTGATCGCGGTACTGGCGGCGCCGCCGTTGATGGCGCCGTCGGTGGTGACGGCGCCCGTATCGACATTGATCCGCAGGCTCTGGCCGCTGCTGCCGACGATGCGCAGGCGATCCGCGACCGGGTTGAAGTCGACGCCGAAATCGCTGCCGGCCAGCGCGGTGAAGGGCAGGGTGGTGTCGGCCGCATCGGCCGCCAGGGTGGACTTCAGGGTCGCGACGCCGCTCGCCGTATCGATCGTGTAGAGCCGACCGCCGCTGCCCACGCCATACAGCACCCCGTCGGCAGGACGGAAATCGATGCCGACCAGGCTGTCGCCCCCCTGCAGGCCCGTGACGGCGACCGTCGTCCGGATGGCGCCGGGCGTGGCGCGGTCGAACGACACGAGCTTGTTCGAGACGGTCAACGCCAAGACGTCGCCCGGGGTGGGCGCCGGCACGCCCGGCGTGGGGGCGGGATGAACGATGTCATCGTGGCCGTCGCCACCGCAAGCCGTCAGCGCCAGGGCGACGGGCAAAGAAAGGATCAGCTTGGAAATGGTCATGGTAGTGCCTCCTGAGGTCGGTTGAGTGATCGCTCAACGATTGCCGGTACCGCTCAGGCAACGTTGATACGATCACTACGCCGGGCAGACGACTTTGGATGCACTGCCATTAAAAATAGTTTGCTTCGCTCGAGCTGCCGGCTTCAGTGGCCGAAGTGGCCGTACAAGCCCAGGCACAGCTCCGTAAAGATCAGCAGCAGGATCGCCACTTCGAGCCGGTGCGAGCTGTGGTAGCGCATCGTCTCGACCAGCGTCTCGGAGGTGTGCGACAGGGTCGTCAGCTTGCGGTCCAGCGTGGCCGCGCGGTCGTGCAGCTCGTAGTCGCCTTCCAGGCGCGCATACAGGCCCGACAGGCCGGGGTTGTCCCACAACAGGTCCGGCCGATCGAGCACGCCGGCGCGGCCGTTCAGGCGGTTCTCCGCCAGCAGCATGTTGCCCACCGCCTTCAGCAGTTCGGCCGGCTTGGCCGAGAAGCGGCCGTCTTCGGCCAGGTCGCGCGCCAGCGGCTCGGCCAGGTCGAAGTCGCGTGCGGCGCGTCGCTCCTGGAACGACAGCATCGCCGCCTTGGCCATCACCTCGGCGATCAGCTGCAAGCGCAGGCGGTCGGCATTCTTGATCTTGATGCAGGGCCCCGTCGGGCCTTCTTCCTCGTCCGGGCTGACCTGGATCGTCGCTGTCTCGCCGGCCCCCACGTCGCCCTCGCCGGACGAGTGCTGCGCGATCGTCTCCAGCAGGCGCGCTTTCTCGTCCATCGAAGCATTGAACAGCACCACCGCGCCGTAGCGGAACACGGCGGCAATGCCGCCCTGGCCCAGCTTGACCGTGAATGGCGACTTGGCGATGATCTCGAATTCGGCGATGGCGCGTACGTCGATGCGTTCGGCCACCATGATGGCCGTGGCCGGGAATTGCGCGTGCGGGATGACGGGCCGCTGGAAGGGCAGCTTTTCCGTCTTGACGTGCAAGCCGGGCCGGGTGCGTGGACGCGGTGTCCAGCGGATCTGTTTTCGTTCGATGGGGTAGTCCATGGTGGTGAGTTTGCCAATACGGCGACGCCGCCATCATAGCGGAATCGGCATGCGCACAGCAGCCTGCATGGCGATACGTGCCGCCGCCCGGGGCGGGGACCGCATCGGCAAACCCAAACCATCCGTCCAGACATTACGCGGCAAGCAGCGCGTCCGCTGCCGTGCCGCCCGCCGGCCCTGGCTTTACTCCGGCGCCGTCAGGAAGCCGTCGCCGATGTCGGTGCCGTCGATATCGGGCGGGAACACGTCGCGCCGCGCCGTGGCCGAGAGCTTGGCCGCGACGGTGCGTGCATCCGCCTGCACGCCATCCTCCTGCAGCGCTTCCCACCACAGCGCGGCCACGCCGGCCACGTGCGGGCAGGCCATGCTGGTGCCGCTCCACGTCTCGAAGCCGCCGCCGGGAAAGGCAGACGTGATGTCCACGCCAGGGGCGCTGATGCGGGCCATGTGGTTGGAAAAATCGGCCACGAACAGCTTGTCGTTGCGCTTGCCGATGGCGGCGACGCTGACGACGTCATTCGCCGCGGCAGGCAGCGAGACGGCGATGCGGAAGTCCTTGTTGTCCCCGCGCCGGCTCTCGTTGCCGGCCGCAGCGACGACCAGCGGTTCGATGCCGAGGCCGCCCTGGGCGTCCAGCATCGCCATGATGGCGTCGAACATGCGCAGGTTGCCCCGGTACGCTTCCAGGGCCTGCGACGTGGCCAGCGCGACGGGCATGCCGCCCTGCGTCAGCTGTTCCACCATGCCGGGGAAGTCGAAGCCCAGCGACATCGAAATGATGTTGGCGTTCTGCTGCAGTGCCCACGTCATGCCGTTGAACAGCATCTCGGAACTGCCGGAGCCGTCGTTGCCCAGCACCTTGCCGATCAGCGCCTTTTCCACGCCGCGGGCGATGCCGATGCGCTTGCCCACGTCGCGCCCGAAGATGGTACCGGCGCAGTGGGTGCCGTGGCCGACCACGTCGGCCATGCCGTCGCCGCTGAAATCGTTGGTGACGAGGTTGACGCCCGCGAACGCCGGGTGGTCCACGTCGATACCCGTGTCGAGCACGCAGACGGTGACGCCGGCGCCGGTAAAGCGGCTTTTATCGGCGCCGACTGCCGCGATACCCCAGCTGTCGGCCGCCGCAGCCGCCGCGGCGCTCTTGAACGGTTCGATCAGGCGGGTCGGCATCGTCGGCGCGACGAGCCGCACTTCGGGTTCGGCCCGCGCCTGCGCCAGTTCCTTGTCGCTCAGGCGCTCGACGGTGATTTGCGGCGCGGCGGCGGCATGGCGCAACGTCTCGAACAGGCGCGTGCCGGCCAGGCCGGGCTTGACGCGCGCATCGGCGGCACTGCTTCTCAGGACAACGTATTTTTTCATGGTGTTCTCTCCCTCTGAATTCGCACGATTGCGAGCCAGTGCGGGACTGCACAGCAGGGCGCCACTGGCGGAGCGCCTGCCGCCTGGGACTTGGTCTTGAGGCTAGTCAAAGTGTAGCATCGCGATAGGGGGAAAGGTCGCGATATTGTCACCATGTATAGCGCAACTGTCATGGGACAGCCGCGTGGGAATGTGGTGCCGGTATATTTCCCGACCGCCGGCGCCGGTAGTGGCGGCTTGCGCCGCCAATTGCCCTCTCCACTGAGCGAGACGTATTGTGCATGCCGATTTTTACGCGGCGATGACATGATCCATGCGATGGGGCCGCGCCGCTGTGGTCTAATGCGGGCCATGAATTCCATCGATCCTTCCGATCCCGGCGCGCTGCTGCGGCAGGCCGTCGCGCACCATCAGCGCGGCGAGCTGGCACAGGCGGAAACGCTGTACGGCGCCGTGCTGGCGCGCGAGCCGGCCAATTTCGATGCGCTGCACCTCTCGGGCGTCGTCGCGCGCCAGCGCCAGGCGCCGCAACTGGCCCTTGACCTGATCGCGCAGGCGCTGGCCATCGACGACAGCCGCGCCATCGCCCATTGCAACCTGGGCGCCGTGCTGCAGGACCTGGGCCGCGAGCACGAGGCGCTGGCCAGCTATGAGCGTGCGCTGGCATTGCAGCCTGACTATCCAATGGCGCTGTGCAATCGCGGCAATGCGCTGCGGCGCCTGGGCCGCCTGGACGAGGCGCTGGACAGCTACGGCCGCGCGCTGGCATTGACGCCGCGCTATCCCGAGGCCTTCTGCAACCGTGCGCTGGCGCTGCAGGCACTGGACCGCCATGCGGACGCGCTGGACGATTTCGGCGCCGCGCTGACCGAGCGGCCAGCCTATGCCGAGGCGCTGCATGGCGCCGGTGTATCGCTGGCGGCGCTGGAGCAGATGGACGACGCGCTGGAAGCATTTGACCGCGCGCTGCGGGCGCAGCCCGACTATGCCGACGCCTGGTGCAGCCGCGGCACGTTGCTGCTGCGCTCGCATGAACCGCAGGCGGCGCTGGACAGCTATCACGCGGCGCTGGCGCTGCGGCCCGGTTCGGCTCGGGCCAGGCTGGGTTGCGCGAATGCGTTGCGGGCGCTGGGCCGGCGCGACGAGGCCGTGGCCGCGTACGAGGCCGCCGCCGCATGCGGTGCCGATGCCGGCACCGTCGCGTACCTGCTGGCATCGCTGGGTGCCGCGCCGGCCCCGCAGGCGTCGCCAGCCGGCTACGTGGCCGCGTTGTTCGACCAGTACGCGGGCCGCTTCGACCGTCACCTCGTCGACGTGCTGCGCTACCGCACGCCGGCATTGCTGGCCGACGTGCTGGCACGCCAGCTGGACGGACGGCGCGATCTCGCCATCCTCGACCTGGGCTGCGGCACGGGGCTGTGCGGCCCGCTGCTGCGGCCCTTGGCGCGCCACCTGGCAGGTGTCGACCTGTCTGCCGGCATGCTGGCACAGGCGCGCGAACTGGGCGTCTACGATACGCTGGCCTGTGCCGAGCTGACCGCCTACCTGGCGCACGAGTCGGCGCACTGGGACGTGCTGGCGGCTGCCGACGTGCTCGTGTATATCGGCGACCTGGACCCCGTGCTGGCCGCGGCGCGGCAGGCATTGCGCGCCGGCGACTTGTTCGTGCTGTCGGTCGAGGCGCTGGAGGGGGAAGGCTATGCCTTGCGCGCCTCCGGCCGGTATGCGCACGCGGCCGGGTATGTCGCCAGCGTCGCTGCGCGGCATGGCTTTGCGGTGCGCGAGCAGGTGGCGTGCACGCTGCGCGAGGACAGCGGGGAGCCGGTCGCAGGCCTGGTGTTCGCGTTGGGATAACGCCCTGCCCCCTCGAATTGTTAGCGGCCGACCCGGAAGTAATCGAAGTCCGCGTAACCGCTACCCTGTATATCGCCGACGCTGAACAGTCCCAGCGTCGCCCCCACCCAGCGTCCCGGTTGCGCCGCAAAGGTACCCGGCGCCGCCGTCCACGTCGTGCCATCGGCGCTGTACGAAAACCGCACCGTCGCCCCGTCCGCCCATTCCAGCCGCAGGTGCAGCGCGGCGGGTGCGGAGGCGAGCAGCACCTGCGTCGTTTCCGTGCAGCGCATGACAGCCGGCGTGCACTGCGCATACACCAGCTGCGTGCTGCCGGCCTGCCTGCGCAGTCCCAGCCACGCATACTGCATGCCGTCGACGATCAGGCCGGCACGGTCGCCGTCCGCCGCGTCGTGCAACGCCACGTGCGTCTGCACGGTGAACGCGGGCGCCGGCACCTTCTGCGACAGGATCGGCGCGCCGCGCACGTAGTCGTGCGCATCCGGCACCGCTTGCGTGAACAGCCGCAGCGCGCCTGGCCGCGCCGACAGCGAGTGCCAGCCCGGCTGCGGGTTGGCGTTCCACTGCCATTGCGGGCCCAGGGCGGGCGATGCGAACTCGTCGCCGGTCGCGGGACCTTCGATGGCGCCAGCGCCCGGCTTGGCATGTCGTTCGACCGGTTCGCCGGTCGCCGGCTTGACGCCTTCCGCGCCGATGACGGGCCAGCCGTCGCTCCAGCGCAGCGGCTGCAGGTGCACGATGCGGCCGTAGGCCTTCTTGTCCTGGAAGTGCAGGAACCAGTCCTTGCCGTCGACGGCCCGGACCCAGGCGCCCTGGTGCGGGCCGTTGACGTTGCTGCGGCCTTGTTCCAGGACGATGCGTTCCTCGTATGGGCCCGCGATGGCGCGCGCCCGGAAGACGCTCTGCCAGCCTTCGGCGACGCCGCCGGCCGGCGCGAACACGTAGTAGTAGCCGTCCGCCTTGTAGAACTTGGGGCCTTCCAAGGTGCGGTAGCCGGGCAGGCGATTGCCGTCGATGATGGTGCGGCCCTTGTCGTCCAGCAGGCTGCTCCCGTCCGGGGCCATGCGCCGCAACGTCAGGATATTGTTGATGCCGGCGCGGCTCTTGGCCCACGCATGCAGCAGGTAGGCGTTGCCGTCGTCGTCCCACAAGGGTGTCGGGTCGATGATGCCCTTGCCGGGCAGGAGCAGGTGCGGCGCGCTCCAGGGGCCGGCGAAATCGCGCGCCGTGATGACGTACACGCCGTGGTCCGGATCGGGATAGAAGATCCAGAATTTGCCGTCGTGCCAGCGCAGGCACGGCGCCCACACGCCCTTGCCGAACTGCGGTGTCGCGAAGGCCGCTTCCGGCACGAGGCGCGGCAACGCGTGGCCGACCAGCTTCCAGTTGACCAGGTCGCTCGACTCGAGTAAGGGCAGGCCTGGTACGTAGTTGAAGCTGGACGCCGTCATGTAGTAGCGCTCGCCCACACGGATCGCGTCCGGATCGGAGTAGTCGGCATGCAGCACGGGATTGCGGTAGGTGCCGTCGCCCTGGTCGGGCTGCCATGGCACCGTGGCGGTCGGGGTGGCGGCACAGCCGGCGAGGGCGGCCAGCAACAGGGCGGGCGCGAGATGGCGGGGCAGGGGCATGCGTCGGCGGCGTGATGGTGGATGGAGGAATCGGAAGCCGACTATAGCAGCGCTGCCGGCCTTGTGGGTGAAGCGCTCAAGCGATTGATTGTTGCGGGCGCATCCGGGACAATGGCCGATCACCCGTGAAAGGAACGCCGCGTGTCGCCACTGGAAATCGCCGCCAATGCCATCATGGCCGTCTCGATCGTGCTGGCCGGCCGCAACAATGTGCATTCGTGGTGGCTCGGCATCGTCGGCTGCGCGCTGTTTGCCGTGCTGTTCCACGACGTGCGCCTGTATGCGGACGTGGCATTGCAGGTCTTTTTCATCCTGACGTGCATCGTCGGCTGGGTGCAGTGGCGGCGCGGCGCCGGCGGGACGCCGCTGCCGATCACGTCGGCCAGCGTGCGCTCGCTGGCGCAGCTGGGGCTGGCAGGAATTGCGGCCACCGTTGCCTATGGCCTGATGCTGCACCGGTTCACCGACGCCTATGCGCCATTCATCGATTCGGCCGTGCTGGCGTTTTCCGTCATCGCGCAGTTCCTGCTGATGGGACGCCGTATCGAGACGTGGCCCGTCTGGCTGCTGGTGAACACGATCTCGGTGCCGCTGTATGCCAGCCGCGGGTTGCACCTGACGGCCGCGCTGTACGCGGCGTACTGGGTCAATGCGGTGGTGTCATGGTGGTGGTGGCGGCGGCAGATGCGGGCCGCCACCTGACGCCTTATTGCAGCCGGAATATCGCCGTCACCGCCTGCGCGAACGGGATCGACGGCGGTACCGCGTAGTTGGCCTTGGCGGGCGCGGGCGGCGGGGATTCGCCGCCGCCCGCTTGCGCGATGAACGGCGCCGACAGCTTGTCCAGCTGGCCGCGCGTGATCGCCATCGCCGGTCCGAGCTTGCGGCGGAAAGAGTGCGCCAGCGCGCTGCCGTTGGCGCGGGCGTCGTCTGCGGCCTGGCGCATCAGGTCACGATTGAGCTGGTCGCTGTCGCTGCGGTCGAACGAGACGCCCAGGCTGTCCACATGCTCGGTCGCCAGCAGCGCGGCGACCAGCGCCGGCCAGCGGGCCAGGTCGCGCACCTGCACCCGGTAGTGGCGCGTCAGCACGTAGGCCGTGGTGGCGCCGTCCGCCGCCGGCTTGCTGAGCGCGACCGTCTTCTTGGCCAACTCCGCGCTGTCGACGTCGGCGGCGGCCACGCCATGCTCGGCCAGCAGTGCCGCGATGGCGGTCGACAGCTCATCGAGCGTCGGCCGCTGCCGCGCTGGTGTGCTGCGTGCCCGTCTCGAACCGCAGTTCGCCCAGGTCGGGTGCCAGCCATGCCTGCGCCTTGCCGGCAGTGGAGACTAGCGGATAGGCCGGCAGCTCCGCCGCTTGCGCGAGCGGGCCGGCCAACGCCAGCAGCGATGCCAATCCGGCGGCGATGGCCGGCCGCCTCATTCCGGCGCCCAGACGTACTGCATCATGTTCCACGCCTTGACCGGCTTGCCGGCGCTGCTGGCCGGCTGGAAGCGGCACTTGGCGATGCCCTCGCGGGCCGCTTCGTCGAGTGCCGGATGGCCGCTCGACTTGCGCACCTGGGAGTCGGCCACGCTGCCGTCGCGCTCGATCAGGAAGCGCAGCGTGACGGTCCCGCTCTGCTTTGCCGCCAACGCCTGCGCCGGCCAGGCGGGCTTGGCGCACGAGGCGAAGTCGATGTTGGCCTGTTTCTCGGGCTTGTCCACCGGCGCATCGGCGTTGGCGTGGGCCAGGCCGGCCACGCAGGCGCCGGCCAGCAGCAGTGCGGGCAATGCGGCGGCAAGGGAAGCGGCGCGGTTGCGGCGTGGGACGGGGCGCAGCAGTCGGGTGATTCGGTCCATGGTGTCTCCTCCATTGGCCGCGAGGGCCGGTTCGGGGTGGGTGAACTGGCGTTTCTCCAGTTCGGAAAGGGCGAGTGCCAGCCGGCGCGGCCCGCCGGCGTGGGCCGCGGCAAGCGCGTCGGCGATCAGTTCGCGTTCGCGGCGGATGCGGCGCGACAGCCACCATACGGCCGGGTGGTAGAACAGCACCGTCTCGATCGCGTTCTGCAGCAGGTTGACGAGGTAGTCATGCCGGCGCACGTGGGCGATTTCATGGGCCAGCAAGGCATGCAGCAGCTCGGGCGGCAGGCCGGACACCAGGCTGGCCGGTACCAGCACCACGGGCCGCCACCACAGCGCCGTGACGGGCCCGGCCATCCCGTCGACAATGCGCAACCGCACGGCGCGCCGCACACCCATGGCCTGGGCCAGCCGGGTCAGGCGTGCCTGCCACGCCGGATCGCGCGCGCCGACACGGGCGGCCCGGCCGATCCAGGCGAGGCCCAGGGCAGTGCGCAGCGCCAGTGCCACGCTGCCGACACTCCAGGCGGCCACGATCCACGCCATATAAGGTTGCAGGACCAGGGCGCGCACGGTGGCCCCGGCGGCTTCCCTGGCGGGGTGGGCATCCAGTTCCGCCATGCCGCCTCCCAGGCGCAGGCCGAATTGCGCCAGCGGCCAGGCCGCGCACAGCACCAGGCCGGTGCAGGCCGCCAGATAGCGTGCCTGCGGCGTCGCATCGCGCAGCAGTGCCAGCACGGCAGCCGTGGCCAGGCCGATCAGCGCGCCCTGCCAGACGAAGTGGACGAGCGTCCAGCCGAGGGCGTCCACCAGGGCGTTCATGCGTCGTCCTCCTTCAGCATGCGTTCGATTTCCTCGCGCTCCTTGCGCGAGATGCCCGTCTTCAGGGCCGCCAGCACGAGCGCCTTGGCCGAGCCGGCGAAGGCGCGCTGCAGCAGGTCCTGCAGGAGGCTGGTCTGCAACGCGTCGCGCGGCTGCGCTGCCGCGTAGACGTGGGAGCGCTGGCTGTCGTCACGGATCAGGAGCCCCTTGCCGTGCATGACCTGCATCAGGCGCAGCACGGCACCGTAGGCCAGGCCGGGTCGTTCCAGCCGCATGGCTTCGTGCACCTGCCGCGCCGTGGCGGCGCCGAGCGGCCACAGTACCTGCAGCAGCTCCAGTTCGGCGGCAGTGGGCTTGGGAATGTCGGATCGTTGCATTTGCTGTCCTTGTCTTTTGGACAGCATAAACAAACTAGACCAAGATGTATACTTCTTTATGCAAGGTGGCTGCGGCGCGAGTTTAAGCGAGCGAAACGTATATACTTATTGGTCTAGGGCGGGGCTCTCATCCACGCTGCCGTGGCGGTAGGCACTGGGCGTGATTCCCATCTTCTCGCGAAAGGCGGTGGCGAAATTGCCGGCGCTGCGGAAGCCCACCAGCAGGGCGATGTCCTGGATGTCCATATCGGTCTCGCGCAGCAGCTGCAGGCCGCGCGCGATGCGCTCCTCGCGGATGAACGCGAAAACCGTCTTGCCTGTATGGGCGCGGAACAACTGGCTCAGCTTTTCGCGGTAGGTGCCCACGCTGCGGGCGATCTCGGCCAGGCTGGGCAGGGCGCCCAGATTGTCGGCGATCAGGTGCATGGCCGCCCGCACTGTCACGGCGTCCGGATCGACGGGCGCACCGGGGTCGGCTGGCGGCGGCGGCGCCCGCCGCACCAGGTTCAGGTGCACGTGGATCCGGGCTGCCAGTTCGCCGGGCGTAAAAGGCTTTGAAACAAAATCGACGCCGCCGATCGACAACCCGGTAATCCGGTCTTCGGCGGAGTCGATGCCGCTGACAAAGATAATGGGAATATCTTGCGTGATCGGATTGGCTTTTAACAACCGGCAACATGCGTACCCATCCATATTAGGCATGCGCACGTCCAGCAGAATCAGGTCCGGCCGCTGCGACAATGCGAGCTGATATCCCTGCTCGCCATTGAACGCCACCGACACGCGGTAGGGCATTTCGCTCAGCAAATCGACCAGCATGCGCTGCTCGAACGCCGAGTCGTCAACGATGAGTATATTGCGGACGGTGGCGTCGCTGGTGAGGTACATGGTGTGACTACTGCATATGAGTTTGCTGTCTATTATGCCCGCATTTAAAAATATTTATTCATTTTCGCCGCTGGCAAAGGCACTGTCGCCTCCGGCAAAAGCAGCGGATCTCGCACTGCAACATACTAGAGCCATGGTTACCCTGTGAAATCCTGCAGTCGTGACTATTCGTGAGTTTCTGGATGCCCTTTTCAGGTTAAAACATAGCCTTTACGGCTTGCAGCCTGATTCACTAAACGCAACAACAGGAGGGAAGTATGAAACATACCGATTTTGGCCTGATGCCTTGCCCGATCGCGCGCAGCCTCGGCAAGGTAGGCGAATGGTGGAGCATCCTCATCCTGCGCGACGCGTTCTATGGACTGACGCGCTTCGACGAGTTCGAGAAGAGCCTGAAGATCGCGCCAAATATGTTGACGCGGCGCCTCGCCGGCCTTGTCGCGAGTGGCCTGATGGAAAAGCGCCAGTACAGCGCCCGGCCGCCCCGTTACGAATACCTGCTGACGCAGGAAGGGCGGGCATTCAAGCCGGTACTGCTGGCCTTTATCGCCTGGGGCAACGAGCATCTGGCGCCGGAAGGCGCCAGCCTGTTGGTGGTCAACCGTGAGACGGGCGAGCCGGCCACGCAGATCCTGATCGACGCCAACAGCGGCCGCGCCATCAGCGACGAGGACTATATGTTCGCCCCCGGTCCGGCCGCCAACGAGGTGATGCGCATGCGCCTGAACCAGGCCGCCAAGCAGCTGTAGTCCGCTCCCGCCAGACATCTGTTGCCCGGGCGGCGGCCGCACCAGTTGCGGCTGCCCCGGGCTTTTTTGTCCCGCTGCCGACCCGCGTGCGGTGCGACCTTTCCCCTCCATCCAACGTAGAATGAATTTGCATACGTGAAGAAAGAATAAGACCAAACAGGATCCTGGAAGCGGCCTCTTCAATAGATGACCATCAATAGGAGAATCACATGAACAAGGCAAGGATGTGGAAGAGTTTCCTGGGCGTACCGCTGCTGGCAGTGCTGATGAGCATCGGCGCGGCACATGCGCAATCGCTGGGCAAGGCGGACGAAAAGTCGCTGAAGGACATGGCCATGGCCAATATGGCCGAGGTGGAAACGGCCAAGCTGGCCCTGCAGAAGTCGCAGAACGCCGAGGTGAAGACGTTTGCCCAGCAGATGATCGACGATCACAGCAAGGGCCTGGATGAGGTCAAGGCCGTGGCCCAGGCGAAGAACGTGGCGCTGCCGACGGAGCTGGACGCCAAGCACAAGGCTATGGCGAAGAAACTGGAAGGCATGTCCGGCGAGAAGTTCGACATGGCCTACCTGCAGAACGCCGGCGTCAAGAGCCACAAGGAAGCCAAGGCGATCGTCACGAAGGCCCAGTCGAACGCGAAGGACAGCGACGTCAAGGGCCTGGCCGCGAAACTGCAGCCGACCATCGACCAGCACATGGGCCACGTGCAGCAGCTGTCGGCCAGCCTGAAGGGCAACAGCGGCACGGCCATGGGGTCCAGCGGCGCGGGCAAGACGGGCAGCAGCGCGACCATGCCGGCATCGAAGGACAAGATGCAGAAGGCGCAGGAAGACAGCGGCAATACGGACAGCCCGACCGATCCTTCCAATCCGGCCACCAAGCCCGTGAAATAAGCAACCCAGGGGGACAGTCCCGCAGGGACAGTCCCCGCCGCATCGGCGACGCTTGGCGGGCCAGCCTCAGCTTAGCGTCTGCTCCGGCAGCTCGTCGCTGCCGTCCGGCTCGATGGCCGGTTCGATCGTGATTTCCGCCTTCAGCGAATTGGCGATGTAGCACTTGTCATGCGCCTCGTGGTGGATCGCGGCGATCTCCTCTTCGCTGGGCCACGCCCCGCCGAACACGATCTGCGGACGCAGCGTAATATTGGTGAACGCCACGCGGCCGTCCCCATTCTTTTCCAGCAGGCCGACAGCACTGTCGGTATAGCTTTCGACGACGTGCCCGCGCTTCGCGGCAATCGACAGGAAGAACAGCATATGGCAGCTGGACGTGGCCGCGACCAGGGCCTCTTCCGGATCGACATTGTCGGCGACCGACATCGGCAGCGGTACCGACAGCGGCGACGACGAGGCGGGCACGCGCAGTCCGCCGTCGAAGATCCAATCGTGTGCGCGGCTGTAGCGCTGGTCGAGGAAGGCCTGGCCGTTACGCTGCCATTCCAGTCTTGCTTCGAATTGCATGACAACTCCTGAAGAAACCCGGGCTTCCGATGGTACCGCAAGTCGCGGCCAAGGTGCGACCGGCCTGGTTCAACTGGCCGCCGGCACCCGGCACACGGCTGCCGCGGCGTCGTCGGCGCGCTTGACCGCGAGGGCGTCCGCGCGGCCCTGGTCCGCCTCAAAGGCGCGCAGCTGGGCCAGCACGCTGGCCGCGCCGTCCGCGACGCAACGGCGCGCCAGCTCGCCCGCCGTCAGCAGTCGGTAGGGGTCGACCAGCCGGTAGAAGCCGTCCGTCATCGCGATGACGGCCGCGCCGGGCGCCAGCGGCACCGTGAACGTGCGCGCCGCGATCGGCCCCTGCGGTGACAAGCACAGTATCGTGGGCGCCGCGGCCATGTTCTGTTCCACGCGCCGCGCGCGCAGCATCGGCAACAGCGCGGCCTTGCGGGCGGCCGGTTCGACGATGCCGGCCTGCGCCAGCGTGGCCACCTGGGCCTGCAGGATGGCTTCCTGCGGATTGACGTAGGGATCGAGGTCGCCGATCGATGCGGCGCCATCGAACAGCAGCGTCTTGCAGTCGCCCACGCACCATGCGTGCACGGTGTACGTGTCGCCGGCACGGAGGAAACGCAGCCAGGTCAGCGCGGCGATGGGCCAGGCGAAGGCGGGGACGGTGCTGCCGGCCGTGCGGGCGTGGAATGCGGCACGCACGCCGGCCAGCGCCAGCAACGCGCTGTCGCCTTGCGCGCGTTCGCGCCGCAGGTGCGGTTCGAGCTGGCGGCAAAATTCGTGGACGAACCAGGTCACGTCGCCGCGGGCCGGGTCGACGTAGTCGGCATCGGCCACGGACGTGGCACCGTCCAGCACCAGCACGTCGGTCACGCCAGCGTGTTCGAACACGGCGATCAGGTCTTCGTTATGGCCCGCGCTCGCACCGTCGCAGACGGTATCGAGCGCCAGCGGCGGGGCATGCGGCGCGGTGTCCATGGCCGGTTCCGGGAGTATGGTCGATCCGGCAATTCTAGCATTCGCTGTCCCGCCCCGCTGGGCTCAGGCATTGCGCCCCAGCGTCTTGCGGCCGGTGGCCGACCAATGCGGCTTGTCGCTGCTGCCGCCCACGAACTTGATGACGCCATACGTGCGCCCGACGGCGATCAGCTGCGGGTTCATGCCGGAGCGGGGCAGTTTATCGAGGATGACTTCCTTGCCGGCGGCATCGCGGATGCGCGCCACGCCGCGCCAGGAGATCGTCATGTCGATGGCGCGCCCGTCGATGTGCAGCGACACCAGCGCGGGCGCCGTGCGCAGCCCGCTCATGCCGAACGCGCCCACCATGTCCTGCGCCGCGCGCACGCTGTCCTTGGGATTCGGGTGGACCCAGCGGATCGGCACGCCCGCCATCGCGGGCACGTCGGCGGGATCGACCTTGCCGCGCGCGATCTTCCAGCTCCAGTGCATCAGGTAGGCCCGTTCGCGTGGACGCAGCGTGGCGGCGATGCGCACGCGGATATTGGCCTTGGCCATCGCCTCCAGGAAGGCAATGACGGCTTCGCGGAACGGCGGCGCCAGGTCGTCCGGCGAGCGGCTGCCGGGAAAACGCTGCACCCAATGCGCGCCGCTCAGCTCACTGCCGGCATCGGTTGTTTCTGTAGCGGACATGCCAAATTCCCCTGTCTCGTGTCTGGCTTCTTTTATACTGCGAAACTCCGAAACGTCGCGCACGACCATGCCCAATCACGCCGAACCGTCCGCCCACTACCAGCGCTGCCGCTGGGCCAATCCCGCCAACCCCCGCTACCTGGCCTACCACGACGAGGAATGGGGCGTGCCCTGCCACGACGAGCTGCGCCTGTTCGAGATGCTGAACCTGGAAGGGGCGCAGGCCGGCCTGTCGTGGGAAACGATCCTGAACAAGCGCGAGACGTACCGCGCCGCGTTCGATGGCTGGGATGCGCACAGGATCGCCGCCTATGGCCCGGACAAGGTGGCGCAGTTGCTGGCCGACCCCGGCATCGTGCGCAACCGCCTGAAGGTGGCCGCGGCGATCGCCAACGCCCAGGCCTACCTGCGCCTGCGCGCGCAAGGGCAGACGCTGGACAGCTTCCTGTGGGCCTACGTCGACGGCCAGCCCCTGCAGAACGCCGGCGACTTCCCGGCGAAGACGGCGCTGTCCGACCGCATCTCGAAGGACCTGGCGAAACTAGGCTTCAAGTTCGTCGGCTCGACGATCGTCTACGCCTACATGCAGGGCATCGGCATGGTCAACGACCATGCCGCCACGTGCTTCCGGCAGCGCGAGTGCGCGCGGCTGGCGCCCTGACATGCGCCACGTCGTCCTCGACACTGGCTTCGGCCATGGCGAACGGCTGGCCGCGGCGCGCGCCGCCGGCGCGCCGCTGCACTACATCGCCGTGCTCGCCACCTTGCCGCCGGCGCAAGCCATCGCCGACGAAACGCTGCGTGCCGCCTGGCCGACAGCCGTGGCGGGCCTGCACCGGCTGCTGCTGGACGCCGGCCGTACTACGCTCGACATCCTGCTGGGCGACGTCGAGGCGAACCTGGGCGAAGTGACGGCCCGCGTCGACGAGTTCATCGTGCCGGCCCCGCTGGCGTCGCCGCGGGTGCTGGGCAAGCTGGCGGTGCCGGATGCCCGGCTGGCCGCCTGCGACGGCGACGACGCCTGGCGCCGCGGCTTGCGCGCGGCCGGCTTTTCGTGGGGCGACGACGGCACGGCGCCGGGTTGGCTGGAAGCGCGCTACACCAGCCGCAAGCCGCAGCCGCCCCGGCCGGCGCCGCCCGAGCGCAGCGCCATCGTCATCGGCGCCGGCGTGGCGGGCAGCGCCGCGTGTGAGCGCCTGTGCGCGCGCGGCTGGCAGGTGACGTTGCTGGAACGGCATGCCGAACCGGCCACCGAGGCTTCCGGCAACCGGGCCGGCATCTTCATGCCGCTGCTGTCGCGCGACGACAATATCCCGACCCGGCTGACCCGGGCGGCCTACCTGTACGCGCTGCGCCACTGGCAGCGCCTGGGCGGGCTGTCGCCCACGGGCGCACTGATGCTGGGCGAGCAATGCGGCGTGCTGCAACTGGCGCGCGACGGCGAGCATGCGGCCTTGCAGCGCGAGGTCGTCGAACAATGGGGCTACCCGGAAGCATTCGTGCGCTGGCTCGATGCCGGCGCGGCCACCAGCCTGCTCGGTGCCGCCACGCCGTACGGCGCGTGGCTGTTCGGCCAGGGCGGCTGGGCCAATCCGGCGTCGACCTGCCGTGCCATGCTGGCCGCTTGCGGCGACCGGCTGCGCCGGGTCTTCCGTGCCGAAGCCGTGCGGCTGGAACGGCGCGACGGCCTGTGGCACGCCGTCGGCCCGGACGGTGCCGTGCTGGCCAGTGCCGTCCACGCCATCGTCGCCAACGGTGCCGGCGCGCTGACCCTGGCGCAGACAGCGACGCTGCCGCTGTACACGATGCGTGGCCAGGTCACGCACGTCGCCGCGCCGGACTTTACTGCGCTGCCGCTGGTGGTCTGCCGCGAGGCCTACATGACGCCGCCAGTGGACGGCATCGTCAGCGTGGGGGCGACCTACGACAAGGATGCCGAGCGCACGCTGCGCGCCGCCAGCCAGGAAGAGAACCTGGCGCGGGCGCGCGAGATCCTGGGGCCGGCGCGGGTACCGGACAGCCTGCCGCTGCAGGGCCGCGTTGGCCTGCGCTGCATGGCGCCGGACCGGTTGCCGCTGGTGGGGGCGCTGCCCGACTACGCGGCGCCAGGCCGGCCGGAGCGCCTGCGCGACGTGGCACGCTTGCCAAACCTGCATGGGCTGCTGGGCTACGCGTCGCGCGGCTTGATCTGGGCGCCCCTGGCGGCCGAGCTGCTGGCGTGCATGCTGGAAGACGAACCCCTGCCGCTGGAAGCGGGCCTGGCGGCGGCGCTGGACCCGGCCCGCTTTTTGTTGAAAGAGCGCAAACGCCTTGCCACCGGAAGTGTCGCAAGCGCGCCATAACCGTTGATTATTCAAGGGTTGTGAGCGTTTGCTGAATGTTGCCATGTGGCATCGCGATATAATCCGTCCACCAAAATCGCGTTGGAGTAATACAGGATGGACGATCACAAAGGCTCGCCCGAGCTGTTCATGTTTCTGGCTTCCACAGTACACGACATGAAAAATTCGATCAGCGTCCTGGGCGGCACGCTGGAGAACCTGCTCGATCACGGCAAGCCGGCGGACCAGGGCGACCCCGCCTATCCGCAGATGGCGCACATGCTGTACCAGACGCGCCGCCTGTCCGACAACCTGATGCAGCTGCTGGCCCTGTACAAGGAGGTGGGCAAGCCCACCTATCCGTTCGAGCCGAACACGGTACCCGTGCGCGAACTGGTGCAGCAGGTGGCGGGGCAGGCGCGCGTGCTGCTCGAATCGAAGCAGATCGTGCTGGAGCTGGAGTTCGATGGCGACCTGCTGTGGACCTTCGACGAAGATCTCGTCATCGGCGTGCTGGCGCATGCCGTCAACAACGCCGTACGCTACACGCGCGACCGCATCCGCCTGACGATCGCCGAACGCGACGGCATGCTGGAACTGGCCGTGGCCGACAACGGCACGGGTTTCCCGCCGTCGATGCTGGAGGCGGGCACGCTGGTGGGCCAGGGCGTCAACTTCCTCACCAACAGCAGCGGCCTGGGGTTGTTCTTCGCCAGCGAGGTGGCGCGCATGCACAAGCGGCGCCAGGCCGTCGGCGCCATCCGGCTGGAGAACGGCGGTCCGCTGGGCGGCGGGCGCTTCGTGCTGACGTTGCCATGACGACCACCTACATCACCGCCAGCGGCGCGCCCAGCGCGGACATCGCCGATGTCGACTGGGCCGAGAAGCGCTACCTGATCGTCGACGATTTCGTCGGCATCCGCCAGTTGCTGCGCGAGTCGCTGCGCAATATCGGCGCCAAGCACATCGACCAGGCGTCGTCCGGCGGCGAGGCGATGACGCTGCTGCTGCGCACCCACTACGACGTGGTGCTGTGCGACTTCAACCTGGGCGAAGGCAAGAACGGCCAGCAGGTATTGGAGGAGGCGCGGGTGCGCAACCTGATGATCCCCAGCAGCGTGTGGCTGATGGTGTCGGCCGAGAAAAGCGTGGAATCCGTCATGGGCGCGGCCGAGCACCAGCCGGACGCCTACGTCATCAAGCCCATCACGGAAGGCGTGCTGCTGACGCGCCTGAACCGCGTCTGGCATAAAAAGCAGGTGTTCCGCGAGATCGACGCGGCCTACATCGAGAAGGACTACCTGCGCGCGGCCAAGCTGTGCGACGCCCAGGTGGCGCAGCACAAGGTGCATGAGATCGACCTGATGCGCTTGAAGGCAAGCCTCTTGCTGAAGGCCGGGGAGCCGGACAAGGCGCGCACCGTCTACGAGCGGCTGCTGGAAGAGCGCGAGTACAACTGGGCGCGCACGGGCCTGGGCAGGATCCGCCTGGCCAACGGCGACCACGAGGCCGCGCGCCAGATGTTCCAGGGCGTGATCGCGGAGAACCGTTTTTATATCGACGCGTACGACCAGCTGGCCGGCGCGCTGACCTTGCTGGGCCGGCACGAGGACGCGTGCGGCGTGCTGGAGAAGGCCGCCAAGCTGTCGCCCAACTCCGTGCCGCGCCAGCGCAGCCTGGGCAACACGGCGCTGCGGCTGGGGAACATCCCGCTGGCGGAACACGCCTTCCGCAAGTGCATCGCCATCGGCGAATACTCGATCGCCCGCACGGTGGACGCGTATCTCGGCATGGCGCGCGTATGCGGCATGAAGGGCGACATCAAGGAGGCGTTGCGGCTGCTGGCGGCCGCCCAGCGCGATTTTCCCGGCGACGTGGTGCAGTTGCGCAGCAAGATCACCGAGGGCCTGGTTTACCACGAGAGCGGCGATTTCCGGCGCGCCCGCAAGTCCGGCGACGAACTCGAAGCGCTGCTGCAACGCGAATCGAAGCGCCCGCAGACGGCGACCTGTATCGAGATGGCGACCTTGCTGTTCGCGGTCGGCGTCAAGGATGCCCCAGTGGAGCTGCTGTGCCACGTGATTCGCAACAACCATGACAATCCCGTGCTGGTGGAAGAAGTGCAGAAGATCTTCGACAAGGCGCGCATGGGCGACGAAGGCATGGAATACATCGCGGGGGCGCGGCGCGAGGCCAACGAAATCATGAACAAGGGCGTGCTGCTGTGGAAAACCGGGAAGCTGGAGGAAGCGGTGGAATGGATGCGCGATGCCCGCGTGCGCCTGCCGGACAATATGCGGATCCTGTTCAATTCGGCGCAGATGCTGATCAACCACATGCAGCTGCACGGGTACGACGAGGCGCTGATGGTCGAGGCGAACGGTGTGCTGATGCACGTCGATGAGCTGGCGGCGGGCCAGCAGCGCTTCGCCCAGCTGGTGGAGCAGCTGCAGATGCTGATCCCGGGGCGGGCCGAGACGCCCGAGGCGATCGATGCGGAGATCGATGCGTTGCGGGGCGTGGCCGAGGCGCCCGCGGCTTAGCGCATGGGTCTGTCCCCGCAGGGGACTGACCCTGAAGTTGGTATGCGACGACGCAGCCTTTGCAGAACTTCGGGGTCAGTCCCCGATGGGGACAGACCCCTGCCAACGCTACTCCTTCGGCCGCGGCGCCACGCCCTTCCTGGCGGCCGGCTTGCGCGCGGCCGCATCGCCATCGGCGGCATCCGCCGGCGGCGCGCTGTTGTCCTGCGCGGTCGGCACGGGCGCCGTTGGCGAGACCTTGCCGCCCTGGTCCGGCACCATCGCCGAACTCACGGCCTGCTTGAACTGCTCCTGCAACAGGTTCCACCACGCGGTGGGATTGGCCATCTGCGCGGTCGCCGCCGCGGCGGCGTCGGGCTTCAGCATGGCCTTCGTCTCCTCGGCCGGCTTGGTGGCGCCCGTCTTGGTGGCGTCGAAGTGCTGGAAGAACGCGGCGGTGTACGGGTTGGCGTCCTGGCGGCCGGGCTGCTGCATCGCCTCGGCCATCGTCTGGCCCATCGACTTCAACGTGGCGATGGTGTTGCGCTGCACTTCCAGGGCCTGGATACTGCTGCGCAGCATGGCCGTGTTCAGGTTCAGCCAGGACTCGACCGCCTTCAGGTCGTTGATCTTCTTGTCCAGTTCATCGACGGACAGCGTGGGCGTGGCCAGGCTCGGCAGCGACATGCCGGGCACGCCCATGCTGCCCCACAGGTTCTTCACGAAATCCAGCGTATCCGTCATCGCGGCGGCGCCGGGGATATTTGGCATTTGCGGTGTGCTCATTAGTCGTCCTCCAGATGGCGATGCGCGCCTAGCGTAGCAGATTGTCATGCCGGCGGGCTGAAAAGTTGCCCGTAGCGGGAAGCAAGCGACGAACGGAGGCGCTACACTAGCGCCATGACGTCGCAACCCTTCCTCCGCCGGCATGGCCGCACGCTGCTGCTCGGCGCGGCTACCGTGATGCTGCATTACATCACGATCGACTGGCTGGCGGCGCGCATCGGCATGGCCGACGAACACCGCGAAGCGCCGCCCACCGTCAGCGCGCAGCTGCGGCTGGCGCTGCCGCAGCGGGTCGAGACCGTGCAGCGGCAGGCCCCCGTCGCGCCGCTGCCGCCGCCCCCCGACCGGCCGCTCCCAAGCCGCAGTCCGCCCCGCCGCCGGAAGGCCTGGTGGACAATGCCGGGGCGCCTGCCGGGCAAGGCGGCGCGCCGGACGACGCAGCCACGCTACAATCGACCGAGCCGGCACCGGTGACGCCGCCGTCGCCTGAACCTGCACCCGCACCGGCAACCGTGCCAGCACAGGCACCGGAACCGGCGCCCGCCCCGCCAGCCGCGCCCGCGCCGGAGGTTCCTGCGGCCGGTCGGCGGTTCCGCGTCAACGTACCGCCCCCTGCCGCGTTTGAACTGGAGGTGCAGCGTACGGATGCGGACGGACGCAAGTGGTCCGGTGTCGCGGACATGCGCTGGCAGACGGACGGCAGCACGTACAAGGTGGGCCTGAACGTGGGCATCAGCATGCTGATCGCGCGCGTCGACCTGCTGGCGCTGATCAGCGAGGGCACCATCGACGATGCCGGCATCGCCCCGGTAAAGATGACGGAGAAGCGCCGCACGCGTTCCATGACGGCCACGCACTTCCACCCGGACGAGCGGCGCATCACGTTTTCCGCCAGCGCCGCCAGCGTGCCGCTGCTGGCCGGGGCACAGGACAAGGCCACGGTGCCGTTCCAGCTGGCCGCCATCGGCCGCGGCGACGTCAACCAGTTCGCCGGCGACATCGACATCCAGGTGGGCGAGGATCGGGGAGCGACGATCTACCGCTTCCAGCTGGTGGGCGAGGAGGAGCTGGAGACGAGGATGGGGCGCCTCGTCACGTGGCGGCTGGCCCGCCCGCCGCGCCCGGGCAGCTACAACGCCCGGCTCGACATCTGGCTGGCGCCCAGCCTGGACTGGTATCCGGTGCAGATCCGCAACACGGAAGGCAATGGCGCCGTGACGACGCAGACGGTCACGAAGATTTTGCGGCCGCAGTAAACCAAAAGGACCAGCAATGCGCAGCAAGACAGCACTGACACTCATCGCGCTATTGGCCGCCGCCACGGCGCAGGCCGACGACGACCATCCCAGCGTGAAGCGCCCGGTCAACCTGCCGCCATCGGCGGAGCTGGTGTATTCGGTCAAGGCGAACAGCCACGGCATCCCGCTGGCCGGCAACGGCACGATCACGTGGCAACAGGGCGGCGGCAAGTACACCTTGCTGACGGAGGCCCGCTCCGGTATCTTCGGCAAGGTGCTGGAATACCGCAGCGAAGGCGGCGTCGACGCCTACGGCCTGGCGCCGGACAGCTATTACGAGAAGCGCATCCGCAAGGGTTCCGGCACGACGACGTTCAAGCGCGACGCCAAGGTCATCGACTTCGCCGACAACGACAAGTCGGTGCCGCTCAAGGGCGGCGAGCAGGATCGCAGCAGCGCGCCCTGGCAGTTGGCTGCGTTCGCCCGCGCCACACCGGAGAAATTCACGCCCGGTTCGGAATGGTCGATCTACGTGGCCGGCCGGCGCAGCGCCGAGACGTGGACCTTCAAGGTGGTGGGCAGCGAGACAGTGCAGACGGGCCAGGGCAGCGTCAAGGCCGTCCATTTCAGCAAGGCGCCGCCCAGGTCGAAGCAGGGCCAGCAGGTCGACCTGTGGCTGGCGCCTTCGCTGGAGTGGTATCCCGTGCGGCTGGTCTTTACCGAAGAAGACGGCGATTCTTTCGAGCAATTACTCGACAAGGTCGTCAAAAAATAGGCAACCAACCAACGGGGACAGGCACCGATCTTCGGCTCGGAGAGCCGAAGATCGGTGCCCGTCCCCTCGGGCTCTCTCCGCATTCCGCGCGGGTTTGCGTCCGGGAACTGGTATACTGACGCCCCCGCTCGGGACAGCAAGCCAATGACAAACTTGCACCGGGCCGGCCAGATACCCCCGGAGCAGAATGAGTAATACAGCGAGTAGTGCAGCAAACAAAGCAGCGGCCAAGGCAGCAGGCGATGCACCGAACGCCGCCCCGGCTGGCGATCCGACCGCCATGGAGGCCCTTGAACCGGACCAGCAGAACGAGCAGAACGCGGCGCTGCAGGCCCATTTCCACCCCCACGTTTCCGTCGACGAGATCGAGCAGGTCTTCCACCTGAAACGCGCGCAGCCGCTGCTGCAGGTGTTTACGGCGCTGTTCCATGGCGGCTTCGAGAGCGTCCTGGTGCGCCTCCTGGTGCTGCGCGAGCTGGCCAACGACACCGCCTCGTCCGCGTTCTCGCGCGCCGACATCAACACGCGCCTGGCCTACCTGTTGCCCGAGAGCCTGGAAACGGTGCTGACGCGCCTGCGCTCGAACCAGCTGCTGGCCTGGGATGCACAGCAGGGCGTCTACCGCGTGACGCCCATGGCGCGCAACGTGCTGTCCGCGATCGACAGCCTGCTGGCCCCCGCGCAGGAAGACGACCATGCGGAAATGGGCTTCCTGCTGTCGCAGGTGGCCGGCGCCCAGGCCATCGGCGGCGTCACGGTGGAACAGCTGCAGCACCTGCTGGGCCGCCTGGTCGACCTGACCGAGGAATTCCGCGACGCGATCGCGTCCGGCTCCGAGTTCCGCCTGCGCGAGTCGCAGGCCAAGTGGCATACGGCGTGCGACTGGGTGGAGAAGGGCAGCGAGATCCTGCGCGCCATCACCAGCGACGAGAACGCCGACCACGCCACGCACCGCGCCGCCCAGGCCATCGGCCGGGCCCAGAGCGCGCTGCTGAACATGCAGGGCATGTTCTCGCGCGCCCTGAACCAGATCGAACGCCAGCGCGTGCACCTGGGCCAGTCCGGCCTGTCCACCACCGACATCAAGCGCTGGCTGCTGGCGCACGAGGACCTCGCGTCACTGGCGGAAGACGCCATCGACCAGCCCGTGAAGCCGCTGTTCATCACGCCGGCCGAGATGATCGACGTGGCCGAGACGGAGCTGCTGACGGAGCGCGTCAGCGCGGTGGCCGGCGGCCTGCCGTCCGGTACCGATGCGCCGACGACGATCAACGACACCCCGGCGATGGCCAAGGAGCTCGATGACTGGCTGGCGCGCCTGTCCGACTTCGCCACCTTGAACAACTTCCCCAGCATCGCCGCCGAATCGCCGAAGGAAATCCCGGCGCACGAATCGCTGCTGCCGGCAAGCTTCGCGGTGGCGTCCTACCGCGCTTCGCTGCTGCCACTGCTGGGCGACGTCTCCGAAGCGAGCCTGCAGGGCGCCACGGCCGAACTGGCGCGCCTGCCGATCACCTTCACCCCCACCGACACGATGGTGCAGCTGCCCGACCTGGAAGTCGCGGCCATGACGCTGGCATCCCTCTCACTAGACCTGGAAAGCGGCAAGGCCGATGAATGACGATTCCCAAATCCTGATCGCGCGCCTGCTGACGCACCAGACGCTGCGCCGCGACGACAAGCTGGTCAAGCGCGCGCTGTCGGACGAACAGTTCCGCATGGAGGTCGATGCGCGCCTCCTGGCCACGGGCCTGAAGCTGCTGGACAACGTCTACGCCGACCACGTCACCTTGGCGCTGCACCGCACGATCGAACCGAAGATCTTCGGCGCGCGCGACACGTGGCAGAACAATAACTTCGGCCTGGCCCGAGACGGCGTCGCACTGCTGGTCGTGCTGTGGGCGCTGATCATCCTGCCCAAGCGCGAACGCCAGGAAACGCACCAGCACGCGGACGACGACCAGAACGACATGTTCGGCACCGACAAGCCCGTGCCGCGCGCGGAAGACACGTCCATCGGCATCCCGTACAAGGCGCTGCTGGCCGACTTCGGCGACAAGCTGGGCAAGAAGACGCGCATGGACATGAACCTGGGCATCCTGTCGAAGCTGGGCTTCATCGAGCGGCGCGGCGACATCATCGTCGAAGGCCCTCTGCTGGACCTCCTGATGGACACCGACCTGCTGAAGGAACGCATCATCAACGGCGCGCTGGCGGACGTGTTCAAGCGCGCCCCGGCCCAGGTCGTGCACATCCCGCGCGCGGCGCTGGCCGAAGCGGCCGCCGCCAATGACGCGGCCCGCGCCAGCAAGGCCTCGCGCGCCGCCACCACGATGGCACGCGAAGTCGAAGCGGCCGTGCTGGACGCCGCCGCCGCCCGCGCCGCCGCCGAAGGCGAGCAGGCGGTCGACAGCGCGGAAGGCAGCGCCGATACTCCCGAAACACCGAACGAAGGCTGAACCATGTTCCACATCAAATCGCTCGAGCTGGTCCACTGGGATTACTGGCAGCGCATCAAGAACATCCCGCTCGACGCGAAGATCATCACGATCGCGGGCCAGAACGGTTCCGGCAAGACCACCTTGCTGGACGCCCTGCGCACGCTGTTCGGCCTCGATTGCTCGATGGGCCGCACCTACAAGCACTATGCGCGCCACTCCGGCCAGCAAAGCGCATGGCTGCGCGCCGTCGTCGACAACAAGCCGTCCGGTCGCCAGCTGTCGAACCGGCCGTTCCGCGCCAGCGGCTTCTTTGCCGAGGACGAGGTCACGCTGTTCTGCCAGATCCAGAAGAACGGCGGCGACTGGAAGCGCCAGTACCTGATGCGCCCGGGGAACGTCGAGATCGAGGAAGTGACGGAAGCGAACGACTGGCTGGGCGTCGAGAACTATCGCAAGCGCCTCGCGTCGGCCGGCCTGTCGCCGGCGATGGCGAAGGTGCTGGCCCTGGAGCAGGGCGAGACGGACAAGCTGTGCGAGTATGCGCCCCGTCAGTTGCTGGACCTGGTGTTCCAGGTGTTCGGCGACAAGGAAGTGCTGGACGCGTACGACGAGGCGAAGCGCCACCAGCGCGACACGGAAGAGGAACTGAAACGCTTCGAGGCGGAGCTGGACGGCTCGCGCGCCAACCTGGAAGCGCTGCGCCTGCGCGTGGCCAACTATCACCAGTGGGAAACGCTGCACAAGGAACGCCGCAACCTGCAGGAAGAAGTGCTGCCGTCGCTGGAGTACCACGAGGCGCGCGAGAAGGCCAACAACATCGGCCGCCAGCTGCGCGAGGCGAAGAAGCCGCTGGCGCAGGTGGACCAGATCATCCTGGACAAGCGCAAGGACGTGGAACGCCAGGCCAAGCTGCTGCAGGACGCACAGCAGCAGGAGACGGTCCTCGAGCAGGAATCGACGGCGCTGCAAAGCCGCCTGTCGCTGCTGAACGCGAAACTGAAACCCCTGGACAGCCTGATCGAACAGAAGTCGCGCCTGCAGAAGCTGGCGGCCGAAGCGGGCGCCGACGTGGCCGACGTGGCCGCGCAGCTGGAAGAAAAGGAAGCGGAGCTGGCCAAGCTGCGCGCGTCGCGCGACGCGGTGTCGTCGCGCATCGCCGCCGACAAGGCGACGATCGCGGCGCTGCAGGGCAAGACGGCGATGCCGGAGCCGGACAATGTGCGCGCCATGCGCCGCGCCCTGCGCGACGCCAATATCGCGCACGCGATGCTGTCCGATATCGTCGAGGTGACGGATCCGAAGTGGCAGGGTGCCGTCGAGGGTGTGCTGGGCGGCTATGCGTCCGTCGTGCTGCTGGAGAATGCGTCCGATGCGTCGGCCGCCTACCGTCTCGCGGAGAAGGAACGCTATCGCCACTTCATCGTGCCCGAATGCGTCAAGGCGCACGAGCCGAAGAACCAGAGCCTGCTGTCAGTGGTGCGCTTCACGGCGCGCGCGCCGGAGTGGCTGATCGACCAGCTGTCGCGCATCACGCGCGTCGACTCGGTGGAAGAGGGCGCGCGCCTGGGCAATATCGAGGAATGGATCACGCCGGACGCGTACCACAAGGAGCGCCGCGGCGGGCGCTCGCTGTTCGTCGAGGTGTCGCGCTACCGCTTCGGTTCGGCCGGCCGTACGCAGCGCCAGGAAGCGATTGCCCGCAACCTGCCGGCGCTGGAGGCGGAGGAAGACAAGTTCACGCTGCAGATCAGCCGCCTGGCTTCCGAGACCAGCGCGCTGAAGGCCCGCGTGGCCGGCGTCGATGCGGTCAAGGAACTGTCGGCCCGCGCCGACGAATTCGACGAAGCCGCGCGCACGGCCGTGCCGCTGCGCTCCGAACGCCTGGAAGTGGGCACGCGCCTGGGCGAGCTGCAGGGCCTGATGAAGAATGCCACCGTGGCGCGCACGCGTGCCGACTCCGCATGGCAGGGCGCACGCATGGCGCTGTCGGAAGCGGAAGCGGGCATGCGCCTGAACTACAAGCGCCAGCTGGAGCAGCGCAGCGACCACGCCCGTGCCCTGCTGGCGCTGCGGCGCCAGTGGCGCCACCTGCCAGGTGCGTGGCGCCGTCCCGCGCGCCGCCAGGCGCTCGTCGCCCAGCACCAGAACGCGCACCAGGTCGACCTGCGCATCGCCAGCCTGCAGGCCAGCCTGGCGCGCGACGACTGGGAGCTGGACGCGACGGTCATCGACCAGTACCAGCGCCTGAACGAGCAGCTGTCCAGCCGTAAATCGGAAACGGAGGAACGCCGCTACCAGAACAACCGCGCCATCGAAGCGACGGCCAACGCGCGCGGTGCGTACATCGAGCGGCTGCGCTACACGATCAAGCAGTACGCGAAGAACATCAAGGAACTGGGCGAGCTGGCCAATATCGAGGTCAGTGCCGACCCGGTCAAGCTGGAGAACGACGACCTGCTGCTGTCGCAGGCGGGCCTGCACGTGCGCTTCAAGTTCGACGGCAAGGGCGTGATCGGCATGAACGACGGCGAAGCGTCCGGCGGCCAGCAGGTCATGAAGTCGCTGGTGCTGCTGATTGGCTTGCTGAAGTCCGAAGACGGCTCCGGCGGCTTCGTGTTCATCGACGAACCGTTCGCCCACCTGGACATCCGCAACATCCAGCTGGTCGGCGAGTTCCTCAAGAACACGGATGCGCAGTACCTGATGACGACGCCGCTGACGCACAACACGGACGTCTACGATCCTTCCGAACTCACGCTCATCACGAGCAAGAAGAAGAAGGACACGCAGTGGGCGCAGCCGATCTTCGTGCTGCAGCGAAGGAAGCCGGAGCAGGCTGCCGCCTGATTGCCGTTGAGACGCCTCTCACTGCGAAGCCGCGCACTGCGCCAATGCCGCCAAGCCAGGCTAGCCACTGGCGGGCCGCTGGCATAAATCAACCCCACCGCAAAGAGCCGGGGTCAGACCCGGCGGGTCTGACCCTGAGCCTTCCCCTCATTTTTAATAGATGAGTACTAGACTAGCCAGCTCCTGCATAGCTTCGCGGAGCTGGCTGTGCGTCAGCCTTCGATACCTGACGTCGGCGAGCCATTGGCGAGCTAAGGAAACGATAGACACAGTTTTCGCGGATTTGGGTTTGCTGCCGTAGCGCATACGATAGCCCCGACTTTGCGCAACGATGCCGATGATCCATAGGGCGAAGCTGAGCAAGGTCCCGATAAGAAGTAATGCGGCGAGACGCTTGGGTTGGCGTGTTTGACTGTGGCGAATCCCCATCCCCCACCGCGGGTTTTTGAGGTCGCGGAAAGTCTGTTCGATTTGCATGCGACAGCTGTATAAGGCGACGATCTGTTTTGCACGCAGCTTCGATAGCCCTGGTGAGACGGACAACAGCCAGGGTTCGGATTGTCCCTTACGCTGTTTGTTGCTGTGATGGCTGCCGGCGTCATTGCCGAAGACGGTCAATTTCTTTCGTCCTTGGGGCGACTTCTTCACCAAAGTCAGACGGCATTTCACCAAGCGCGATTGGGTATGTTCGAACCGTCCCAAATCGCGTGGGACCTTAGTGGCGTGAGGGTAAAGCTCTTTGCAAGGCTGCCACTTCGTGGTGCCTTCTGCGCGAACCGTGTCGAGATTACGAATTCTACCGATCCAATCGTAGCCGAGCTCGCCGAGCATCTGGAACCAAGTCCCCCGAAAGCCCGCGTCGGTGATGATCACTGGACTGCGGTGTGGAGGCAGTACCGTCCGTAGAGTCTCCAGGAAACGATGATGGACTTGTCTGCTGCCATACGACTTGGTCGGATGCAGCTCCTCATAAATCGTGATCGCACGGCCCTCCACCACCACGGCGGCGCGCAGCAAATGCTGACTTACATCCGGCAGCAAATCAGACCAATCGACGATCACTGCAATGCGCTCCTGATGCGGCAGGAGGTGGTGCGCCAAGGCCTTGAAGATGCTTACCCGCTCCTTGGCCAAGTGAGCGCTACTTAGAAGGCGGTCGATGCGCTTGATCCGATAGCGTAGGCTTACTTCACTTTCTAGCGCCTTGCTCATTCCCATCATTGCCAGCCCGCCGCTGCGGGCCGCTTCGACAGCATCGGCCAAACATCTCCGCCGTTTGGCGTGCATCGCGGAGCACTGATCGGCCAAAAACTTCTGTATGATTTGCTGTGCATGCATGGTCTGTGCCTTTCATTCGCAGTTTAGTCGCTACGAATAAAAGGGCTAACACAGCCATGCATGCGCCGTTTTTGGGATTGAAAGTTAACAGCTTCCGCTTCCGTTTACAACAGAAATTTGTGGGGAAGGCTCAGGGTCTGACCCCAGTTCCTGGTCCTGGGTTCAAGGACAGGTGACCGGCTCGCTGATGCATACGCCTTCCCTGCGCGGCTTTTTTTTGTTCAACGCGGGCATCTGACGACGCGGTCGCGTGGGCCGTCGCGAAACGGGTCGCGCCCGGCGCTGGGGCCGAAGCCGTCCCGCGTCACGCAATAGGTGCCGGCCGGCCCGCTGACTTTGCTGAGTGGGCGGCCGTCCGCCGTCTGCAGTTCCTCGATCGTTGTGGTGCGTGGCCGGGCGGCCGCGGCGATCGCATTGCCCAGGCTTTGCTCCAGCGTCAGCGGTGGCGATAGCTTGGTGGCCGGCATGTCGGAAGCGAGGCGGCGCGCGCTGGCCTTGGCGCGATCGAGCAGGTCGGGGAGGTCTGGCGCGTTCTCGACCGGCGGCGCTGCAGGAACGGCAGTTTCCGCGGCGACGACCGACACGGCCGGCACCGCCGCTATTGCGTGCGAGCGCTGGCGGCGCGCCGTGGGCGCGGCTGGCGCAGCCGCTTTGTGCTCCTGCGGCACCACCGGCGGCGCCGCGACGTTGACGAAGACAAGCGACGAATAGGACGGGGGCACGGTCGCCGAAGATTCCTGCCGTTGTGGCTGCCACGACAAGAATGCGCCCACATGCACACCAGCCAGCAAGGTCAAGGTCGTTATCCGGCGCCATGGCGCCGGCTTGGCCCCGCCATAGTCGCGCTGGGGCATCGGCGGCGCCATCAGCGGACTGCGGCCAGGTATCGCCGCACCGCCGCCACCGTCGGCCCCACCGCCTGCACCGCGGCACGCAGCGCCGCTGCGCTGACGCCGAGTTCGCTGGACCAGAAGTCCATTTCCCAGGCGGCGTCCACGTCGATCCGGCTGCGGTCCTGCGCACTGCTGGCGGGTTGCGGCGGCGGAGGTGGCGCCGTCTGTGGCGCGGCACCCGTTGCCCCGAGTGCGACGGCGCCAAGCCCCAGGCCCATCGGCCGCAGCAGCTTTTCGACGGTCGCCAGCGTCGGGCTGGTGGCTTCCCTCTCGATATCGGCCAGTGCGCGGGCGGAGACGCCGCACAGCTTCGCATATTCGGCAATCGTCAACCGCAACGCGGTGCGGGTCTTGCGGATCACTTGCGGAATCGGCGTTGCCGGCCGTGCTGCCAGTTCCTCCACCAGCGCGCGGCGGGCGGCCAATGCCTCTGCCGGAGTGAGTGGCTTGTAGCGCTTGTCCATTACAGCGCTGCCACTTGTTCGCACACGTGGCGCCAGGTGCGTTCCAGCGGGGCCAGGAAGGCATCCTCGATGCCCAGCGCGCGGGCGTCGTCGAACAGCCGCGCGAGAGGCGCCGCCATCGTGCGCACGCCCGCCCGGACCAGGCGGTTGTCGAGGTGGGCCGCCTCGCTGGCCTGGTCGATCGCGCTGGCCCAGTCGGGAGCGCCGCCATCGTCGCGCAGCCAGCGCATGCGTCGCGCGATGCCATCGGGGTGCAACCACATCGGCGCGAAATCGAACAGCGGCGTCAGGCCGATCGTGCCGTCGGGGCTGCGGCGAATCGCCGTGTTGCGGGCATGGTTGTCCCGGTTGCCCAGCGCGACATTGGCGATGTCGCGCTTGACGTATTCGATCACGTCATGCACCGGGTCGGCAACGACTTCGGCCAGGCGGCGGCACGCCTCGTTGTGCGACGGCGCTGCGCCGAAGCCCGCAATGCCGCACAGCGACGCGATGCTTTCCTGGCCGTGGCGGACGACGCGCCCGTCGATGCATGCGCGATCGAAGCGCGGGATGAACAGGGCGCGTTCGCGCAGCACCAGTTCGCCATGCACGTCGAGCCCCAACCCTTGCGCCAGTTGCATGTACGGCGCTTCCAGGCGCAGGATGTTTGCCAGGCCCGGGTCGGTGCCGCGGCCGAACTTGACGATGTAGTGCCGCTGCGCCAGCTCGTCCGGCAGCGTGTGGTCGAGGTAGAGCAGGCCGTCCGACGCCTGGGTCAGCAGGATTTTCGGCCACTCGCCCTGCACACCGGAGGAGCCCGCGAGGAACAGCCCATGCTGCGCGAGGTATTCGTTGAAGTCGCCAGCGCGATGGGCCACTTCGTCCATCGTGAAACCGCGCGTCGTGCTGCCCGTGCGGGCGATTACCCACTCATGGGCTTGCTTGACCCGCAGGTTGCCGATGGGGTTACCGGCGCCGGTGCAAAGCAATTCCCAGTCCGCTGCAGGGCCGGTCGCCTCGTTGCGGTCCAGTTGTTTCAACAGTTCGGCCCGGCCGTAGCCCTGGGGCAACAGGTCGATCAGGAATGCCGGCCAGCTGGGGTTGGCATGCGGCACCAGATCGACCGGAAAGTTGGCGGACAGCGCAGCGGCATCGCGCCTGGCCCAGTAGGCGACGACGTGTTGCGGCAAATAAGCGTGGAAGGTTGCCGCCGCGATGCCTTTGTCGGGATCGCCCGTCAGGTCGAGCGCCGCCGCGTCCTGCCAGAGACCGTCGAGATAGAGTTGCAGATAACAGGTCAGTATTCCCATTTGGGAGCCATAGTAGCATAAATAGGCCACATTCCCGCGCTATTGAAGATACTAAGCTGCCTAAGTAGCGGTTTGAAAGGCTAGCCAGTTGTAATAGTTTGACTTGCGCCAGTACCCGTCTATAATTTCTGTATAAACAGAAATTAAGGAAATCCATGCCGCTGAGCCCGACCGAACAGAAATACATCCTGCACTGGGGTGAAATGGGCACCCGCTGGGGCGTCAACCGCACCGTGGCGCAGATCCACGCGCTGCTGTTCCTGGCCAACGCGCCGCTGCACGCGGAGCACATCGTCGAGACGCTGGGCGTCGCGCGCTCGAACGTCAGCAACAGCTTGAAGGAGCTGCAGAGCTGGGGCCTCGTCAAGGTGACGCACGTGCTGGGCGACCGGCGCGACCACTTCGTCGCGCTGCAGGACGTGTGGGAGATCTTTCGCACCATCGTCGAGGAGCGCAAGCGGCGCGAGATCGATCCCACCTTGACGGTGCTGCGCCAATGCGCGATCGAGGCGGAACAGGACCACGGCATGGAAGACGCCACGCGCCAGCGCATGGCGCAGGTACTGGATTTCCTCGAGATGCTGACCGACAGCTACGACGACTACAAGCACCTGCCCCCGGCCACGCTGAAACGCCTGCTGTCGATGGGCGGCAAGGTCGCCAAACTACTGTAATGACGAGGACACGAGCATGGACATTCCCGCACTGACGATCTATTTCGACGGCGCCTGCGCCTTCTGCCGCGCCGAAGTGTCCGCCCTGCGCGGGCGCGACCGGCGCGGCGCGCTGGCTTTCGTCGATATCGCGGCACCCGGCTTCGATGCCTTCCCGGCCGGCACGGACATGGCGGCGCTGCAGGCGCAACTGCATTCGGTCACGCGCGACGGTCGCGTCCTGCGGGGCCTGGACAGCATGCAGGCCGCCTACGCCCTGGTCGGCCTGGGTTGGGTCGTGCTGCCGCTGCGCATTCGTCCGTTGCGGCCGCCCCTGGAGTGGGCGTACGGACAGTTCGCACGGCACCGCTACCGCATCTCGCGTGTGCTCGGCCTGGCGCCGCGCACGCCGGCAGTGCAATGCGACGACAACGTCTGCCGCCCCGGCAGCCCATGGCTGAAGGAGCGCCCCGATGAACGCTGACAGCGCGCCACGCTTTGGCGCGCCTGGCCAGGTGGTGCTCGTCACGGGCGCCACCGGCTTTGTCGGCCGCCTGCTGGTCGCGGCATTGCTGGCGGACGGCCAGCATGTCGTCGCCCTGACGCGCGACACGGCCCGGGCGCAACGCCTGCTGGGCGGCGCCGTGCGCTGCGTCGGCAGCATGGCGGCACTGCCGGCAGGCGAGCGGGTGGATGTCGTCGTCAACCTGGCGGGCGCGCGCATTCTCGGGCCGCGCTGGACACCGGCGCGCCAGGCCGTGCTGCGCGCCAGCCGCATCGGGCTGACGGAGCAAGTCGTAGGGTGGATCGCCACGGCCGAGCGCAAGCCGCGCCTGCTGTTGTCGGCCTCCGCCATCGGCTATTACGGCGTACAGGCACAGGACGACGAGTCCGTGCTGACGGAAGCCGGCCCGCCGCAGGCCGTGTTCATGTCGCAGCTGTGCCAGGCATGGGAGGCGGCGGCCGGGCGCGTCACGCAGTACGGCGTGCAGGTCGCGTGCACCCGCTTCGGGCTCGTACTCGGGCATGGCGGTGCGCTGCCGGCCATGCTGCTGCCGGTGCGCGTGGGCGTGGGCGGGACAATGGGTCGTGGCAGGCAGAGCCTGTCTTGGGTCCACGTCGACGACCTGCTGCAAGTGCTGGCGTGGCTGGTCCGGCGCAGTACGAGCGCATCGGTGCAGGGAGCCTGGAACGTGACGGCACCGGAATGCACGACACAGCAGGCCTTCGTGCGCACGGCGGCGCGGCTGCTGCACCGGCCGGCGCTGTTGCCGACGCCGGCCTGGCCCGTGCGCCTGCTGCTGGGCGAACAGGCCGATTTGCTGCTGGAAGGGCAGCGTGTCGTGCCGCAGCGGTTGCAACGGGAAGGCTTTACGTTCCGCTACCCGACGCTGGCCGCCGCACTGGGCGCCCTGCTGTAGCGATTACCTGTCAGCCCGCGGGACGGGCCGCGACCTGCAGCACCTGCAGCGCGTGGTTGGCGCGTGCCAGTGCCGTCAACGTGGCCTCGTGCCGGGCATCCGCCGCACGCGTGCCCGCATCGCGGTACTGGCGGCACAGGTCCAGCGCGGCCGCCTTGCCCTGGGCCGCGTCGGCCGCCACGTCGAAGCCGGCCTGCGCCAGCACATTCCCGACCGCGCCGAACAGGGCCGTCGTCATGGGCGGCGCTGCCAGCACGGCCGCACTGGAGCTGAAGTCGCTGCGCCGTGCCAGGGCCAGCATGTAAGGCGCATCCGCCTCCAGCCGCACGCTGCCGCCTGGTACCAGCATGAGCAGCGGCGCATACGGCGCCAGCTCGGGCAGCACGTGGTTCGGGAACACGTGCGCGCTCCACTGGGTGGCCGCCAGCAGCGCGAAATGGCGGTGGTCGCGCACGGGCGCCAGGCCCGCCTGGGCGAACGGCGTCAACGCGACCGGCGGCAGAGTGGCATCCGTGGTGTCCTGCGCGGCGTCGATCAGCAGGGTGCCGGCCAGCAGCGCGTGGCGCATGCCGCGGCCGCGCTGGTAACCCCACACGCGGCGCGATGTGCCGCCCGCTGCCTGGAAGCGCGCCAGTGCCGCGTGACCGGCGACGGCACCCGGCGGCAACCGGCCGGGATCGAGGTCCCGCAAGGCTTCCTGCAGGGCCAGCGAAATCTCGGCGCAGCAGCCAAGCGGATACGGCTTGCCCAGCTTGGCGGGCTGGCGCTGGGCCAGCGTGGCATCGGCGCTGGCGCGCAGGTGCAGGAACAGCGCCCGCAGCGCAGGCAGCTCGGGCAGCAGGCAGCGTTCGGTCAGGACCTGCTGGCGAGCCGCGTCGACGATGCGCGGCTCGTGCGGCAGCAACGACATCATTCGACCTCCGGCAGCACGGGCTGCGCGCGGCGCCAGCGCAGCATGCCGATCGAGAACGCGGCCAGGTAGGCCATCAGCAGCCCGTACGGCACCAGCGTCAGCGGATCGTGCAGCACCATCTGCTGCGAGATCTGCTGCGGCACTTCGGACTGGCGGGCGATATAGATCTCCACGCCGATTTGCAGCACGCGCGCGGCGAACAGCAGGCACACGACGATGCCAAAGCGGTCATAGGGCTTGAAGAAGAAGCGCCGGCCGTGGTTCTCCAGGCGCGTCTTCTTCAGTGCGAACACGCCCAGCCAGGCGCCGCCCAGCGCGCCGGCCGCAAGGCACGACAACGCGAACACGTCCGGCAGCAGCGACACGGCCGCCGCCAGCAGCAGCAGCGGGAACAGGGTCGCGCCCAGAACGTGCTTCCACAGCAGCGATTCCTGCCGCACGAATAGGCGCTTGACGCGGGAATAGATGCGCCAGATCAGCAGCGGAATCAGCAGCAGCAGCGCGAAGGTGGTCAGTTGCATGGAGGCGGTGACGGGTGGCGAAAGTGTAAAGTCTGAAATTGTAACGCTGCGGCGCCAAATCGGGGGGCGTGATAACTTGTCGTCCTTGACGACAGGAGGAACCATGGACCCCATGACGATCGGCCGCACGGTCGAAGCACACCGGGCGCCGGACCTGCCGGTGCCCGTGGACGAGCCCACGCCGGACCCGCAACCGGTACACCCGCACCATCCCAACAGCCCGCTGGAGCAGGACGATCCGGTGCCGGATCACAAGCCGGAAGTGGGCGGTTGACACCACGGGCCGGTGCTGCGCTCTGCCGGGTCGCCTAATCGCCCCGCAGGGGGCGGGCCCTGGTTTTCATCGCCGAACTTCGCTACTTGCACGATAAAAACCGGGGTCGGTCCCAAAGAACGGGACAGACTCCAAGCCAGGGCCGTATCCGACCGCAAGGGTCTAGTCGAACGCCCACGTGTAAAGCACATCCAGCGCGTTGTTCGTCCCGGTTTGGAACTGCAGCGTGATACGCGGGTTCAGCTTGTAGCGCAGCTTGACCAGCGACGTGGCCGTGCCGGCGCCCTGCTCGAAGCTCAGGTAGGCGCGCGACGACAGCTTCTTGCCCACGGTGACCACCGTGTTCTCCAGCCCCTTCGCGTTGCCGCTGCTGCCCGTGGCCTGGCCCACGCCCAGCTCGTCCAGCCCGACCTTGTTGGCCAGGCTGCCGCCGCCCTTGCCGCCGAACAGCGCGCCGGCGGCGGTGCTGAGCAGGCCCATTTCGTTGCCCGCCATGTCCTGCGTGCCGTGGCCCAGCACGAGCCAGGACAGCTTCTCGCTGTCCGGCACGCTCGGCGTCGATACCAGCCGTGCCTGCGGCGCCAGTGCCGTGCCGCGCACCTCGACACCGGCTTCCACATTGGTCTCCGAGGTCTCCGTGCCTTCCGGGCGCTTGCGCACGGCCAGGATGTTCAAGCCCGGATTGTCGTACGCGCCCGTGAAGTTGATGACGCCGCGGTCGATCGCCAGCTTCTGGCCGTAGGCCGCATACGTGCCGCTGACCACTCGGATGCTGCCGTTGATGCGGGGCGGACGGCGGTCGGCCATGCGCACGTGCACGGCGCCGGCCAGGTAGGCGTCCAGGCCTTTGCCGCGCAGGCGGAAGTCGTCGCCCAGGTCCGCTTCCAGGTCCACGTTGAGCGGCATCGCCTCGGCCGTTTCCTTGATGGTGGGCTTGCTGCGGCCGAGGATGACGACGTCGTCGCTGATCGTCGGCGCGTTCTCCGACGGCAGTTCGATGTCGCCGCGGTCGGCGCGGAACTTGCCAGTCAGCTGGAAGCGCTTGGCGTCGCGCACCAGCGAGCTCTCGCCCGTCAGCACGAGGGTGCGGTCGGGGCGCGACAGTGCCTCGAGCTTGTCGGCCGTGAGTTTCAGCTGCATCGTCGCCTCGCCGTTGGCCAGGCGCGCCCAGCCCTCGGCGTCGGCGCGGCCCGTGCGGCCCTCGAAGTGCAGGCGCTGCACGGCGAGCCGGTCGCCGGCAATCTGCGCCTGCAACTGGCCGTTGCGCAGGCGCACGCCCTGTTCGGCCCAGTTGACGACCAGGTTCGTGCCCGTCACGTCGCCGTTCAGCGCCGGTGCGCCCACGGTGCCGTTGCCGGACAGGGCGCCCTTCAGCGCGCCGTCCAGTTCCAGCCCTTCCATGCCGGCCAGCGGCGCCAGCCACGCGATTGACGGGATGTTTACGCTGCCGGTCGCGTTCAGCGGGCTGTCGCTGGGGATGCGGCCGTTGCGCAGTTGCGCCGCCGCCGCCAGCTTGACCTGGCCGGCGCGGGCGCCGTCCAGCGCGGCCTGCACGCGCAGCGTATTGCCGGCCACGTCGACACCGGCCTGCAACTGCGTCAGGCCCAGCGCGAACGGCTTGTCGCCGCCGGTGACGACGATGTCGCCTTTCTCGCGGAACACCTGCACCGAGCCGTCCAGTGCGGGCGCGGCACCGGTAGCGACGGGCGCGGCCAGTTCGACGGCCCAGTTGGCGCCGAGCGTCAGGTCGGACTTGACGTTGTTGCGCCATGCGCTCGACAGCTGCGCCAGGTACGATGCCGGCACCCCCGCGGCGGCGCCGCGGCTCTTCCAGCGCGTGCCGTGCTTTTCCAGGTTCTCCACGCGGATGCTGCCGTCCGGCAGGCGGATGATGGCATTCGCCAGCGCGATCTGCTCCGGCGCGGCCAGGCCCATCACGCCCCGGCCCTTCGGTGCCGCGATGCGCAGCGGCGCGGGTGCCTGCAGGTTCAACGCGAAGCGGCCGCGATTCTGCAAGCTCTCGATGGCGCCCGTCCAGGTATCGACGGCAAAGCCGCCACGGATGCGCATTGCCGCGTCGAAGTCCGGATTGGCGGCCGTCAGCACGAACGTGTGGTTGGCGCGCGTGCCGCTGCTCTGGAAGCGGGCGCGGTCCAGGGTCAGCGCCGGCGACGTATAACCCGCGACATCGATGTCGGCCACCAGCGCTTCCACGTTGCCCAGCGTGCCCGTGGCTTTCAGGGTGCGGACCTGGTGCTGCGTCAGCAAGCGCAGCGTGTTGCCTTCCAGGCCGAACGACAGCTGCGGCTTGTCCATCGTGCCGCCGGCCGTGCCGGAGCCGCGCAGCACACCGCCGAAGCCCGGACCGAGGCTGGACAGCTGCGGTGCGTCGAGCTTCCAGTCCAGCCGGTCGCGGGGCGCGCCGAACGCGCCTTTCGCCTGCAGGCTGTTGGGGCCGAGGCGCAGGTCCACGTCGGCATTGTCGACGTGGACGTGGCTGCCGTTGACCTTCGCGTGGCCGGCCAGCGGCGCGCCCTGCAAGGTGGAGGCGGGCAGCAACTTGGCGTCCACGTTGGCGCGCCAGTCGGCCGCAAGGCGCGCCGTGCCGTTGAACTCCGCATTGATGCTGCCGGTGGGGGCATCGGCGGCAAAGGCGGCCGGATTGACCTTGCTGGCGCTGCCCGTCATGGTGACTTCGGGCTGCTTGTCCTTGCCGGCCAGCGCGAACTGGCCGGTGGCGCGGATCAGGCTTTCCGGCGCCCGCACCTTGGCGCCCGTCAGCGCCAGGCCGCGCGCCTGCGCCTCGAACGACGTGCGCGGCGCGGCATAGCCGCCGGTGGCGACCCCAATGGCGGCCACGGCGCCGGCCAGGTCGGCCCGCACGGCGGACAGCTGCTGCGCATCGACCTTCCAGTTCAGCTGTTCGCCCGGCAGGCCGAAGGCGCCGTTCAGTTGCGCCGTGTTCTGGCCCAGGGCGACGTTGGCCGCGATGTCCGTCAGGTGCTGCGCATTGGCGCGCAGCTTGCCGCCGCCGGACAGCGGCTGGCCGAACAGGCGGCTGGGGCGGATCGTGAAGTCGGCACCGAGGCTCCAGGCGGGCACCAGCTTGCCGGCCGCGTTCAGTGACGCATTCAGGTCGGCCTGCGGGAAGGCGCCCAGCGCGGACGGGTCGAAATGGTCGACGGTGGCCGCGATCTTGAATGGCTTGTCGTCCTTCAGGCTGGCGCGCCCGGTCAGGTTGACGCTGCCACGCTGCGCCTGCAGGCGCGCCTGCGTGATGTCGACATCGGTACCGTCCAGCGTGGCCTGGGCCGTCAGGCGCAGGTTCTGCTCGACCAGGTTGATATTGAAGGCCTGCTTCTCGCCCGTGCTGCGGGCCGTGATGTCGCCCGCGATCGCGGTGGGCTTGGCGCTGCCGTGCAGCGCATGCAGGTCGATGCGGTCGGTGTGCAGCTTGAATTCGGCCGTCTCGATGCCGCCTTCCGGGCCGCTGCGATGCACGTTGCCGCCGCCGGCAAACTTGCCGGCCGCGCCCAGGTCGATCAGCAGCGTGTCCAGCGTCGCCACCGTCAGCGTGCCGCCCAGGCGTGCCGTGACCGCGCGCAGCGGCAGGCGGCCCTGGTCGATCGGGCCCGGTTCCGCCGTGTTGGTCAGCGCCAGGCTGCCGGAGACGTCCTGGCCGTTGCCGATCTTCGCCTTCAGCTCCATGTTCAGCGTGGCCTTGGGCCAGGCCGACTGGAAGCGCGACGGATCGACGCCATAGGCGCGCACGTCCGCCGTGCGCAGCGGGATCGTGTCGAACGGGGCGATGGTGGCGACGCCATCGCCGTTGGCATTGGCCGACGTGCCCTTGACGGCCACCGTCATCAGCCCCAGGTTGCCCGTGACGGCGGCGACCAGCTGGGCCGGCGCCTGGCCGGGCGCGTAGTGCACCTCGCTCAAGCTGGCCTTGCCTTCCAATGCGAACGGCTTTTGCGCACCGATGCTGGCGTCGGCCGCGACCTTGCCGATCTGCGTCAGCGCGCTGGCGTTCTTCAGTTGCCAGCGGGTCTTGTCGCCATACAGGGCCGCGTGGATCGCATCGACTTCGTTGCGCGTCCCTTTTTCATCGACCATCACGAGTTTCGCCAGCCCCGCGTCCGCCACCGTGATGCGAAACGGCGGCGCCAGGGTGGCGGGCATGACCAGTGGCTCCGAGGGGCCCGTGCTCTGCATCAGCACATTGGCCACGCGCAGCTTGCTGATCTCGATGCCGCTGGAGAAGAACTGCAATGGCGACCAGTCGATGTCGATATTGTCGGCCGTGATCGTGCTGCCCTTGCCCTTGTAGACGAGGCGGCCGATGTGCATGTGGTCGTACAGCGAGCCGGTCACGCCGGTCAGCGCGATGGAGCCGCCGGAGGCTTGCGCCACGCGTTGGGCGATCTGCTGCAGCGTGGTCTCGCGCCCCAGCAGCCAGACGGCGCCGCCCAGCACGACGACGGTGACGCCCGCGCCGATCAGCGTGCGGCGCAGCCAGCGGCGCGGTTTCGGCGCGGCCGGCGCGGTGTCGGGGGCGCCGGTGTCGGTATCTTGGTTGTCGGTGCCGGCCATCAGAAAGTGAATCCCAGAGAGAAGTGCAGGCGGGCCTTGCGCGTGGCGTGGCCGTACGCCACGTCGACGTTGATCGGGCCCACGGGGCTCTTGTAGCGCGCCCCCAGGCCATAGCCCGATTTCGGATGGATCTCCGACAGCGAGTCGGCCGCGTTGCCCGTGTCGTAGAACGCGGCGGCGCCCCAGGTGGGCTTGAACCAGTACTGGTACTCGGCGCTGGCGGTCAGCAGGTAGCGCCCGCCCACCGTGGCTTCGCCTTCGCGCACGCCGAGCTCCTGGTAGCCGTAGCCGCGCACGGAATTATCGCCGCCGGCGCGGAACAGGTAGGTGGCCGGCACGCCGCGCTTGCTGGCCGAGCGCAACGCGCCCAGTTCACCGCGGAAGATGAACAGGTTTTTTGCGTTGAGCGGCCGGTAGGTGATGCCGCGCGCGGTGACGCGGATGAATTTTTCGTCCGTCAGGACCGGCAGCACGGCGCCGCCGGCGGTGGCGTTCAGCACGTAGCCTTTGGTGGGAAAGATCAGGTTGTCCAGCTTGCGCCACGTGACGGCATAGGTGAACGGCAGGCTGGCCGCGTGCGTGGGCTCGGCGCCTGCCACGGCGCGCGACTCGTTCAGGTACTCGGCCGAGATGCTGCGCTCCAGCTGCGGCGTGCCCCAGGCGCGCTTGCCGTAGACGGAGGCGGTGCGCAGGGTTTCGCCCTCGATGTCCTCGCGGTCCAGGGCGGCGCCGAAGCTGTCGTTGTAGCCGTCGGCCGTGGTGGGGAAGAAGAAGTCGGCATGGGCGTTCTGCTTCTTCTGCTCCAGGGTGACGGCGCTTTTCATGCGCAGGCCCCAGATGGCGAGATCGTCGTACGACACCGACGTGCGCGCGCCCGTGTTGGTGGAGACGCCGACGCCGACGCTGACGTGCTTGCGCTTGTTCTCGACCACGCGCACCAAGAGCGGCAGCGGCGGGATCGTGGCCGGTTGCGGCGTGCCCGCCTGCTTGTCCTCGGCTGCGTCGCGCTGCTGGCTCAGCAGGGCGTTCAGGTCGGCGCTGACCTCCACGCCGGAGAAATAGCCGGTGTCCTGCAGCTTGGCCTGGAAGGCCTGCAGCGCGGCCTCGTTGTACACCTCGCCCGGCTCGATGACGTTCAGGTTGCGCACGATGGATTCGGGATAGCGTTTCAGGCCTTCGATCTTCAGTTCGCCGAAGCGCATCTCCGGGCCGCTGTCCAGCGCCACGCGCAGCAGCGCCCGGCGCGTTTCGGGATCGACGGTGGCGACGCTCTCGGTCAGCTGGGCACGCGGGTAGCGGGTCTGCACGACAGCGCGCAGGATCGCCCGCTTGGCCCGCTCCCAGTCGTCCTGCTTGAATACTTCGCCCTCGGCCAGCGGCCAGCTGGCGCGCAGCGCTTCCTTGTCGAACGGGGCCTCGCCCGTCGATTCGAAGCCGTTCAGCACGATCTCGACGGCGCCCACCAGCACGGGATCGCCCGGCGTGACGTCGACGATGACGTTCGGGGTGCCGCCGCTGTCGTCCAGCCGCACGGTGACTTCGGGGCTGTAATAACCCTCGGTCGCCAGCAGCGTCTTCGCCTGCGCGGGCGTGGTGCGCACCAGGCGGCGCAACTGCTCGCGGTCCGTGCGGGGATTGCCCCGATAGCGCAGCAGGTCGAGGTTTTCCTCCAGCAGATCGTCCAGATCGCCGGGCGCGTTGATGCGTACGTCGTATTGCAGGCCGTCGGCCGCCAGCACCGCCATGGGCACGGCCAGTGCGGCACAGGCAAGCGCCACCCGCTGCATTACTTTTGTCGCGACATATGCCAAAATTCGTTTTTCTTCCGGTGGAGTTGCACTCGGCCGCAACGGTTGAGTGAATATATGTGGATGGTACTGGATAAAGCGCCGCGATGGCGTTCCGATAACATCCTTCCGGAAGCTGGTCTGATTCAATAGAAAGATTGCAATATGAAAACCGATGCGGCCCTCGTCCTGTTCAGTGGCGGGCAGGATTCGACGACGTGCCTGGCCTGGGCCCTGGACCGCTACACGCGGGTGGAAACCATCGGTTTCGACTACGGCCAGCGGCACGCGATCGAGCTGACGATGCGTCCCGAGCTGCTGGGCAAGCTGCGCGCGCAGCGGCCGGACTGGGCGGCGAAGCTGGGCGAGGACCACATGATCGACCTGGGCCTGATCAAGCAGCTGTCGCACACGGCGATGACGGAGGATATCGAGATCACGATGCAGGCCAACGGCCTGCCCAACACGTTCGTCCCCGGTCGCAACCTGACGTTCATGATGGTGGCCGCCACCCTGGCCTACCGCCGTGGCCTGAACGTGCTGGTGGGCGGCATGTGCGAAACGGATTTTTCCGGCTACCCGGACTGCCGCGACGACACCATGAAGGCGCTGCAGGTCGCGCTGAACCTGGGCATGGACACGCGCGTGAAGCTGGAAACGCCGCTGATGTGGCTGGACAAGGCGGAAACCTGGGAACTGGCCGAGCGCCTGGGTGGCCAGGCGCTGGTGGACCTGATCCGCGCCGACACCCACACCTGCTACAAGGGCGAGCGCGGCGCGCTGCACGACTGGGGCTACGGCTGCGGCGAGTGCCCGGCGTGCGCGCTGCGGGCGCGCGGCTACAGGGAGTATGCCGCGCGCCACGCCTGAGCCGTCATACGGCGGCGCCCTTCAGTGCCTGTTCGCGCTTGCTGCGGTTGCGCCGGGCGATGTACCACAGGATGCCCAGCGGGATCAGCACCGGCAGCAGCAGCGGGGCGACCAGCGCGGCCAGCACCACGCATGCCAGCACCAGTGCGACGATGACGACGACGCCCAGGCTGGCGAACAGGAAGCACAGGAAGATGGCGACGGTGCTGACGATCACGGTGGCCAGCAGGATGCCGCCGCCCGCGGCCAGGATCCCGAACAGCGCGCCGAACGGGCCGCCCACTTCGTCATCGTCGAAATGGAAATACCAGTCGTGCGCATCGACGGCATTCAGCGCAGCGATCGACAGCAGGACGACCAGGGTGACGGCAAGCAGCTTTTTCATGATGGGCTCCGAAGGGCGTTGTGCGATGGTTGGACTGTACCCACGGGCACACGGCCGGGCCAGCCGATTGCGACGGACGGCAGATTCGGCGGGGCGAAGTGCGATGCGCGCGCGTGAGCGGCATCAACGGCGGGGCGCGCGGCCGGGCGCGGAAAAACCGCCCAACTGTTATCATGCTGGCCTTTCCAAGGAAACCTCGGCATGGACGATTCAAACGAGCAGCAACCGGAACAGCATGAAGAAGAAGGCGCCCTGATCCAGGAGGCGCGCGTGTGGCAGGGCCAGGGCTGGACCGCCCGCGTCATCAAGAACGAGGACGACGATGGCTGGGCCGTCGCGATGATCAAGGACGGCGAGCCGGAACCGGCGCTGGTCGGACCCTGGACGATGGGCCGCGACAAGAAGAATCCGAAGCCGCTCGACGTCTCGGCCTTCCACACGCTGGTCAAGACGGCCAACGAAGTGCTGCGCCGCCACGAGCAGCAGCTGCATGCCAAGCTGCACAAGAACCTGCGCGTGACCACGGAGGACGGTCCCGTCACCGTCAAGCTGGACATCGTGCCGGACGAGGACGACGCCTACGCCATCCTGGCTGCCGTCGACCAGTATGGCGACGAACTGGCATCGGTGCGCGTGCGCCCGGATTTCAAGCTGAACGTGACCAGCGCCACCGAGTGGATCGAAAGCGGCTACCGCAAGCCCCGCTGACTGTTGCGTTGATTGTTGCTTTTAGGAAGCCGCGGCTGGCTTCCGCCGGACGGCCCTGTTATATTGCCCGGATGCATTAATTTCAGGGAATATGATGGAAGTCCGCCTGCGCCGTCTCGAAGCCGTCCAATCCATGCTGCTGGAAATCGGCCAGTTGTCCACCAGCTGTACCGATATCGTCCAGTTCCTGCGCGCTGTCCACGGTGCGCTGGGCCGCATCATGTACGCGGCGAACTTCTACGTGGCGCTGAACGAGCGCGATGGCGACCCGCATGCCGTCCGGTTCGTCTATTACGTGGACGAAGTGGATGCGGCGCCGGACCCGCACGAGGTGGTACAGCTGGCCTCCCCCGAGCAGTCGCCAACGGCCTGGGTGATCCTGAACCGGCAGCCGCTCGTGATGACGGCCGCCGAACACATCTCGCGCCAGAGCCATGGCGAACTGATCGGGCAGGGGACCGTGTCCGAGCACTGGATGGGCTGCCCGCTGCTGGATCACAGCCAGCAGGCGCTGGGCGCCATCGTCATCCAGACCTACGATGCGCGGCACACGTTCAGCGAGGAAGACCAGGCGCTGTTCGCGCTGATCGCCAACCATGTGTCGTCGGCGCTGCAGGGCCTGCAAAGCATGGACCGGCTGGAGCGGGCCGTGCGCGAACGCACGCTGCGGCTCGAGCACGAGGTGGCCGAGCGGCGCCGCGCCGAGGACCTGCAGCGGGCGCTGTACGAGATCGCCAGCCTGTCCGCGTCGGCCTCCGACTCGGGCGCGCTGCCGGCGCGCCTGCATGAAATCATCAGCAGCCTGATCCCGGTCCGCAATTTCCTGATCGCGCTGTACCACCCCGATACCCACGAGATCAGCATCCCGTACTTCGTCGACGAGAAGGACGCGGAGGCGCCCGTCAAGCGCTTCCGCTACGGCCTGGGCGCCAGCTCGTATGTCCTCAAGCACAAGCGCCCGGAACTGCTCGATGCGACGCGCTACGGCGAGCTGGTGGCCGCGGGCAAGATCGACGAGCCGCTGGGCAGCGACGACATCGCCAGCTGGATGGGCGCGCCGATGCTGCTGGGCGACCAGGCATATGGCGTCATCATCGTGCAGAGCTATGACGGCTCGGTGATCTACACGCAGTACGACCTCGACATCCTGGCCTTCATGGCCAGCCACGTCGCCGTCGCCCTGGCGCGCATGCAGTCGGACCGCGCCATCCGCCGCGCCAAGGCGTCGCTGGAAGAACAGAACGCGGCGCTGAACTCGGCGTTGCAGCAGTTGCAGGCGGCGCAGTCGGAGCTGGTGCGGCAGGAAAAGCTGGCGTCGCTGGGCCGCCTCGTGGCCGGCGTCGCCCACGAGATCAACACGCCGCTGGGCATCTGCGTGACGGCGACCAGCCACCTGGTGCAGGAACTCAAGCTGGTCAAGGAAGACCTGGCGGCGGGCCAGCTGGACGAAGACGGCTTGAACGGTTTCTTCGACACGGTGGACCAGTCGCTGCGCATCATGACGACCAATACGCAGCGGGCGGCGGCGCTGGTGCGCAGCTTCAAGCAGGTGGCGGTGGACCAGTCGTCCGACAATATCCGCAACTTCAACCTGGCGAAATACCTGGACGAGGTGCTGCTGTCGCTGCAGCCCAAGCTGAAGGGCAAGCCCGTCAAGGTGGAGGTGAACTGCCCGACCGATATCCAGCTGGACAGCTTCCCCGGCGCCGTGTCGCAGATCGTCACCAACATGGTCGTCAACTCGCTGGTGCACGGCTTCGACGAGGACCATGGCGGCACCATCCGCATCACGGGCAAGCTCGATGGCGCGCACGTGCTGTTCGACTACAGCGACGATGGCATCGGCATGGACCAGGCCACCCTGGGCCAGCTGTTCGACCCGTTCTTCACCACCAAGCGCGGCAGCGGCGGCAGCGGCCTGGGCGCGCACATCCTGTACAACCTCGTCACGGGTCCCTTGGGCGGCACCATCAAGGTCCACAGCGCGCCCGGCATGGGCCTGCACTACCAGCTGCGCTTCCCGCGCGACCAGCGCAAGGCCAAGGCCGCCGCCTGACTATCTAAAGCCGAGTCTGCTCACAGCCGAGCCCGTGTCCCACCACGGGGTCAGTCACCGCGGTGGGACACGGCCCCGGCTGTAGCCGGCAGATGTTGTTGCAACTACAATAGCGCCTTTGCCTGGAGCAAATGACGTGGGTGCCAATGACGTGGGAGTCGAGGACAACCTGGCCCGCTATCTCGATGCGTGCCGCGGCGCGGTGCTCGACCACGCGCGGCGTGCGAGCGGTTCCGCCGCGCCCGACGTAACGATCGGCGCCACGCGCGCGCACCGCCAGCAACTGGTCGTCACCGTCACGCACCGGCTCGAAGTCAGTGCCGAGACCGAGGACGTGCCCGGCCGCCAGGCGCCGGGGGCCGGGGACTTCCATGCCAGCCAGGAGAAGCGCTATCGTGCCGAGATCCAGGCGCAAAGCCTGGCCGAGCGCACCCGCGCGCAGACCGCCGATGCCCTGATCGCTGCCGTGCGTGACGAAGGCTATGGCGCACGCAGCACGCGTACCTGCGTGCGCATGCACCCGCGCCGGCTGTTCCTCTCGACCACGTGCGGCGCTTGTCGCGGCCGGGGCGAAGTCACGTGCGACGATTGCCGCGGTACGCGCACCGTGCGGTGCAGCGACTGCCGCGGCGACGGCAGGGTGCAGTGCGGCGCGTGCCATGGCAGCGGCTCGGTGACGGAAACGGACGACGTGACGGACGACAATGGCGGCAGCCGCAGCGAAACGCGCCGGGTGAGCTGCGACTGCTCGTCCGGCCAGGTGCAGTGCTCGAACTGCTCGGGCACGGGCAACTGCACTTGCGGGACGTGCGACGGCAGGAGCGTCATCGGCTGCGCCGCTTGCGCCGGCCATGGCAGCGTGACCCGCATTACGACATTGCGCACCGACAGCGTGCCCGCCTTCCGGGTCGCGCTACCCGCCGGGACTCCCGCTTGCGTCAAGCCCGCGCTGGAGAAGGTGGGCCATGCCAACCTGGCGGCGCATGGCAGCTTGACGCTGCGCGACGTGACGGCGGACCGCGCCCAGCACGGGGCGGTCGCGGTGTACGACGGCACGGTGCCGTTCTGCGAGCTGGCCGTGGCAGTGCGCGGCCGGCCGACGACCTGGGTCGTGTGCGGCGAGCCCCCGGTGGTGGCCGACAGCGGCGGGGCGGTGCCGCTCCTGCTGCAGGCCGGATCCGATGCCCTGGCTGCACTGCCGCGCAGCGCGGCACGTTGGTCGCCGCTGTTTCCCTGCGCTGCCGGCCGCGTCGTCGCGTCCTTCATGGCGGCACAGCCGAACCAGGCCATCGTCGACGGCGACACAGCCGGCATCAGCGCCGCTGCCATCGCGACACAGTCCGGGCGGGCCGTGTCGGCCGGATACGTCCAGGGGGCGCTGCAAGCGCTGCGCACGACGGTTGCCATCGCGATGCGCTGGACGCGTGTTGAAGCGGGGCTGGCGCTGGCTGCGCTGGCCCTGGCGCTGGCGATTCCCATCGTGTGCCTGCCGGACCACGGCGTCTACCGCACCGTGACAGCGGCAGCCCCGCGCTACCTGCTCGATACCGCCGCCGGCGGCGCATTCCACTGGCCGATGGCGCTGGCCACGCTGCTGGTCACGGTGCCGGGCTGGCTGGCGGCGCAGTGGCTTGGCCGCCGCTGGCTGCAACGTGCCGGTGGCGCCCGCCTGCTGGCGTGGGCGCGCGGGCACAAGCTGACGATGGGGGTGAAGTCGGGCGCGCTGGTCGTTGCCGGCGTGGCCGTGCTGGCCGGCGCGGCGTACGGCCGCTGGCCGTTATGGATCGACGGCCAGGGCAAGGTGTATGGCGTGCTGCCGCTGTACGCGCCGCCACTGGTCGTGGCGCCGTCGCCCGAAGGCGCGGACACGACGCCGTTCCGGCATGGGTCGCTCGCGCCCACGCCGGCGGAGAGCGACGTGTCCTTCGTCAGTCCGGGAAACGCTCGTTGATCGCCAGGGCCTCGTCCATGTTCTGGATCAGCAGCTCGACGAATTGCGGGTCGAGGTGGTGGCCGGCCACTTCGCGCAGGTGCTCCGTGACTTTCTCGACCGGCCACGCGTCCTTGTAGCAGCGCTTGTGCATCAGCGCGTCGAACACGTCGGCGACGGCGACGATGCGCGCGTACAGGTGGATATCGTGGCCCTTCAGGCCCTGCGGGTAGCCGCTGCCATCGAATTTCTCGTGATGCTGGTGGGCGATCACGGCGGCCGCCTTCAGGATCGGGCGCTGCGAGCCGTCCAGGATCGACAGGCCGACGGCAGGGTGCTGCTTCATGATTTCCCACTCGGCCGCATCGAGCTTGCCGGGTTTGAGCAGCACGGAATCGGGGGTGGCGATCTTGCCGATGTCGTGCATCGGCGCGGCGTGCTTCAGGACGGCCGTTTCGTCGTCCGGCAGGCCGGCCGCCTTGGCCAGGATGTGGCACACCTCGGCCATGCGGCGCACGTGGTTGCCCGCCTCGTTGGAGCGCGATTCGACGACGTCGCCCAGGCGCAGGATCAGTTCGGCCTGGGTGTCGGTGATTTCCTGGTTCAACAGGATGTTGTCGAAGGCGATCGCGACGCCGCCGCAGAAGATCTCCAGCAGCTTGGCATCGACCTCGGAGATTTCCTCGACGCCTTTCAGCACCAGGAGGGAGGCCTTGCCGCTGTTATCGTTGGGGAAGTAGCCGACATACGTATCGCCTTCGATGCGCGAGATGCGGTTGCTCTTGGCGTCGTCCAGCTGGGCCAGCAGGGCCGGCGTCAGCAGCGATTCCTCGTCCTCGCCGATCTGCGCCAGCACCTCGTAGGCGCTCTCGCCCGTGATGGCGGTGGCCGCGCGCAGGCGCAGCAGCATGCTCGTTTCCAGGCGCAGCAGTGCGACTACCTGCTGCAGCAGGCCGTTGGCGAAATCCTTCAGGTTGCGTTGCTGGAAAATGTGCGCGGAGGCGGCGATGACGCGCTCCAGCCCTTCCCGGTAGTGCATCTGCTGCTGGCGCGCTTCCTCGACCTTCATGATGTCGCGGTAGGCGCGCAGCGCGGCAAACGTCGTCGTGAACAGCTTGGTGCGGTCCAGCTCCGTCTTTTCCTTGTAGTCGTTGATGTCGTAGTTGACGATCACCCGTTCCTCCGGTGCCTGGCCCGGCTGGCCCGTGCGCAGCACGATGCGGGTGAACTGGTTGTCCAGGTCCTCGCGCATCCAGCGCGCCACTTCCAGGCCGCTGTCTTCGCGCTCCATGACCACATCCAGGAAGACGAGGGCGATGTCCTTCTCGCGCGCCAGCACTTCCTTGGCTTCCGCGCCGCTGTAGGCATGCAGGAACACCAGGCCGCGGCCGTCGAGCCGGAAGCGGGTCAAGGTCAGCTTCGTGATGTCGTGGATATCGGGTTCGTCATCGACCAGCAAGACTTTCCACGGAGGCAGCTTGGGCGAGGCTGAGGACAGAAAAGACATAAGGCGTAATTCCGCAAATGGACGCGAGGGGGCCGGGGCACGTGCGCCACGCGTTCATCGGGCGCGGCAATTTAATTGTAGCCGCGCCTAACGTTATTAACAACGGGTAATAAAAGTTTCGCTACGGCTTTACAACACCTCCGTCATAACGTTTCTGGCAGCGTTCGCACCAGAACGTCCGGCGCCGGGTCTTGCCCAAGTGGGCCTTGTGCAAGGCAATATTGCAGCGGGGGCAAATCCGCTTGGTGTGGGCCAGCCAATGCTGTTTCAGCACGAATGCCTTTTTCCACTCGAGAAATTCGAAGCTGTATTGGCGCGCCTGTTTGACCAGCTCGCGTAATTTCGTCGCAGGGAGGGCGCCCACTGTCGACAGCGGGTGGATTTTCAGCCGGAACAACACTTCGTTTTTAATAATATTGCCGACGCCGGAAAACACCGTCTGGTCGAGCAGTGCATCGCAAACGAGGGTGTCCGGCATCGACCGCAGCTTTTTCAGAGCCAGCGCCGGCTTCCATTCGTCGGCCATGACGTCGGCCTGCCAGTCGTAGGCCTGGCTCAGGTCGCCGTCGATCGTCTGATGGAGCAGGTATAGAAATTGAGCTCGCCGCCTTCCTCGAACGCCAGCGACAGCCTGGGCGGACTGTCTTCCTTGCGCTCGTCGATGCGGTAGCTGCCGAACATCAGGCAGTGCACCCGCAAGCTGAACAGCGGCAGCTCGATCAGGAAATGCTTGCCCCACGTGCGTACCGACAGGATCGGCTGCCCCGGCAACTCGTCATACGGCACGGCGGCGCTGTTGCCATGCGCCGCGGCGATCGTGCGGCCCTCGTACGGCTTGGCCAGTTCCTTCAGGATGACGAGAGAGGGACCTTCCGGCATGCTGCGCTCCGCAAAATGACGATACGGCAGTCTCGCGCCGAAGCCACCCGACGGGCCGTGCGCGCACGCACATAAAAAAACGGTGACTGTCACCGTTTTTCACGATGTAAAAATGGGTGACTGTCACCCAAAAAAAAGGTTCTTCACGGATTTCCGGGGAAGGCAGCTTTGATCTTTAGGAAGAAAAATTCGCTGTCGCGGTAGCCGTAGGCCATGCGCTTCATGACCTTGATTCTGTTGTTGATTCCTTCTAGCTGGCCGGTATGCATCGGCCAGCGTACCCGCGCCACGATGCCGCGCCAGTAGGGTTTAAGCTTCCTGGCGAATTTTTGCAGCGGCTCGACGCCGCTTTCGTTTGCCATGCGCAGCCATGTTTGCCAAGCAGTTCGCCACTGCCAAGCGCCCTGCGCCGACCATAGTTCCTTCAACGCAGCCTTCATGATGTAGACGGTGCTCAGTGTCTGATTTGCTGCCAGTAGCTCGTCAAGGCTTGCCAGCTTTTCGGCCGGGATGTTGGCTCTGTTTCTTAACAGGAGCCAGCGAGCGCGCTTGACGACTTTACGCATTGGCAGATCATGCTTGAGCCGATTTGCCTCATCTACACGGACTCGATCAATCACCTCTCGGCCATATTTCGCAACCACGTGGAATAGGTCGTAGACGACGTGAGCCTGCGGACAGTGTTCCTTTACTTCGAGATCGAACGCCGTGTTCATGTCCATCGCAACAGCTTCGATTGCGCGGCAGCGTTCCGGTCCTAACCACTCAAAGAAAGGACGCAACGCTTCGCGGCTGCGTCCCTCGCCAACCCATAAAACACGCCGAGTGTCAGCGTCGAGCACTACCGTGGCATAGCGGTGCCCTTTATACAGAGCGAATTCATCCATGACCAAGCGGGTAGGCTGGGCATCTGGCAAGGCCGCAATCTGCGCTGCCAAGTTGGTACGCTCGATGCGTCGTACTGTGTCCCAGTGCAAGCCAGAGAGCTTGCAAACATGGGCCACTGGCAGTTTTTGGCACCATAGGCCCACGAACTCGGCCAGCCGTTGTGTCACCCGTGCATGACGGTCTAGCCACTTCACGCGCTCAGCTCGAGTCCCACATTCACTACAGCGAACACGCCGCAGACGCACCCGCAACCAGACCGGGTCGCCCAGCATTGGCATATCACGCACTACACGCCAGCCTGTTTCATGAATCTGCCAGCAGTTTGAATCGCAGCCCGAGCACACTAGTGGGGCCCTTGGGTCAGGAACCAACGTGATCCACGTTGCACCATTCTTGCGCTCGAGGTCAGACGCGAGAAAACCTTCCCAGAATGGAAGGCCGAGATTATTATCTTGCATGAAAGCGGTAAGTTGAGTTCAGTACTGTTGGTCGCACAACAAGTCTAACTCTTCTCTACCGCTTTCCTGTTTTTCGGCGCACCTTCCCGGAAATCCGTGAAGAACCAAAAAAAAGCCGCAGGCAGCTTGCGCTGCTTGCGGCAAAGGATCAGCGGCGGTCGTGAAACCGACGCATCAGGACACTGTAATTACTTCCAATCGTCAGCCCAGCACTGGCAGGCCCGTCAGGTAGCCCACGGCGGCACCGTAGCCGTCGCGGTAATTGGCCTTGACCAGCGGGTCCAGCGTGGCCGCCACCTTGGCGTGCAGGCCCTTGAGGGCGCCGCTGGCGTCTTTCGACACGTCCCAGTCGCCTGCGTGCTGGAAGTTGCTCATGATGTAGGCAAAGCCGTTGATGTCGTCGACGGCGTGCAGGCCCGTCGATTCTGCGCCGGCCGGATTGGACAGCACGCGCACCAGGTTCTTCGTGTCGACGTTGTAGGCCCACAGGAAGTTGTTGACGTGCGTGCTGGAGTCCTCGCCGATGAACAGCGTGCGCAGCTTTTCCGAGAACTTGATGTTGTCCGGGTTGGCGACCTTGTCGGCATTGGCCTTGTTGCCCAGCGCGTCCGGCGTGGCCAGGTCTTCCGACAGCAGGGCCGGCACGGCGGCCATGTCGACGGGCACCCATTCGCTGTCGATGGCGGCGCCGGCCACGTCCTTCTGGCCCCCCTTCATGTTCAGCGCGTAGACGGCGCCGGCGCTCGGCCCCTTGATCGAGATGCCGCCCGAGCCGTCCTTCATGGCCGAGCCGATCGACGCGATGGCCGAGTAGGCGATCTTGTCCTTGGCGTTGACGGTCGTGCCTTCCATCTTCGTGAAGCCCAGGCTGCCACCCTTCAGGGCGGCGTAGCGGTGCGTCTCCAGGAACGCGGCGGCTTTTTCCATGCCCGGATTCAGCTTGACCCAGTTCGACTTGCCGCTGTACGGGATTTTCGTGTACGACGCGTCGCCCGGGTCGGTGGTCTTGACGGTCATGATGTCGGCCGCCTTCAGCTTGTCGGCCAGCGCCTTGACCTCGGCACTGGTGGCCTTGCCCAGCAGGACCCACGCCAGGTCGGCCGAACCGCCGTTCTCGGCCGTCTTCTGGTTCCACTTGGCGACGTACAGCGCGCCGGCGGACAGGTCCTGCGCCTTGTCCGCGACGAACATGAACAGGCCGCCATTGGTCCAGTCGTCACCCATCAGCACGGTGCGCTCGTCCGGCATCACCTGCACCAGTTCGTGCGAGATGCGGCCCAGGCAGTAGTGCTTCTTGATGCTGCCGGTGCCGTCCGGGTTGACGGTCACTTCCGGCAGGTGGCCGTAGTGGTACGGGTTGGCCTTGGTGGCGTCGCCGTACAGGTTGGTCGAGAAGCCCTGGAATTGCTTGTCGCTGTCGATGACGGTGGCGTCCGGCTCGTACTCCTCGCTGGACAGGTGCGTATTCCACGGCGAGCGGCTGGCGCCGCACGTGATCCACAGGCCGTTGGCCGGGCTCGTATCGACGTTGTGATACTTGACCAGCGACAGCGCACCTGTCGTCTTGTCCTGGTCCAGCGTCAGGATCGCGATCGGCGACGGCAGCATGCCGTACATGGAGTCGCCCTTGACGTTCTTGCTCGTGTATTCGAACTGCACGACGGCGAACACGGCGTTGCCCTTGACGCCGTCCACCTTGGCATTGGCCAGCTTCAGCAGCGAGCTGCCGTCCGGGCAGTCGGAGAAGAACTGGCGCTGGCCGGCATCGGTCTTGTCGAGGATCGGCTTGTTGTTGATGTCGTAGTAACCGCCGGCCAGGATCGTGCCGCCGCTGCCGTTCGGCACCATGGCGCCCGTGATGAAGAACGCCTCGTACTTCAGCGCGAAGCTCTGCTTGGTGCCGTCGCTGTACGTGGCCGACAGGGTTGAACCGACGGAAGTCGTCGCCATCTTGGCAGCCTCCGCCAGCGTCGGGGCCGGCATCGCGCCGAACGTGACCGACGTCACCGTCGGGGCCGGCGCGACCGGTGCCACGGGCGTCGTCACCAGCGGCGCATCGTCGCTGCCGCCGCAGGCCGTCAGCAGCGTGGCGGCGGAACTGACGCCGGCCAGCGGCAGCAGGGGCGCGCCGGACAGGAATTTGAGGATGCGGCGGCGGGACGAATCGTGATTCTCGGACATGAAGGGCAATCCTGGGTGGTTAAGAATGCCCGCATCTTAGTTGCGACTTGTTACACCTTCGTGACAGCGGAAACGTCGCCACCAGGCCGACGGAGTATATTGAAGCATCGAACGAAAGGACGGATCATGAAAGCAAGCAATGTACTGAAAGGCCTGCTGCCGGCACTGGCCCTGCTGGCCGGTGCGGCGCAGGCGGGCGTGATGGTCAGCTACACCAAGCCGGACGACTTCCTCGACATGCCGCGCGCCGAGCGCGACCGCGACCAGATCCTGAAGGACATCAGCAGCCACTTCGTCAGCCTGGGCAAGGAGCTGCCGGCCGGGCAGGTCCTGACCGTGACGATCGCCGACTTCGACCTGGCCGGACGGCTGGAACCGCGCCGCTGGGCCGTCGATGAAATCCGCATCATGCGGGGCGGCGCGGACTGGCCGCGCATGACCGTGAACTGGACGCTGGAGCAGGACGGCAAGGTCGTGAAGAGCGGGACTGACGAGGTGTCGAACATGATGTACCAGCAGCGCATGAACCGCTACTTCTCCAGCGACTCGCTGCGCTATGAAAAGCAGATGATCGACGACTGGTTCCACAAGTCGGTGGTGGACACCCGCATCAGCAGGCGCTGAGGCGTCCCGGTCGAGCCAGGGTCAGTCGAGCCAATTCACGCGCGGGAACTTGGCGCGGAACTCGTCCGGCATCGGCACGACCTGGCTGTGGCGGTAGTTGAAGAACACAAAGCCCGACTTGGCCATGGCGACCAGCTTGCCGTCGCTGGGCCGGGTGATGCGGAACGTGATGTCGCCACCGTACTTGTTGAAATCCATCACCCCCACCTCGAACAGCAGCTGGTCGCGGGCATGCGCCTCGGCCCGGTAGGTCGTCGCCAGGTCGGTGACGATGATGCCGGTGCCGTCGCCTTGCGTCTCGCGCACGCCGAAGTCATACAGGAAGCGCGCCCGTGCCTCGGAGATCATCGAGATCATCGAGTCGTTGCCGAGGTGGTTGGCGCCGTTGATGTCGGTCACGCGTACCGTCAACTGTGTCGAGAAGCAGAACTGGTCCTCGGGGAATTCAAGCTTGAGTCTGGCCATGATGGGTGGGCGCGGCGGCGCCGGCAAATTGCATCATTGTAGCCGCTGCGGCCGGCACGGATCGCAAGAAGGGTCGCACCAGCAATGGCGCGACCCGTGCCGGCGCTGGCGTTGAGGAGGCCCGTGCGGGCCGCAGGCCGACGACGCCATCATGCCTGGCGACAGATGCGGTGTCTGTACGGCTCCGCACCCAGCCGTTCACGGCAGCCGGTAGTGGTCCAGGAAGCGGCGGAATTGCTCGTTGGAAAAAGCCTCGGAGGCGACGCGATCGAAGCGGGCAATGTCCGTCCGATCGGCTTTCAGCGAGTAGGCCATGAAGAACGTGCGTTCCGGCATGGGCAGGGGCACCAGGCGGATCTGCACCCCTTCCTGGCGCGCGTAATAACGGGGTGAATACTCGTTTTCAAAAAACACGGCATCGAGCCGGCCGGCGCGCAGCTTGCGCAGGTTGGCGGCCTGCCAGTCCGTGACGGCCAGCGGTTGCCAGTGAATGTCGACGCGGTCCAGCCCGGGCGGGATGGCGGAGCCCGCCACCCAGCCGATCTCCATGCCGGCCAGCGCCCGCAGCGACGGCACGCGGCGCAAGGCGCTGTCGCGCCGCACGGCCAGGTGCGGCCGGGTGCGCAGGTAAGTCCAGCCGAACGTGCCGATGCCCGGGCCGCGGTCGGTGGCGCCGCTGGTCAGCAGCAGCACGTCCAGCGTGCCGTTGCGCAGGCTTTCCATGGCCCGGCGCAGCGACGTGGGCGGCATCCACTGCAGCGGCACGCCCTGGCTGACGACGCGCCGCTCCAGGAAGTCGCGCAGTGCGCCCCGCAGCGGCACATCGGCCGTGCCGACGATCAGCGGCGCCACGACGAAGCCGCCCACGCGCAGCGGCGCGGCACCCGCGCAGGCAGGGCTCAGCAGGGACACGGCCGGCAGGCACGCGGCCAGCACGTACCGGCGCAACAGGACGGGCAAACGGGTCATGCCCGAATTCTAGCCCAGCCGCGTTTGCTCAGCAGGAAACTTTGTCCGTCACTGGTTTTCGCCGAGGAACAGCAGCGTGTGGCCGTGCGCCTCGACCGCCGAGCGCTGGTGGTAGGTCGAGCGGTGCGAGCAATTGAAGCCGTGCTCGGCGTCCGGGTAGACGTGCAACTCCACGTTGTCGCGGTCGCCGAACTTTTCCGCGATGCGCTTCACCGCATCGGCCGGGATGTGGGTGTCCTTGCCGCCGAAATGCAGCAGCAGCGGGATCGTCACGGCGTCGGCCCGGTCCAGCTGGTTCTGGATGCCGCCGCCGTAGTAGGCCACGGCTGCATCGACCGTGCCGTTGGCGGCCGCCAGGTACGACAGCAGGCCGCCGAAGCAGTAGCCCAGCGACGCCACTTTCTGGCCGGCGCCGACCCGCTCGCGCAACACCTGGACGGTGGCGGCCACGTCGGCCACGGCCTTGTCCGTATCGGTCTTCTGCTTCAGCTGGACGGCCTTCTGCCAATCGGCGTCGTCGTAGCCCAGTTCGATATGGGCGCCCTGGCGCCAGAACAGGTCGGGCGCCAGCACCACGTAGCCGTCCGCCGCGTATTGCTCGGCCACGGAGCGGATGTGCGCGTTGACGCCGAAGATCTCCTGAATCAGCACGATGCCGGGTCCCGTGCCGCCGCGCGGCAAGGCCAGGTATGCCTGAAACGTGCCGTCCTCACCCTGCACGTCGATCCATTGGGTATTGCTGTCCAAAGCATTCTCCTTGTAACGATTGTCGTTCGGAAGGGGCGCCGTACGCCCCGCGGGCAGCGCCGAGTATAGCCGGCCGGGGAGTGTCGCGCGCGCCACTGTCGTGCCAGGCGAAGCCTGCCGTGAGCGCGCGGCGGCGGCCTTAAACCATGCTACCCTTGACGTACCAACCATCTCGTAAAATGGCCCAGATTTTCGATAATCAACGCAGCCGACAGCCCGTCCGGCGCTGGCCCATCGCGGCCATGCTGGCGCTGCTGTGCGGATCGGTACTGACGGGCCTGTTGTTCACCGGTGTCAGCCGGCTGGAGCAGGACCGTCTCGTGCTCGCGTTTTCCCAGCGCGCGCACGTGCGCGAGTTCGCCCTCAAGGAAGGCATCAACAACGCCATCGACGGGCTGCGTTCCGTCAACCAGCTGTTCGTCAGCCAGCCTGGCGTCAGCCGCGATGAGTTCCGCCGTTTCACCCGGCCGCTGCTGGAGCGCTATCCTTACGTCCTGGGTTTCTCCTTCATGCGTTTCATCGGCAACGCCGAGCGCGGCGCGATGGAAGCGTCGCTGGGCCAGCAGGCCGCAGGCGCCCGGGTCACCGAGTTCCGCGACGGCGTCGTGGTGCCGGCCGGGGACCGGCCCCGTTACCGCGTGATCGAATACATCGAGCCGTACCGGGGCAACGAGCCGGCACTGGGCCTCGATTCGCTGTACTCCTCGGCCGACGAGGTGGCGCGCCAGCGTGCCTACGATACCGGCCTCCCCACCGCCAGTCCGCTGGTGACCCTGGCGCAAGCGCGCGAGACGGTCGGCATGCTGATCTCGATGCCGGTGTACCGCTTCGACCAGGCCTTGCCGGATGTGGCGACGCGCCGCGCGGCACTGGTCGGGGAGACGGCCGTGACCTTGCTGCCGGCGGAGATGGTGAGCATGATCCTGATGTCTTCCGGCCTGCACCATGTGCACCAGCAGGCCCGGCGCATCCAGGGCATCGGCCTGCACGTGCATGCGGGGCCGGAGCGCTCGACCCAGACGCTGGTGTATTACGCGCCACCACCGGAAGGGGGCCGGGCAGCGCTGGCGCCGCCGCTGTCCTGGCTGTATCCGCAGCCGCCCGCGCCGCTCGACGTGTCGCTTCCGGTGGCGGGGCGCACATGGCACGTGGTGGCCAGCATGAGCGACGAGATTCTCGTGGCGGACCACCTGGCATCGCTGTCCACGCTGATCCTGGGCATCCTGACGACGTTGCTGGGCACCGCCTACGTGCACACCCTCGCCACCCGCCACCGCGCCATTGCGCAGCGGGTGGACGAGCGTACGGCGCAACTGGCCGAGGCCAACCGTACCTTGCTGCTGCGCGAGAGGGCCATCGAGTCGAGCCGCAACGCCATCCTGATCGTGGCGGCGGAGGACGATTACCCGATCGTCTACGTCAACCCCGCGTTCGAGCGCAGCACGGGCTTCAGCGCGGGCGAAGTCATGGGCCGCAACCCGCGCCTGCTGTACCGGGACGACGTCGACCAGCCTGGCGCCGAGACGATCCGCACGGCGCTGCGCGAGCACCAGGACGGCAACGCCACCTTGCGCTACTACCGCAAGGACGGCACGCTGTTCTGGAGCGAGACGTACGTCTCGCCCGTGCGCGACGAGCATGGCGTCGTCACGCATTTCGTCGCGATCCAGCACGACATCACGGCAATGAAGGCCTACGAGACGGAGCTGCACCACCAGGCCACCCACGACGCGCTGACGGGCCTGCCGAACCGGGTGCTGCTGCACGACCGGCTGCAGCAGAACATCGCCCAGGCGGCGGCGCGCGGGCACAGCCTGTGGGTCGTCTCCATCGACCTGGACCGCTTCAAGTTCACCAACAGCCGGGTGGGCCACAAGGCGGGCGACCGCCTGCTGCAGCACGTCGCCGAGCGCCTGCAGGCGGCGGTGCGGCCCATCGACACGCTGGCACGCCTGGGCGGCGACGAGTTCGCGCTGATGCTGCTGCCGGAAGAGGGGGCGCGCAAGCCGTCGGTGGAACAGTTGCAGCGCGTCCTTGGCAGCCTGCACGGCCCGTTGCTGCTGGACGAGAAGGAGACGTTCATCGCCTGCAGCGCCGGCGTGGCGATCTACCCGGACCACGGCACCGATCCCACGATGCTGCTGGAGCGGGCCGACATCGCGATGTTCCGAGCCAAGGAGCTGGGCGGCGACAACTACAAGTTCTACACGCACGCGATGCGCGAGCAGCTGGGCGAGCGGGTGCAGATGGAAAGCGCGCTGCGCCAGGCGCTGGAGCGGGGCGAGTTCGTGCTGTACTACCAGCCCCAGGTCGATATCGGCAGCGGCCGCATCGTGGCGATGGAGGCGCTGATCCGCTGGCAGCATCCCGAGATGGGCATGGTGGCGCCAGGCCGCTTCATCCCGCTGGCCGAGGAGACGGGGATGATCCTGCAGATGGGCGCCTGGGTGCTGCGCAGCGCCTGCCAGCAGTTGCGCACGTGGCAGCGCGAGGGCCGGCGTCACCTGCGCGTGGCTGTCAACGTGTCGGCGCGGCAGATGGCCGAGCGCGACTTCGTGGGCAGCGTGGCGGACGTCCTGACGGAGGCCGACCTCGACCCGAATTGCCTGGAGCTGGAGCTGACGGAAAGCCTGGTCATGAACGACGTCGAACACGCCATCGCCGTCATGGTCCAGCTGAAGAAACTGGGCGTCAAGCTGGCGATCGACGACTTCGGCACCGGCTACTCCAGCCTGGCGCACCTGAAGCGCTTTTCGGTGGACGTCCTGAAGATCGACCAGGCCTTCGTGCGCGACCTGACGGTGGACCCGGACGATGCGGCCATCGTCACGACCATCATCGCGCTGGCGGCGAACCTGAACCTGCAGGTGATCTCGGAAGGCGTCGAGACGCTCGACCAGCTGTCGTTCCTGCGCGAACACGGCTGTTACCAGATGCAGGGCTATTACTTCAGCCGTCCCGTACCCGCCATGGCGTTCGGCGCGGTACTGGACGAGAACGATGCCCGCCTGGCCGCGGGCGAGCGGGTGCCGCTGGGGGTAGCGCTACATCGCTAGCGCGTTCCCTCCAGCGCCTGCAGCAGCGCCTTGTGGAACGCTTCCGGGTCTTCCATCTGCGGCGCATGACCCATGCCGGGGAACTCGATCAGGTGGGCCTGCGGGATCTTCTTCGCCGCCTCCTTGCCCAGCACCTTGTAGTTGCCCAGCTTCGCCTTCAGCTCGGGCGGGGCGATGTCGCTGCCGATGGCCGTGGTGTCGCCGTCGCCGATCATCAGCGTCACCGGCACCTTCAGGTTGGGGAATTCGTGCACGACCGGCTGGGTATAGATCATGTCGTAGATCAGCGCGGAGTTCCAGGCAACGATCTGGTGGCCGGGCCCCGCGTTCAGGCCCGCCAGCATGTCGACCCATTTTTCGTAGGCCGGCTTCCAGCGGTTCATGTAATAGGTGCTTTTCTCGTAGCTGCGCACGCTGTCGGCCGTCAGCTTCAGCTCGCGCTCGAACCACTGGTCGACGGTGCGGTACGGCACGCCCAGCGCCTTCCAGTCCTCCAGGCCGATCGGATTGACCATGACGAGGTGCGATACGGCCTGCGGATACATCAGCGCGAAGCGGGTCGCCAGCATGCCGCCGGTCGAATGGCCCAGCAGCGCGACCTTCGACACGCCGGCCTTCTGCAGCAGCGCCATGGTGTTCTGCGCCAGCTGCTGGAAGGTGTACTGGTAGTGCGGCGGCTTGGTGGACGCGCAAAAACCGATCTGGTCCGGCACGATGACGCGCCAGCCGGCGTCGGCCAGCGCCGCGATCGAAGCTTCCCACGTGGCGCCGCAGAAGTTCTTGCCGTGCAGGAGGACGATGGCGTGGCCGTTGCCGCCGCCTTTCGGGCGCACGTCCATGTAGGCCATCTTCATGGTCTGGCCTTGGGAATTGAAGCGGAACTGCTGCAGCGGATGCGGGTAGCGGAAGCCTTGCAGTTCCGGACCGTAGGCGGCCGCGGCGGCATCTGAGCCCAGGAGAACGGCCAGCGCACCGGCCAGGATCGATCGTAGCATGGTGGTCTTTCGGGTTGGGGGAGCCAGATATTAGTGTAAATGCGACAACTGTGCCGGACGGTTCGGCCGCCGCTGCCGGCACGATCTTTCCGAACAGTTCCGCCGACCGGGCCGGAACAGAGTAAACTACGCCCTTTCTGTCGCATGGGGCGATTCGAACAATAGGGAACCTGCACCACCATGAGCCGGCGTCGTTCCCGATAATTCTAGCGAGAACCGCAATGACTGCAACAACCCAGGAACCCATTCTGTTTACCGATCTCGACCTCAGCCCAGCGCTGATCAAGGTCCTGAAGGAGGTCGGCTACGAAGCGCCGTCCCCGATCCAGGCCGCCACCATCCCGCACCTGCTGGCCAACCGCGACGTGCTGGGCCAGGCCCAGACCGGTACCGGCAAGACGGCCGCGTTCGCGCTGCCGATCCTGTCGCGCATCGACATCCGCCAGAGCGCGCCGCAGGCCCTCGTGCTGGCCCCCACCCGTGAGCTGGCCATCCAGGTCGCCGAGGCATTCCAGCGCTATGCCGCCCATATCCCGGGCTTCCACGTGCTGCCGATCTACGGCGGCCAGAGCTACGGGCCGCAGCTGTCGGCCTTGCGCCGCGGCGTGCATGTCGTCGTCGGCACCCCCGGCCGCGTCATCGACCACCTGGACAAGGGCTCGCTGGACCTGTCGAAGCTGAAGACGCTGGTGCTGGACGAGGCCGACGAGATGCTGCGCATGGGCTTCATCGACGACGTCGAGCGCATCCTGCAGGAAACGCCGGAAGAGCGCCAGACGGCGCTGTTCTCGGCCACGATGCCGGCGCCCATCCGCCGCATCGCCAACACCTACCTGAACGATCCGAAGGAAGTGACCGTCGCGGCCAAGACGGGTACCGCGGAAAACATCCGCCAGCGCTACTGGCTGGTGTCGGGCATGCACAAGCTGGACGCGCTGACGCGCATCCTGGAAGCGGAGCCGTTCGACGGCATGATCATCTTCAGCCGCACCAAGCTGGGCACGGAAGAGCTGACGGAACGCCTGCAGGCCCGTGGCTTCTCGGCCGCGGCGATCAATGGCGACATGCAGCAGGCCGCGCGCGAACGCACCATCGGCCAGCTCAAGGAAGGCAAGATCGACATCCTGGTGGCCACCGACGTGGCCGCGCGCGGCCTGGACGTGGACCGCATCAGCCACGTCGTCAACTACGACGTGCCGTATGACTCGGAAAGCTACACCCACCGCATCGGCCGCACGGGCCGCGCCGGCCGCAGCGGCGAAGCGATCCTGTTCATCACCCCGCGCGAGCGCAACCTGCTGAAGTCGATCGAGCGCGCGACGCGCCAGCCGATCAAGCAGATGGAGCTGCCGTCGCTGCAGGCCGTCAACGACGTGCGCATCGCCCGCTTCAAGGACCAGATCACGGAAACCCTGGCGCAGGGCGGCCTGGAACAGTTCCAGCAGCTGGTCGAGGAATACGAGCAGGAACACGACGTGCCGGCCACGGAAATCGCCGCGGCGCTGGCCATGATGGCGCGCGGGAACACGCCGCTGCTGCTGGACAAGAAGGCCGAGAAGGGCTGGCACGAGGACGGCGTGCGTCCCGAACGGGCCGAGCGTGGCGACCGTCCGGAACGCGAGCGCGCCCCGCGCGCGGACCGCCCGGCCCTGCCGAAAAAGGAACGCATCCACCGCGAGCCGGACCCCGGCATGGCGACCTACCGCATCGAGGTGGGCTACGAGGACGGCGTCAAGCCGGGCAATATCGTGGGCGCCATCGCCAACGAAGGCGGCGTCGACTCGAAGAACATCGGTCGCATCGAGATTTTCGAGGACTACACGGTGCTGGACATGCCGGCCGACCTGCCGGCCGAAACGCTGCAGCTGCTGACCGGCGTGCGCGTGGCCGGACGCATGCTGCGCATCCGCCGCGATGGCGAGGCGGCACCGGAGGCGGCTGCCGCCCCGGCCGCGCCGGCCCGCAAGCCGGCCGAACGCAAACCCGTCGAGCGCAAGCAGAACCTGGATGCGATCGTCGAATCGGCGCTGACGGAAGACGACGCGCCGCCGAAGAAGAAGAAGGAAAAGCCGGGCAAGGTCAGCATGGCGATGCGGCCGTACCGTATCGAGGTGGGCAGCAAGCATGCGGCCACGCCGTCCAATATCGTGGGCGCCATCGCCAACGAAAGCGGCCTGGAAGCGCGCTACATCGGCCGCATCGAGATCTTCGACGACTACTCGATGCTGGAAATGCCGGAAGGGATGCCGCCGGAGATCTTCCAGCACCTGGGCAAGGTGTGGGTCGGCGGCCAGCAGCTGAAAATCAGCCTGGCCGACGCGATGCCGCCGGAGTCGGGCAAGCACACGCCGCCGAGGAAGCCGGTGGCCGGCAAGCCGAAGGCCAAGCGCTGATCGGGTCCGGTGCATGCGATATCACTAACGCGCGGTGCCTGACACTGCTGCCGCTAAGTTAAGGCGTATAGGTCAGCGAGCCGCTGGCTTATCCTCAAGCCCAGGACCAGGAACTGGGGTCAGACCCGCCGGGTCTGACCCCGGCCCTCTGCCGTAGGGGTTACTCATGCCGGCGGCCCGTTGGGGTGTCTTAACCTTGCGGCATTGGTGCCCACACCACGGGTTCATGCGATATCACGGTGCCCGCATGCACCAACATGGCAGTCCCAGCACCCAACGCCCGGCCCAGTGCCGGGCGTTTTGCTGTCCAGGCACTGGCCCAGAACTTGCATACACATCGGTATCACTCTCGACGAGGGGAAACGATGTTACTGCGAAACGATCTACTGCAATACGAGTCGCCCCGCCGCGTGGTGCGCATCCTGTGGCTTGCCCCGGACCGCAGCAGCGCGTACGTCTTCGACGTGGCCGCGCGGGCCTGCGAGGCCCGGCAGGTGCGTATCGCCACCCTGGAGGAGGACGTCAGCGCCGGCCGCGCCACGCGGCTCGCGGAAGATCCCTATCTGGTCGCCGTCAACCAGGACCTGCTGCCGCCGCGCCACGTGGAACTGCGCGACCGGGCCTGGCAGATCGTGGCCGAGCTGACCGCGCACGAGCCGGGTATCTACCAGGCGCGCCGGCGCGGCCAGCTGATCGCCGACTACACGGCGCGCTACGGTATTTCCCATCCCACCATCTATCGTTATCTGCGCCGCTACTGGCAGCGCGGCCAGACGCCCAATGCGCTGCTGCCGGACTACGGCAATTCGGGCGCGCGCGGCAAGACGCGCTCGTCTACCGTGGGCGTCAAGCGCGGCCGTCCCCGCAAGGAGGGTGCGCCACCGGGCGTCAACGTGGATACGGCGCTGCGCCGCGTCTTCCGCGTGGCTGCCGCCGACGCGACGGCGCGGCAGTCGCGCCGGGCGCTGTATGACGCGATGCTGGGCGACTTCTTCTGCCAGCGCAGCGTCGATGGCGCCACGGGGCGCGTGGTCCGGGCCGCGCAGCCGGAAGGTGCGCCCAGCTTCGGCCAGTTCGGCTACTGGCTGGAACAGGACAAGGTGCTGCAGCCGGTCCAGCGCCCGCTGCCTCTGCCCGGGGAGGCGGCGGTGCTCCAGCCGGGCAAGCCCGGCGCCGCCTTCCGCCTCGATGCCGTGCGCGCCGACGTGCAACTGGTGGCGCGCGCCGAGCGCGACCGGCTGGCCGGCCGCCCCGTTGTCTATGTCGCCAGCGACATCTTCAGCGGCATGATCGTCGGCTTCCATGTCAGCCTGGAAGAGCCGTCCTGGCAGCAGGCCGTGCTGGCGCTGGCGCACTGCGCGGCCGACAAGGTGCGCTTCGGCCAGCGCGTGGGACGCGCCATCGCGGCCGCCGACTGGCCCTGCCGCCACTTGCCGGAGCTGCTGGTGGTGCCGGGCGCGCTGCGGCCGCTCGACGGCGGCGGTGCCCTGCGCAACAACTTCGGCGTGCGCTGCATCAGCGGCACGCCGGACAGCGAAACGCTGCCGTGGCGCGCGGCACTGGAACGCCGCTGTTCCCTGCTGCCACTGCAGGCGCCGGCGGCCGGTGCGCAGATGGGCATGCTGGACGGCGTGCTCGATCTCGACCGGTTCACCCGCCTCGTGGCCGACGCGGCGCTGGAGCACAACCTGTTGCCGGCGCCGCACGGGCCGGCGCCGCTGCAGCTGTGGGACTGGGGCATGCGCCAGCGCGGCGCGGCGCTGAAGCAGTACCGTGAGGACCTGGTGCACTGCCTGCTGCTGCCCGTGCACGAGGCGCTCGTGACACCTGATGGCATCTGCCTGCACGACACGTACTACAGCTGCGCGCGTGCCATCGAGGAGCGCTGGTTCGAGCGGGCCCGCCTGCGCGGGCGCTGGACGGTGCGCCTCGCCTGCGACCCGGCCGACGTCGAGCGCGTCTACCTGCTCGATCCGGCCGCGCCGCTGCAGTTCCACCGCTGCCACGTGACGGAGCGCAGCAGTGCGCAGCGGGCGCTGTCGCGGGCGGACGTCGCACCGCTGCCGCAGCCGGCGCTGCTTCCGGCCGGCCAGCATGCCAGCTACGAGCGCCGGGTCGGGCGATTGGCCGGCTGATTGCACAGTTTCCTTCGGTAGGGTGATCTCCACCCTTTCTTCACGCGCCTTCGGGCGCGTTTTTTTTTGGGCGCTGTGCCCCGGCCGTAATGAACTTCCCGGCGCGACCGCAGTCTCACTCATCAGGCAGCCACGCTTGGGGAGGAGATGATGGAAACGCAGCAATTCGAAGCCGCACAGGTCCAGGTATTGCAATGGTTGACGCAGCTGACCGGCAAGCAGGCCGATGAACTCCGGAACATCTTCGATCGCTGTTCGTCGCTGGCCGAGTGCCTGGCGATCCTCGCGGAAGCCGGCAGTAAACTGCGCCACTGTCCCCATTGCGAGGGGGACCGGCTCTATCGCCACGGCGTCTATCGGGGCCTGCAGCGCTACCGGTGTCGCCAGTGCGGCGCCAGCTTCAATGTGCTGACGAAAACGCCCCTCGCGTTCATCCGATTGCGGGAAAAATGGTTGCCTTTCCTGCAGTGCATGCTGCACTCGATGACAGTGCGGGGCGCAGCCAAGGCGATTGGCATTCACCGCAACACGAGCTTCCGCTGGCGCCACCGCTTCCTGGCGATGGCCAAGGACGCGCGGGCACTGCCGCTCGATGGCATCGTCGAGGCGGACGAAACGTATTTATTGGAATCGCAAAAAGGTTCGCGCCACCTGACCCGTCCTGCGCGGCGGCGAGGCGGCAGCGCCAGCCATCGGGGGCCGGGCAAGGAACATGATTGCATCCTGGTCGCCTGTAACCGTAGCGGCAAGGCGTGCGATTTCGTCCCCGGGCGCGGGCCGGTAACGGCGCAGCAGTTGCATGATTGCCTGCCACCCGTGCTGGCGCCAGGCATCCTGCTCGCGACCGACAGTGCAGTCGCCTATCGGGCATTCGCCACCGCGGCGGGCATCGCACATGAAACGGTGAACCCCCACGCCGGCATCCGCGTGAACGGCCTCATCCACGTACAGACTGTCAACAGCCATCACGGCCGCTTCAAAGGGTGGCTGGGGCGCTTCCTGGGTGTCGCCAGCCGCCACCTGCCCAATTACCTGGGCTGGCGGCACGTGCTGGACGCCAGCCGGGTTACGCTGCCGCAGCATTTCCTGCGCGTAGCGCTGATGCTCGACGTCATCTAATTACCGATGGGCTACTTCACTGCGACGGGGGCACAGCGCCTTTTTTTATGCGTTGACGTGGTGCACGCCGGCAAGCAGCCAGGCTGGCGAACGGACTTTGCCGCGAGAGATCGCATCGAACAAAGTGCTGACGTCGCACCTGCTGGCGCCGTTGCCGGCGAGCTGTCCCCGTCGAGCCGAACCGACATCATTCGTTCGACCGAAATCAGTGCTTTCCAACCCGCGAATGGCACACCGATTGCTTTTATATCCCCATGCAAGTGAGAGCAATGTCAACCGCCTGGAGGGTTCTGATGGAGAGTGGATCGGTGGGATCGGCGACGCGGCGGGGCTTCCTGTACCGCGCCGCCGCGGTCGGGGGCACGGGGCTGCTGCTGAACGCGATGAACGCGTGGGGCATGGGGATCGCGTCGACGATGTCCGGGCCGCCCGTGCTGAGCGGCAGCGGCAGGGGCAAGTCCGTCGTCATCCTGGGTGCCGGGCTGGCGGGGCTGACGGCGGCCTATGAATTGAACAAGCTGGGGTATCGCGTACAGGTGCTGGAGGCGCGCGGTTTTGCCGGCGGCCGCTGCCAGACCGCGCGCAAGGGCTTCGAGCTGACGGAACTGGGCGGCGAGACGCAACGCTGCGCGTTCGACGACGGCCAGTACATCAACCACGGCCCGTGGCGCATTCCGCTGCACCACCAGTCCACGCTGCACTACACGCGCCTGTTCGACGTGCCGCTCGAAGTGATGGTGAACGATAACGACCATGCGTTCGTGTACCTGGAAAACGGCGGGCCGCTGTCGAAGCAGCGGCTGCGTCCCGCGCAGGTCAAGGCGGACCTGCGCGGCCACGTCGCCGAACTGCTGGCCAAGTCCGTGCAGAACCACCAGCTCGACAAGCAGCTGACCGCCGACGACCAGCGCGCGCTGCTGGACTACCTGGCCCACGAGGGCCAGCTGGGCAGCGCCGACCTGCGCTACAAGGGCCGCACGGGACGGGGCTTTGCCGTCAATCCCGGCGCCGGCATGAATCCGGGCCCGGGCACGCCATCCGACCCGCTGGGCCTGTCCGAGCTGCTCGCCTCCGGCGTGGGCAAGGTGTACAGCGCGGTGCAGGATTTCCCCATGCAGAACACCATGTTCCAGCCCGTCGGCGGCATGGACCGGATCCCGAAGGCGTTCGAGAAACGGGTGGGACGCTTCATCCGCTACCACGCCGAAGTGCAGTCGATCCGCCATGGCGAGAAAAACGTCACCGTGGCATTCAAGGACACCGCCGGCGGCAAGGTGCAGTCCGTGTCGGCCGACTACTGCCTGTGTACCTTGCCGCTGTCGGTGCTGCGCATGGTCGATACCGATTTCTCCGAACCGTTCAAGGGCGCCATCAAGGCGGTGGCCTATGCGCCGGTCGGCAAGATCGGCCTGCAGATGAAGCGCCGCTTCTGGGAAGAAGACGACCATATCTACGGCGGCCACGTGCTGACCGACATCCCCGGCATCAACACGATCTCGCTGCCGTCGTCCGGATGGCAGAAGAAGAAGGGCGTGCTGCTGGGGTACTACAACTACCAGACCGCCGCCATCGAAACCAGCGCGCTCACCCCGGCCGAGCGGGCCGAATTCGCGCTCGCGGCCGGCGAGAAGATCTTTCCGGCCTACCGCGAGTCGTTCGACAGTGCGTTCTCGGTGGCCTGGCACCGCGTGCAGTACAACCTGGGCGGCTGGGCCGAGTGGACCGAAGAAAGCCGCAAGGCCGCCTATCCCGTGCTGCTGGAAGGGGAGGGGCGCGTGCTGCTGGCGGGCGAACACCTGAGCTACCTGACGGGCTGGCAGGCCGGCGCCATCGAATCGGCATGGCAGCAGCTGGCGCGTATCCATGAAAGGGCCAACGCATGAGGCGCGTTCCTGCCACGCTGGCCGCGCTGGTCGCGCTCTCTTGCTGCGCCTTGCCGTCCTACGGGGCCGACGGCAAGGCCGTGTTCCAGAAAAGCTGCGCCGCCTGCCACCAGGCCAGCGGCAAGGGGATTCCGGGCGCTTTCCCCGCGCTGGCCGGCAGTGCGTTCGTGCAGGGGCCCGCGCAGGACCCCGCCACGGTACTGCTCAAGGGGCGCGGCGGCATGCCGGACTTTTCCGCCAGCCTGTCCGACGCCGACCTGGCCGCCGTGCTGACGTACGTGCGTTCCAGCTGGGGCAACAGCGCCGGCGCGCTGACCGAGCAGGAGGTCGCCGCGCTGCGCGCCCAGCTGCAGGCAACCAAATTCGCCGCCAGCCAACCGTCCAACAAACATTGACCAAAAAGGGAGCACCATGAAACAGACCGCCATCGCCTTGACGTTCCTGCTGTCCGCCGCCGCCAACGCCCAGGACATCGTGCGCCACAAGATTCCCGGCTCCGACTTCCCCATCGCGCAAGCGGTGACGCTGCCGCCCAACGCAACGATCCACTTCATCAGCGGGCAGGTGCCCCCGGTCGTCGACAAGGCGGCCAATCCCGACTCGCTGGCGGCCTACGGCGACACGAGGATGCAGACGATGGGCGTGCTGAAGAGGATCGACGACATCCTCAAGTCGATGAACCTCACGATGGCCGACGTCGTCAAGATGCAGGTCTTCCTGGTCGGCGATCCGGGCAAGGGCGGCCGCGCCGACGTCAAGGGTTTCATGGCGGCGTACACGCAGTTCTTCGGCGCCAGCGCCCAGCCCAACCCCCAGCCGAACCTGCCGGCACGCGCCGTCATGCAGGTGGCCGGCCTGAATTCGCCCGGCTGGCTGGTGGAGATCGAGGTGGTCGCCGCCAAAAAATAAACGCCGCCTCCGTCTTCCCACCGCCACCAAGAATAAAGGACCACGCAATGCACAAGGCCATCATCACTTCCGGCGCCACCGCCATGCTGCTGCACACCGGCATCGCCCTTGCCGATCCCGCCGCCGACCCGCAAACGGAAGTCGTCGGGGCCGCCGGCGCACCGGCGTCGGTGGGTGCCGTCATCGTGACGGGCACCCGCGCCAGCGGACTGAAAGCGGAAAACAGCGCCTCGCCGATCCAGGTCCTGGATGCCGCGTCGCTGCAGCGCACCGGCCAGCCGGACCTGATCCAGGCCATCGCCCAGAACATCCCGTCGTTCACGGCGCAGGCATTCGGCGGCGATACCGCCAACCTGACACTGTCGGCACGGCTGCGTGGCCTGTCGCCCAACAACACGCTGGTGCTCGTCAACGGCAAGCGCCGGCACGGGACCGCCAACCTGGCCGTGCTGGGCGGGCCCTACCAGGGCGGCGCGGCGGCGGACCTGAACTACATTCCGGTGGCCGCCATCGACCATATCGAAGTGCTGCAGGACGGCGCCGCCGCGCAGTACGGCACCGATGCGATCGCCGGTGTCGTCAACATCATCCTGAAGTCGAACAACCAGGGCTTGTCCGGCAACGTCAACGGCGGCCGCTATGGCGACGGCGGCGGCAACACGGGCGACGGCACCGCCAATATCGGCTTCACGCCGATGGCCAATGCGTTCGTCAGCCTGACGGCGGAGTCGCGCTACCACGGCTACAGCGACCGCGGCGGCATCGACCCACGGGTGCTGGACCCCGGCAACCTGGCCAGCCAGCCGTTGTTGCAGGCGCCCGGCTATCCGTACCTGAACAAGATCTCGGGCGACGCCCAATACCACCTGCACACGCTGGCGCTGAACGCCGGCTACGACATCGACGACGACACGGCCTTGTACGCCTTTGCCACCGCCGGCCGCAAGCACGCCCGCGCCCACGAGAACTACCGCATGCCGAGCCGGCTGCCGGCCGTCTATCCGCTCGGTTTCGACCCCAAGGAGACGATGAAGGAAACGGATTACGCGGTCACCGCCGGTGCGCGCGGCAAGATCGCCGGCGCATGGCACTGGGAGCTGTCGACCACGTATGGCCGCGACGAGGCGAAGATCGGCGTCGAGGACAGCGCCAACGTCTCCCTGTACAACGACACGGGCGCCACGCCGACGTCGTTCGCGGCCGGGGAATTCGTTGCCAGCCAGTGGACCAACAACTTCGACGTCAGCCGCGAGGTGCAGATGGGCTGGGACAAGCCGTCCACGTTCGCGCTGGGCCTGGAGCACCGCGTGGACCGCTACGAAATCGTGGCGGGCGATCCGGCCTCGCGCTACAAGGAAGGTTCGCAGTCGTACCCCGGTTTTTCGCTGACCGATGCGGGCAAGCACAGTCGCAACAACAAGGCGATCTATGCCAACTTCATCAGCTTCCCGCTGCCGGGCCTGACGGTGGACCTGGCCGTGCGCTACGAGCACTTCAGCGATTTCGGCAACGCCAAGGTGGGCAAGCTGACCAGCCGCTACGACGTGACGCCGACGATCGCCGTGCGCGGCACCTACAGCAACGGCTTCCGCGCGCCGACCCTGGCCGAACAGTACTACTCGGCCACCAACGTCTCGCCCACCAGCGCGTTCGTGCAACTGGCGCCGAACTCCGTTGGCGCCAGGCTGGTCGGCATCGACGGACTGAAACCGGAGGCGTCCACCAATATCTCGGCCGGCCTGGTGCTGAACCCGGCCAACAACGTCTCCGTGACGCTGGACGCCTACCAGATCAAGATCCGCGACCGCATCGTCGGCAGCGGCGCGCTGTACGGTTCCGGCGGCGCCGTCAATTCGCCCGCCGTCGTGGCGGCGATCCTCGCCAACGGCAACGTGCTCGACCCGACCGTCAGCGAGACGGGCATCAACATCTTCTCGAACGCCGTCAACACCCGTTCGCGCGGGGTGGAGCTGGTAGCTACGGTCAACAGCAACTACGGCGACCTGGGTCGCGTCGACTGGTCGCTGGCCGCCAACTACAACCAGGTGCGCGTCACGAAGATCAACCAGGCGCCCGCCCAGCTGGTGCCGCAAAGCCTGCTGGACCGGACCGCGATTTCCAACCTGGAGACGGCGTCGCCGCGCGCCCGCGTCAACCTGGGTGCGCTGTGGAAGCTGGGCGCGTGGACCGTCAACCTGCGTGAGGCGATCTACGGCAAGTCGTACAACTACGAATCGCCGGACGGCGGCACCTACTTCAAGAACGAGGTCAAGACCAAGGCGATCACGGACCTGGAGCTGAGCTACAAGGTCAACAACCACTGGACCGTCTCGGCCGGCGCCAACAACCTGTTCAACCAGTACCCCGACCAGGTCAACGCCGACCTGCTGGCCACCTACCGGGCGGACCTGAACAACGCGGCCGTGACGATCTATCCGTCGTTCTCGCCGTTCGGCATCAACGGCGGCTACTACTACGCGCGGGCCAGCTTCAAGTTCTGACCAGCCCGTGTCCACCATGGGGTCACACCCCGACATGGACACGGCCCCGGCTATTCCCATGCAGGGCAGGGCGCGTTATGCTGCGCTCTGCCCTGTTTCATTGCCGAGGAAGCCATGCGCAAGCCGATCCGCCATTCCCTGCTGGCCGCCGCCGGTACCTTGTTGACCACTGCCGCAGTGTCGGCGCCGATGTCGCTGCAGGACTACCTGGCGCTCGGCGGCCCCCAGCCGGACGCCCACGTTGCCTACGGTCCGGCGCCCTCGCAATTCGCCGAGTTGTTCCGGCCTGCGGGCAACGGGCCGTTTCCCGTCGTCGTGCTGATCCACGGCGGCTGCTGGACGGTGGAGTTCGGCGGCATCACGCAGATGCGCAATATGGCGGGGGCCCTGAAAGCGCAGGGGATCGCGGTCTGGAACGTGGAGTATCGCCGGCATGACGAAGCGGGCGGCGGCTATCCCGGCACCTACCAGGACATCGCCACGGCCGTCGACCGCCTCAAGCAGGAAGCGCCCGCGCACCGGCTCGACCTGGCCCGCATCGTGGCCGTCGGCCATTCGGCGGGCGGCCACCTGGCGCAATGGGCGGCCTCGCGGCATCGGCTGCCGGCCTGGAGCCCGGCGTATGCGCGCGATCCGCTGGCGCTGCCGGCGGTGATCAGCCTGGGCGGCCTCGCCGACCTGCGCCACCAGGCCGCGCTGATCAAAAGCAGCTGCGAGCGCGACACGGTGCAGCTGGCGGGCACGCCAACGGCCGCGCGGCCGGACGTGTTCGCGGACACGTCGCCCGCCGAGCTGCTGCCCGCCGCCATCCGCACGATCCTGATCCATGGCGAGCACGACATTGTGTCGCCGCCGTCCACCGGCACTGCCTATGCCGCCCGGGCCCGCGCCGCCGGCGATGCGGCCGAAGTCATCGTGCTGCCGGGTGCCAGCCATTATGACGAGGTGGCGGCCACTTCTCCGGCGTGGGCGATTGTCGGGCGGGAGATCCGCAAGGCGCTCGGGTTGTAACTCAGTACTCGTCGTACTTGCGCGCATCCCCCCGCACCTGCGCGGCCGGATACTTGGCCGCGTTGAGCGCCAGCTTCTCCAGCGCCGCTGCGTGCAGGTCGACGTCCAGCTGGTCGGCCAGCTGCACCAGGTACAGCAGCACATCCGCCAGTTCGTGGCGCACGCCTTCGCGCTTGCGCTCATCCAGTTCGGCCGGCGCGCCGGTCGCCAGCCACTGGAAATGTTCGGCCAGTTCCGCCACTTCCACCGACAACGCCATCGCCAGGTTCTTCGGCGTATGGAACTGCTGCCAGTCCCGTTCCGCCGCGAACGCGCGGGTCAGGTCGCGCAGGTGATGCAGACTGTCGCTCATGCCAGCGCCTTGGCCATGAAGACGGACAGCGGATCGTCCGGATAGTCGCCGAACGGGCCCCGGTATTTGTACCCCAGGCGTTCGTACAGCGCCAGGGCTTCGGGCATCGTGGGGCCGGTTTCCAGCATCAGCGCCGTGCAGCCGTGGGCGCGGGCCTGCAGCTCCAGGGTTTCCAGCAGGCGGCGCGCCGCACCCTGGCCACGCGCGGCCGGACGCACGTACATGCGTTTCACCTCGCCATAGGCGGGCGTGACGACGATGGCGGCGCAGCCGATGGCGGCGCCGTCGTGGGCGCGGGCCACGGCGAACAGCACGTTCGGCTGCGTCAGCGACGACACGTCCAGCGCATACACGTTCTCGGCGGGATAGAGCGAATACAGGTAGGTATCCAGTTCGGCGATCAGGGCGTGGACGTCCGGCTGGTCGGCCGTTTCAAAAGAGATCTGCATGGTGGCAAAGGCGATTTTCAAAGAATTATTCGGTGGGGTCGATGGTATCATCCCCGCGCCGCTCATTCGGGGCCGACTGAGGGCCAGCCACTGAACACATCCCGATAAGGATAACGATGAAATCGCCGATCTCCCTCGCTGTTGCCCTCGCGTGCAGTACCGCCCTGGTGGCGGGCACGGTCCCCGCGCATGCCGCGGCCCGTGCCGACAATGCCTGGCTGTCGCAAGCCGATGCCGAAGCGCGCGCCGCGCGCGTCTCCAACGTGGCCTATGCGCTGGACTTCACGTTGACCGGCAAGGAAACCTTTGCCGCCACCACCACCTTGCAGTTCGACCTGAAGGATGCCACCGAGCCGCTCACGGTGGACCTGGACAAGGCGACGATCAAGTCGCTCACCGTCAACGGCAAGGCCGTCGCGCCGCGGTACAACAACTGGTTCATCACGCTGGCCGCCGCCGACCTGAAGGCCGGCCGCAACGAAGTGATCGTGCGCTACGAGCGGCCGCACAGCACCAATGGCGAAGGCCTGCACCGCATGGTCGACCCGGTCGATGGGCGCGTCTACACGTATTCGCACTTCGAGCCGGCGGCCGCGCACCAGATGTTCGCGCTGTTCGACCAGCCCGACCTGAAGGCGACGTACCAGGTCAACGTGACGGCGCCGGCCGACTGGGTCGTCGTCTCCACCACGCGCGAGTCGTCGGTGCGCGACACGGACGGCGGCAAGCGCTGGACGTTCCCGGCCACGAAGAAGCTATCGGCCTATAACTTCTCGCTGCACGCGGGCCCCTACAAGATCTGGGAGGACGCCAGCGCCAAGTACCCGATGCGGCTGTTCGCGCGCCAGTCGGTGGCATCGCAGATCGATCCGGCCGTATGGTTCAACTTCACGAAACAGGGCCTGGCGTTCTTCGACGATTACTTCGGCATTCCGTACCAGTTCGAAAAATACGACCAGCTGCTGGTGCCCGACTTCCTGTACGGCGCCATGGAAAACGCCGGTGCGATCACGTTCGCGGAAGCGCGCTTCCTGCACAAGGACAAGATGACGACCGACCAGCGCCACGCGCTGGCCAGCGTCATCATGCACGAGATGGCGCACCAGTGGTTCGGCGACCTGGTGACGATGAAGTGGTGGAACGGCCTGTGGCTGAACGAGAGCTTCGCCTCGTTCATGGGCACGCTGGGCACGGCGGAATCGACGGAATTCAAAAACGCGTGGCAGTACTTCTATTCCAACGCCAAGGCGGGTGCCTACCGCCAGGACGACTCGCCCGGCACGCACCCGATCGAAGTGCCGGTGCCGACCACGGCGAATGCCTTCGACAACATCGACGCGATCACCTACGCGAAAGGCGCATCGACGCTGAAGCAGTTGCGCCACCTGCTGGGCGAGGAGACGTTCCGCAAGGGCGTGCACAACTACCTCGTCAAGTACCAGTTCCGCAACGCGCAGCTGGACGATTTCATCGGCAGCCTGGCCGAGGCGGCGGGACGCGACCTGGGCCCGTGGACGCAGCAGTGGCTGTACCAGCCCGGCGTCAACACGATCGCCGCGCATTACTCCTGCAAGGCAGGCAAGATCGACGCGTTCACGCTGCGGCAGACGGCGCCGCAAGCCTACCCCGTGCTGCGCGAGCAGCGCGTGCAGGTGGCGCTGTTCGATGCCGGCGGCAAGGCGCTGAAGCTGGAACGCAGCGTACCGGTCACCTACCAGGGGGCGGCCACGGCGGTGCCGGCCCTGCACGGCGCACCGTGCCCCGACCTCGTCTACCCGAACTACCAGGACTGGGGCTTCGCCAAGGTCAAGCTGGACGAGCGCTCGTTCGCCACCGCCCGCAAGGACGTCAGCAAGGTGGCCGATCCGCTGCTGCGCGCGATGCTGTGGCAGAGCATGTGGGATGGCGTGCGCGATGGCGCGCTGCCGTTGAATGAATTCCTGCAGACGGTACTGAACAACGCGCCGCGCGAAACCGACTATGCGCTGCTGGGCAATGTGCTGGACAAGGTGCACGCCAGCCACGCCTACCTGCAGCGCATGGCACCGCAGGCGGCCTACACGCGCAAGGTGCGCCAGTCGCTGGAGGACATGGCGTGGCAGGGCGTACGCACGGGCACGGACGCGAACTTCAAGCGGCGCTGGCTGACGGCCTATATCGACGTGGCCGCGAGCCGCGAAGCGCTGGCGCGCCTGGCTGGCCTGCTGGCCGGGGAAGGCGTGCCGCAAGGCGTGACGGTCAGCCAGGACGTGCGCTGGATCATCGTTCGCAAGCTCAACGAGCGCGATGCGCCGGGCAGCGCGGCCCTGCTGGCGGCGGAACAGCAGCGCGACAAGTCCGACACCGGCTCGGCGGCCGCGCTGGCGGCCACCGTCGTGCGCCCGGACGCCCAGGTCAAGGGCGAGTGGCTGGCGCAGATCGCCGACCCGCAAACCAGGCTGCCGTTCGCGCGCATCCGCACGGCGATGGAAAACCTGTACCCGTCCTCGCAAGCGGCGCTGGCCGAACAGACGGCCGAGCGGCGCCTGGCGCAGCTGCCGGAGCTGGACAAGGCCGCAGGCCCGGTCTTCATGCGCGCCTATGCCGGCACGCTGATCCCGACGGGCTGCACGCCGCAAAGCGTGCAGCGCCTGGCCGACGCGGCAGCCAAGTACACGACGCTCTCCACCGGCGCCCGCCGCACGCTGCTGGCCCTGCAGGACGAGGACCGCCGCTGCGTGGCGGTGCGGCAGGCCTTGACGGTGCCGCTGGACTAAGTCTCGCGGGCACGAAACCCGACGGTGCCTGTCACCTGCGGGTTTGTTTCAGCGCTGCGGCAGCGGGTAGGTTGCCGGGCTGACGTTGCCGTCCTTGTCGACGGCCTGCACGCCGAAGAACACATTGTCCTTCGACAGGTCGCTGCGGAACGACGTGACGTTGCCGACGAACTTCGCGCCCTGCCAGTTGGCGGCGGTGGTCTCGCGCCAGACCACGCGGTAGCCGGCCAGGTCGGGCTCCTTGTTGGGCTGCCACGTCAGGTCCGTCTTGTTGTCCAGCTTGGCCGTCAGAACCCTGACGTCGCGCGGTGCGGCCGGGGCCAGCGCCAGCGAGGCCAGCGCGGCCGCGTTGACGCGCGCCACCTGCGCCGTGTAGCCGCTGTCGACGAACTCGATCAGGTCGCCGTACTGCGTGCCGCCTTCCTTGCGCAGGTCCTGGTGCTGGTGGCGGAAGTCCTCGGCCGGTTCCGTGAAGCGCAGCGCCGCGTAGCCCTGTTCCAGGAACGGGATATGGTCGCCGCCGCGCAGGTAGCGGTCGCGCCGCTGGATCACCGTCACCTTGAAGTTCTTCACGTAGCGTTCGCCCGTCTCCTTGACGTGGCGGGCCAGCTGGCGCGACGGCGAGTCGTTTTCGCCGCCGGTCTGGATCAACGTGCGCAGCGCATCCGGGACTTCCTTCAGCGCCGGGATGCCCTCGGCGAACAGCCGCACCTGCTTGTCGTCGCGCTTGCCGTTTTCGTCGACCGAGCTGCCGATGATGTCGTTGGTGAACATGCCCGCCACGTCGACGTTGTTCTTGCGGGCTTGCTCGGCCCAGTGGCCGGCGCCGAACAGGCCTTGCTCTTCCGCCGCCACGGCCATGAAGACCAGCGTCGCGTCGAACTGGCGCTTGGCCATCACGCAGGCCAGTTCCATCACGGCGGCGGTGCCGGAAGCGTCGTCGTTGGCGCCTGGGGCGTCGCTGGTGGCGTCCATCACGTCCGTCACGCGCGAATCGTAGTGGCCGGAGACGACGTAGACCCGGTCCTTCGCCTGCGCCTGCGTGCCGGGCAGGGTGGCGACGACGTTGACGATCTCGGTCGGCTTCGACAGGCGCGGCGCGACAGGGTGCACGTGGCTGTCGAACGTCACCTGCAGCTTGCCGGCGCCGCAGCGTTCCAGTTCGGCCTTGATCCAGCGCCGCGCGGCGCCGATGCCGCGCGTGTCCGATTCCGTCTCGGACATCGTGTGGCGCGTGCCGAAGCCCACCAGTTTTTCAATGTAGCCGTGGATGCGCTGCGGGGAGATTTCGCGCACGATGGCGTCGATGTCGGCCTGGCGTTTCGGCGCGCCGGTGTCGGCAGGTGCCGCCGCGGCCATCGCGCAGGCGGACAGGAGGACGGCGCAGGCCACGGGTTTCATGGGGACGGGCATGGTTTTCCTTGTTCGGTGGATGGCGAATCTGCAGGCAAAGCTGCAAACCACCCCCAAGCTTACCTCAACCGGCGCTACGGCTGCGCACTGCGCTAGAATGCCCGCCTGATCCAACACCGCGAGCGGGAACTGCCATGACCTACGAAGAATACCTGGACGAAGTCACCACCTTGATCTTCGAAAAATACAACGTGACCGAGAAGCAGGCGATCACGATGGTGATGCGTGCGCAGGACGCGGAATTCTTCGTGCGCCATGACGACGACGAGAAGCTGCGCAACGTCGACCAGGCCCATGCCGATGCCAAGGCGCTGTACGCGGCCGCGCAGCAGGCGCAGCCGCCACGGCGCAAATAGGCGCTATTTCTCGCGCAGCGGTGGCGGCGACGGATAGCGCGCGGCGGTGCCGATGAGCGTGGTGCCGCCTTCCGCGGCCACGATGCGGACCGCGACGGTCGGCAGCACGAACATCGCGCCGTCGTCCGGACGCCAGCGCAGCGCGTTTTCCAGCGAATAGTCGGGGTCGCGCTGCCAGCCCAGCTGGTCACGCAATGGCGCCGCGCAGTCGGGAGTGCCATGGGTATTGCGCGGACATTCGTCGATGCGCACGAACGGCACCCTGCGTTCGCGCAGGCGCCGGGCGAATGCGGCGACGACCTTGTCAGCGCTGTCCTCGACATACAGGTAGTAGCCTGTGCCACCGTAGCCGATGCGGCTGACCATCAGCGCGCCGACCGGGGCGCCAAACGCCTGCGTGGGCTGCGACGGCACGTAGGTATAGGGCGGCACGTAGCCGTTTTTGAAGATCGTTGCCAGCTCGCCTTCGCGCAACAGGCGCCAGCCCGGCTGGCAGCTGGCGTTGTCGGTGGCGAAGCAGTGACGGTAGCCTGACGGCACGTCGAGGAACAGCTCTTCCACCGGCGCGCGCCTGCCTTGCGGCGCGCCGGCGAGCGGCGCGACGTTCCATTTGCCCTGTACGTTCTTGGTCCACGTGAACGACGTCTCGAACCAGCGCAGCAGCGGCGAATGGGGACTCAGGTCCTGCGGCGCCGGCGCCGGTTGCGCCACCGGCAGCGGCACCGGTTCGCGCATGCCCCCATCCGCATCGACGACCAGCATGGCGCCCGGCTCCTTGCGCGAGTCCGCATAGGCATAGGCGCTGCCGTCCGGCGCCGTGCCGGCCAGTTGGCCGATGTGGCCCGTGCAGCAGTCGAGGCCAGCGGGCAGCTTCCGCACCCGGATGGGAAAGGCCGACAGCAGCACGCCGCCGTTGCGTGGGAAATAGCGCACGCCGGGCGCGATCGGATAGCCGTGGTAATAGCCATCCTCGCCGTCGTGGCTGTACAGGCCGAGGTCGATCGTGTCGAATACCGCCTTGCCCTGGTGTTCGGACAACACCTGCAGCTTGCCGTCGCCCAGCGGCACGGGCCACACCAGCGCGGGCCGGCCGAAACCGCGGAACGGCTCGACCCGCTCGACCTTCTTCGCCACCACCTTGCCGCGGTACAGGATGCGCTGGTAGTCCAGCTGGGCGCTGAACAGGTAGCCGCAGCAGCTGCGGTATTCGATGTCGAGCAGCGTGAACGGCCCTTCCTCCGACACCTTGCGCACGCTTTCGTCGCCCTTCAGGTAGCGCGCATACGGGCCGCTCGGCGCCGTGGCAGGGGCGCCGCAGGCCGCCAGCATGAACGGGACCAGCAAGGCGGCAAGGTGGTGGGCGGGGGCGGCAGGACGTTGCATCGAAGCTCCGGTCGATAGGTGACGCTAGGCGCGGATCATGTCGTGGATGCTGTAGCTCATGACGGCCAGGAACGCGACCAGGCCAAGGTACAGCGCGCCGTAGTTGAGGCGGGTTTCCAGCTTGACGTCGTAGTAGGCCGGCGTCGGGCCCGGATCGCCGCGCCAGGCGGCTTTCAGCTGGGGGATCGCCAGCAGCCCGACAAGGATCAGCATGGGGCTGGGGCGGTAGAAGAACAGCGCCGCCAGCAGCGGTACGCCCAGCAGCCAGACCTTGGGCGAGACGATGGCCGTGATGCGGCCGCCGTCCAGCGGCATCAAGGGGATCAGGTTGATCAGGTTGAGCATGCAGCCGGAATAGGCCAGCGCCAGCAGCAGCTGGCTGTCGTTGTCGCGCGCCGCGAAATAACAGGCCATTGCCGCCAGCGTGCCGGCCAGTGGACCGGCCATGCCGATGTAGGCTTCCGTCTCGACGTCGTGCGGCAGGTCTTCCAGCGCGACCCACGCGCCGACGAACGGGATGAACGCGGGCGTGCCCACCCGCAGGCCACGGTTGCGCGCGGCCACGTAGTGGCCCATCTCGTGCACGAACAGCAGCACGACGAAGCCGGCGGCGTAGCGCCAGCCGAACACCCAGCTGTAGACAACCAGCGACAGCAGCATCGTGCCGCCCGTCGTCAGCAGCTTGCCCATCTTGCCGGCCGCGAACAGCCACAGCAGAAGCTTGGCCATCGTCAGGACTTCGAGAGGTCGACCTTCGGCTTGCGGCCGAACCGCTTGGCGATGCCGAACCCCAGGGCGCCGATGCCGACGATGACCACCTTCTTGAACGCGAGCAGCAGCGCGAACAGCTTGCCGAACAGGCCCAGCTTGGCGGCGGCACCGCCGGCGATCAATGCGGCCAGACCGTATTCCGCCACCTTGTCGGTCTTCTCGTCGAAGTCGGCATAGCGGTTGCCCGGCGTGAAGTCGGAAAACGCCGTCACCGTCTTCATCTCCTTGCGGATCTGGGCGATCTGGTCCATGCCAGCCACCGCGTTGAGCACCAGGACGCCCTCGCGGCCCAGCACGCGGATGTTGTAGTTCAAGCCGTTCTGGGCGTCGCCTGCCGAATGCAGTTCCTTGGCCCAGTACAGCTTGTGGCTGGCCTTGTCGTAGCGCGGCGCTTCCGCCCAGCCGACCAGCGTCATCGGCTGGTAGCCCTGTTTCTTGCGCTCCTCGTTGGCTTCCTGCATCGACTCCTGCATCGTCTTCAGCAGTTCGTCGTACTTGATGCTGTCCGCATCGTCGTCCTTGACGTGGCCTTCCTTTTCATAGGTGACCACCACGCCCCAGCCTGCGCGCGTCAGCGGATTGACGGCGGTCGGCACGATCATGCCCAGCGTCTCGATGCCCGGCGGGTTGCCCCAGCCTTCCGACAGCAGGCGGCCCGCGTCGGCGGGCGCCAGGTAACGGAAGCCGGCCGGCAGGTCGAGGGTGGCAACGCCGCCGGGCAGGGAGATTTTGCCTTCCTGGAATTTCAGCGAAGCCAGCAGCTGTTCCGGGGTGGTATCGGCGGCCTGGACAGGGGAAGCGGCCAGCAACAGGCTGAACATCGTGCAGAGGAGGGTGCGGAAAAGCGTCATATCGATTTGCAAAGGCAGCCCGCCTGGGCGCACGCGACACGGTGGTCGGTCGCATGGCGGCGGGCATGTTGAGAAGTGAATCCGTGATTTTACGCAACAGTTAGCGGCATAATCTCGCCAATTGTCACATCGGCAAAAAATAGTGCTTGTGGGAGCGAAAAAAAGGCCGGGTCGTGGACCCGGCCTTGCTGGCAGGGTACCTACCGACCGGCAGACAATGGTTTGTTGGGCAACCAATCCTGCATTGCGGCGGGCGCATCTAGCAGGTGCCGTCGGGCGGTCGTGCAGTCGGCTCTGCAGTTGTCCCATTTCACGCTGGCAGCGCCGAGGTCGTTCGGGAACTTGCCGGCGGCCAGCGGTGCGTCGCATGTTGCGCCACCTCCGCCGAAAACGGGGTAGCCTCTACTGCGCAGCCCCTTGCCGCTGAGGGCCTGCATCTGTCGGGAGAATGGATGGCATCGCTGGGAGAATTCGTCAGGATCACTGCTCGCCGCATGGGGTTGTCTGCCGTCGTGTTTGCCGCCGGGCTGGCGCTGTCCGGTTACGCCTGCCAACTCCACTGGCAGCGCAGCGAAGCCCACCAGCTCGAGCAGCTGGGTGACACTGCCGGCAACTATGCGTCGCTGCTGCGCCAGCGCCTGGAACAGTACGTCAGCGCGACGCGGGCGCTGGCGGCGTTCTTCAGCGCGTCGGATGCAATATCGCGCGAGGAATTCGACAACTACATCAAGGCCAGCCGCGTGTTCGACCGGTTGGAGGGCATGAGCTCGTTCGGCTACCTGCCGCGGGTCCCGGCGGCGCGGCTGGCTGCTTTCGAAGCGGACGCGGCCCGTACCTTTCCAGGCTACCGTGTCTTCGCGCCGCGCCCGGATGCGAGCGATTACTATCCGCTGCTGTTTGGGCAGCACGCGCTGGATCCCTTGCGGGCTGACCGTTTGCGGGGTATCGACTATGCGGCCGTTCCGGCCCGCCGGCACGCGATGCAGCGAGCGGCCGCGGCCGACGAACCGGTAACCACGGCAATGCACACAGCCCTGCGCGACCCTGCCAACCGTCCGGTCGTACTGATTTTCGCGCCCGTGCGCAAGGCGCCGACCACCGCCATGCCGGACGCCCAGGGCGACCTGGCGGGCTTCATCTTCTCGGCCCTGTACGTGCGCCAGCTGTTCGGCACGTTCGACGATGGCCGCCTCGCCCAGCAGTTCGACCTGGAGGTCTTCGACGGCAGCGTATCCGCCGCCACCACGGTGTTCGATGCCGACAACGTCGCCCACGCGCTGCAGCGGGACCGGGATCATGTGCTGGCGCATCGCACGACGATCGCCTTTGGCGAGCGCACCTGGCTGATGTATTTCTACGCCAAGCGCACGCAGCTCGCCGCCGGTTCCTTGCACGAGGCGGCGCTGGTGTTCGCCATCGGCATGCTGCTGACGCTGATCGCCAGCTACGCGACGGTCGCGTGGCCGCGCTATGCGTCGGGCAAGCGGGCGATGCGCGACTTCAACGAGCGCTTTGCCGGCTTCTTCGAGCACCATCCGTTTGCCGTGTTCGCACTGGACCCGCAGGGCCGCTTCCTGCAGTCGAACCAGCAGATGGCGCGCGAACTGGGTGTGCCGCGCGAGACGCTGGCCGGCATGCCGGTCACGCGATTCGTCCCGAAGCCGGAGCGGCAGGCGGCGGCGCGGTACTTCGGCGACGTCATGGCCGGCAACGCGGTCGCGTACACGCACCAGGTGCAAAGCGCCGACGGCCGGCGCTCCGACCTGTCGGTCGTGATGATCCCGATGAGCTCAGGCGACACGGTCAGCCACGTGCTGGGTTTTGCGGAGAACATCACCGACCGCAAGCGGGCCGAGGCCGCGCTGCACGCATCGCGCCAGATGCTGCAGGCCATCCTCGACAATATTCCACAGAGCGTGTTCTGGAAGGACATCGACAGCGTCTACCAGGGCGCCAACCGCTCGCTGCTGGAGGCGGCGGGCCTGCACGGCCTCGACCAGCTGGTCGGCAAGACCGATGCGGACCTGCGCTGGAAGGACCAGGCCGACAACTACCGCCAGGTGGACCTGGAGGTGATCCGCTCGGGCGTGCCGCGCATGCGCATGCAGGCGCGCGACGTACGGCGCGACGGCGAGGCGTGCTGGATCGAGACCAGCAAGATCCCGCTGAAGGACGACCAGGGCCAGGTGACGGGCATCCTGGCCGTTACCGAGGACATCACGGCGCGCAAATATATGGAAGAGGAGCTGTTCCGTCGTGCCAACTACGACAACCTGACGGGCCTGCCCAACCGCGGCTACTTCAACAACCAGCTGGACGAAGCGGTCAAGCGCGCGCACCGCCGTGCCGGCCTGGCCCTGATGTACTTCGACATCGACCGCTTCAAGCAGGTCAACGATACCTACGGTCACGACGTGGGCGACAGCGTGATCCGCCTGTTCGCCCAGCGCATCCGCTTCGTGCTGCGCGAAGCCGATTTCGTCGCGCGCCTGGGCGGCGACGAGTTCGTGCTGGTGGCCGAGGGCCTGAACGAGCCCGGCGACGCCGTCGTCATCGCGCAGAAGCTGGTGGCCGCGATGGCGGTGCCGTTCGACCTGGCGGGCACGCCGCTGCCCGTTACCACCAGCATCGGCGTCGCATGGTTCGAGGCCGGCATGACGCCAGAGGGGCTGGTCAAGGCGGCCGACCAGGCGATGTACGATGCCAAGCGGGCGGGGCGCAATTGCTGGCGGGTAGCGGGCGGGTGAGGGTAAGCGAATCCGCAACCGGATGATGTCATCCGGCCGCTGCCGCATGGCGCGGCAGCGTGCGGTGGCCGGCATCAACCCGCGTCGAACGGCGCATCGGCCATCACGACGTCGCTGCGCACCGGCATGACGATACTCTGGTTCGTCGGCACAAGGCCCATCGCTTTCATCGTTCGCCGGTGTTCGTGCGAGAACTGTGCCAGTCCCCGGTCGGTGCCCGCGATTGCGCCCAGCACTTCCCCCACCCGTTGCTTGTTCGCGTCGCCGTCGCCCGCCTTGCCAAATACGCGCAGCGAGCCATAGTTGTTCTGGTCCGCGCCGGCCTGCTCGTTCTTGAGGCCGCTGGAAGCGAAGTACAGCAGCTCGGCTGTTTCCGCCTCCTTGAACTGCTCATAGACCTCGTGCATCTGCGCCGTGGTCGCGCTGGTCGTATCGATGATCCAGGCTCGCGCGTTGGGATAGGCTTCCGCCACGTTGCGTTTCCCATCCCCCTTCGTCGCGTCCGTCACGCAGGCATTGATGTCCTTGATGACGATCTGCGCATCGGCCTGTTCCTTGACCTGGATCTCGGCGTCGCGAATGGCGCCGGCGGTTTCATAATACGGCTTGTCATAGGCGATACCGACGTTGTTGGCCTCGCCGCCGAACAGGATTGCGCGCGCCGAGTTCGTCGCCCCCAGCAGGCTGCGCATGCCGTTATGGAGGATCATCTTGCTTCCCCGAACGTCCCCATCCTCGACGTCGGAGTCGCTGCCGTAGCCGAAATCCGTCTCGTCCGCACCCTTGCCGGCTTGCAATTTGTCCAGCGTATGCACCATCAGCAACTGGTTGGCGAGGTCCAATGCAACCGCGATATCCGGATTGTTCGGGTGTAGCGTGCCCGCGATGCGCGCGAGATGCTCTTGCGTGCCGCCGGCTTGGCCGGGTATGGCGGTTCCGACCTTGGCGAGATTCCTGCTGAACTTTTGCAGGTAGGCGTCGTAGGCCGCCGACAGCGGGGGCGCTTCGGCTGCTCCACCGGTCGTGGGCGGGACGGCATTCTGCCCGGCGGTGATGCTGTACGGCTTGGGCTCCGTGTTGGTACTCATCGTCATCCCGCCCTTCGAGTTCTTGACAAAGCCAACCTGGGAAAACAAGTTCGTCAACGTTGCCGAAAGTGGATCGGCCACAGCGGCATCCGCGGACGAGCGCCGATGCAGTGCAAACGACTCCGAGTCGACAGCATTCCTGGCGTTCAGGGTGCGCATGGTATTGGTGATCAGCCTTTTGCCACCGCTTTCGGCCTTGGTAAAGGCCAACTGCAACAGATTCTTGTCTTTGTTGAGTTCGAGCCTGTGCTCCGAAGGCTCGAACGGGGCAAGATTCACTTGATGCCCGTTCCCGAACGATGCCTGGAAACTGTCCAGTTCCTGATCGAGAATGCGCAGCGCCCTGACATGCGCTTCGGCATATGCGGGCGGCATCATGCCGAGGTTGATCCGGAAACTGTTAGCGGTCGAGGCGACGGAGGGCGTCAGGTGACCGAAACTGGAGCGCTCAACCGTGGCGGTATTGAGCCCCATCTTGGCGGCCTCGGCATTAACAATGCCGAGGTAGTGGCTCATCAGGAACTGGGTGAACGATTCCGCCGCGGTACCGAGCTCTTTTTTTTCTTTCTTGGTGACATCTAGAAAGGTCCTGGCGTCGCAATGCACCATGACGGCCGGATAGTCCTCGTATGCTCCCACCTGGATGTTCTTGCTGCCCGTCAGCTGCGTTTGGACGTGTTGGGTCACATCGGTCCGGTATTTCAGCGAGGCATCGTACAGCTCCGCATTCCCTGGCGAGGTCTGGAGCGGACGCTGTTTGATATCTCCCTTGCCCGGCGTTAGCTTGCCCAGCTGGTACAGCCGCAAGGAATGGACGTTGGGCACCAGGCCGACGTTCGCGGCATAACCCTTCGCATCGTCCTTGCGTTCGCCCACGAGTCGCGCGATGGGCAGCTGATTCGCCTTGGCGCGGTCCGACACCAGTAAATCATGGTCGAAACTGCGGATGTAATGGCCAGCGTGTCGGTTGTCCTCCGCAAAACTCGACAGATGTTGTCCACCCTGGCTGACATTGCTGGCCAGGCACAGCGTTCGATCCAGCATGATCGCCGCGCTTTTCACATGCATATTGTCGCTGTCTTGGAACGTGGCCTTCCGCTTCGTGACGAAAGCGTGGGCCTGCGCCAGTGCGGACTTGATCTCTTCCGGCTCGTTGATCGGGGTGGCGCTTTCCAGCGACAGCAGGCGGGTGCGCATCGCCAGACCCTGCATCGGGACTTCGTGGCGCAGCCTTTTTGGGGTGTTGTCGGTCTCGCTGTCGGGCGACAAAGGCCGTCTCGGCACCGCCCTCCGCTGGGAGCTTGCAGGCTCGGAATCGGCGGCGGCCATGGACATGGGGGTGTAGCTCGAGGGCGGTATCGTATTATGCATATTCGATTGTTCCAGCTTGATGGCATGCACCTGGCCAGTCGTCGGCAGGCGGCGCGAGGCAGTTTGGCGACCGCAACAGGTCGTGGTGTATTGGTGGCCTGCTTCAGGTGAGCAGTTCCATGCATGGGGAAGGGCCGGCCGCGAACTCGGGAACGCCAATGCAAAACGCCGACCCCTGGGGATCGGCGTTCGCTGGATATTCTTGGTGGCCCGGGGCGGAATCGAACCACCGACACAAGGATTTTCAATCCTCTGCTCTACCAACTGAGCTACCAGGCCAAGGCGCGCAATTATAGCAGCACGGTTGACGCTTTGCCTAGTCCCTTTTGAACGGCAGGGCGGCCCGGCTCTTGACCACCCGCCCGTCCGCGCCGAACAGCACCAGGTATTGCAGCTGCCCCGGCTGCAACTTGCGCTGCACGGGCGGGTACAGCCACGCCTGCAGCCCATTGCCGAAGTCCACTTCCGTGCCGGTGCCCAGCGTCTCCCGCACCTGCGCCCGGTCCTGGCCCGGTGCGATGCCGGGCGCGGAAGGGGCGTTCGGCGGCGCCGGCTCGTCCATGTACTCGAACGACAGCAGCGTGTCGTCCGGCCAGCCGCGGTCCCACAGCGGTGCGTAGTAGCTGCGGTCCAGCAGCACCTGGCAGTCGCAGTAGGGCAGGTCGTTTGGCGCCTGGCTGCCGCCCGCGTACAGGAAGCGCGGCGGCAACTGCGCGCTGCGCTCGCCCGCCCGCAGCGTGACGGCAAACACCGGGCGCTCGGTAAAGAACAGGTAGTTGCCTTCGGCATTGCCGCAGACCTCGTCGGGGTCCGTCAGCAGATTGGACAGCCACGCGAACAGATGGGAATTGTTCGAGATCAGTCCCGCCTCCATGCCGACCAGGCATTCCAGGCGCAGGTCGCCCAGGCGGCGCTGGCCGTCCGGCACGCCCGGGCTGCGCACGTCCGCGCGCCACGTCATGCTGGTCGTGCGGCGGTTGGCCACCAGGGAAGCATCCTCGCGCCAGGCGCGCTCGTCACGCTCGAGCGTAAAGCTGTTGTCCGGGGCAACGGCGACCGGCAGCGTGACCGTATCGCCGACCACTTTCAGCGCGATGCCTTCCATGCGGGTCCCGGGCAGGCGCGGCAGCAGGCGAAAACGCAGCGTCGCGCCTGGCGCGAGTGTGGCCTGCTGGCGCACGAAGCGGTCCATGCCGCGCACCATCTTGCGATACGATTTGTCGACGGGGTCGCGGGTGGCCGTGACCACCACGTTCGGCACCGGCTCCTGGGCCGGTGCCGGCAAGCCGGCACTGGCGAGGACCGGCAACAGGAACAGGGCGGCAAACGAATGGCGGAGCATGGTGGCGGACGTGAATGCGGATCGCCGCATGGTAGCCGGTAACGAGACGGCCCAACGCACGGATGGCGTTACAATTGGCGAGAATCGAGGCGGACCATTGCAGTCGACAGTCAGAATGGCCAACAGGACAAGATGAATAACGAGACCTTCCAGCCCCCGCGGTGACCGGCTACGAGCAACGCTTCGAGCTGCTCGTGGCGAGCATTACGGATTACGCCATCTACATGCTCGATCCCGAAGGCCACGTCAGCAGCTGGAACGCCGGCGCGCAGCGCTTCAAGGGCTACGCAGCGCAGGATGTCATCGGCAGCCATTTCTCGCGTTTCTATACGGACGAGGACCGCGCGGCCGGCCTGCCCCAGCTGGCGCTGCGCGCCGCGCGCGAAGAGGGGCGCTTCGAAGGCGAAGGCTGGCGCGTGCGCAAGGACGGCACGCGCTTCTGGGCCACCGTGGTGATCGATCCGATTCGCACGCCGGACGGCACGCTGGTCGGTTTCGCCAAGATCACGCGCGACACGACGGACCGCATGACGGCACAGGAAGCGCTGCGCGAGAGCGAACAGCGCTTCCGCCTGCTGGTGCAGGGCGTCACCGACTACGCGCTGTACATGCTTTCGCCGCAGGGCGTCATCACCAACTGGAACGCCGGCGCCCAGCGCATCAAGGGCTTTGCCGAGGACGAGGTGGTGGGCAGCCATTTCAGCCGCTTCTTCACCGACGAGGACCGCGCCGCCGGCCTGCCCGAACAGGCCCTGGAAACGGCCCGCCAGTCGGGGCGCCACGAGAGCGAGGGTTGGCGCGTGCGGCGCGACGGCACCCGCTTCTTCGCCCACGCCGTGCTCGATGCGATCCGCGACGAACGGGGCACATTGATCGGCTTTGCCAAGATCACGCGCGACATCTCGGAACAGCGCAAGGCGGCCGAATCGCTCGAGCAGACGCGCAATGCGCTGTTCCAGGCGCAGAAGATGGAAGCGATCGGCCAGTTGACGGGCGGTATCGCCCACGATTTCAACAACCTGCTGGCGGTGCTGTCGAGCGGTATCGACATCCTGCACGCGCAGCAGCCCGGCAGCACCGCCAACCGGGTCCTGGACAGCATGCGCCGCGCCGTCGAACGGGGCGCGCTGCTGACACAGCAGTTGCTGTCGTTCGCGCGCCAGCAGCCGCTGGCGGCCGCCACGCACCAGCTCAATACGCTGGTCGGCGCCTTCGAGCCCGTGCTGCGCCGCGCCAGCGGTCCGCAGGTCTCGTTCCTGTTCGACCTGGCGCCGCGCCTCGCCAGCGTCTCCGTCGACGAGGCCCGCTTCGAGGCAACGCTGCTGAACCTTGTCGTCAACGCGCGCGACGCCATGCCCGATGGCGGCACGCTGGCGCTGGAGACCCGCAACGTGGAGCTCGCCGCGAACCAGGTGGGCGCGCTGCCGCCGGGGCGCTACGTGTGCGTGACCGTGCGCGATACCGGCACCGGCATGCCGCCCGAGGTGGTGTCGCGCGCATTCGAGCCGTTCTTCACGACCAAGCCGGTCGGCAAGGGCACGGGCCTTGGCCTCAGCCAGGTGTATGGCTTCATCGCGCAGTCGGGCGGCGACGTTGTCATCGAGACCGCGCTGGGCAAGGGTACGTCGATCAGCCTGTACTTGCCGGCCGTCGAGGAGGCCGGGCCGGTCGATGCGGGGCTGCCGGCCGTACGCAGCGAGCGGGTGCTGATCGCGGAGGACGACAAGCTCGTGATGGCGGTGGCGTGCGAGCTGTTCGAGACGATGGGATATGAAGTGCTGACGGCGCCGGACGGCGTGGCGGCCCTGCGCATCCTCGAGCGCGACAGCGGCATCGACGTGCTGTTTACGGACATGATGATGCCGAACGGGATGACGGGGCTGGAATTGGCCCGTGCCGCGCGGGAGCGCGATCCCGACATGAAAATCATCATCGCCTCCGGCTATCCGCAGGCGGCGCTGCAGCACGAGGAGCCGGGCAGCGCGGAGTTTTCGTTCGTCGGCAAGCCCTACCGGCTGGCCGACCTGGCGCGGCATCTGCGGGCGACCAGCTGACCCGGCCCCGCGGGAGGAGGCAGCGCGCCTACTATAATAGCGCTTTCCAGTTTCCCGTCATTGCGTCATGACCGACTCCCCGCAACCCCGCATCGCCGTGCTGGTCCCCTGCTTCACCGAGGCCGCGACGATCGCGGCCATCGTGCGCGACTTTCGCGCCGCGCTGCCCGGTGCACGCATCTACGTATTCGACAACAACTCCACCGACGATACATGGTGGTTGGCAGCCGCGTCACCGAGGAACGGGCGGCATACCGGTTCGGCCACCGCTTCGGCAACCGGCTCCTGACGGGCTGCGTGTCGACGCTGTTCGGGCGTACGTTCAAGGACATCCTGTCCGGCTACCGCGTGTTTTCGCGCCGCTACGTGAAGTCGTTCGCCGCGCATTCCACCGGTTTCGAGATCGAAACCGAGTTGACGGTCCACGCGCTGGAACTGCGCATGCCGGTGGCGGAAGTGGAAACGGTCTACAAGTCGCGCCCACCTGGCTCGTTCAGCAAACTCAGCACCTATCGTGACGGCATCAGACCCTGCTGACAATCCTGCGCCTGTTCAAGTCGGAAAAACCGCTGGGTTTCTATTCGCTGGGCTTCCTGACCTGCGTGGCGCTGTCGGTCGGGCTGGCGGTGCCGCTGGTCCTGACGTGGCTGGAGTCCGGCCTCGTGCCGCGCCTGCCGACGGCCGTGTTGTGCACGGCGCTGATGCTGTTCGGGATCGTGCTGCTCACCTGCGGCATCATCCTGGATGCGGTCACGAAAGGGCGCATCGAGCAGAAGCACTTCGCCTATCTGTCGGTGCCGGCCGCATGGCTGGATGAGCCGGCGGCGCAGCGCTCGCAGGTGGCCGCGTGAGGCCCGCCGCCCCGATCGCCAGGCTGGAAGCCTGGTTCGGGCGCCACTGCGCCCGGCTCAATACCGCTTCGGCCTGGCGCAAGGCGGCCTGGCTGGCGCCACTGTTGTTCGGCCTGCTGTCCGTGCTGCTGGGACAGGACGACAACTGGGACATGCGCAACTACCACATGTACAACCCGTTCGCGGTGCTGCATGGAAGGATCGGCTTCGACATCGCGCCCGGGCACTGGCAAAGCTACTTCAATCCGACGCTCGATTTCCTGTATTACGGCCTGGTCACCTACCTGCCCGGCCCACTGGTCGGGTTCGTCATGGGCGCACTGCACGGGCTCAACTTCCTGCTCGTGCTGGCGATCGCCGCGCAGGTGCTGAACCGGCTGGCGCCCACCGAACGCCATAGCGCACCGCTGCTGCTGGCCGTGTGCGGCGTATGCGGCGCGGGCTTCCTGGCGCAGCTGGGCTCCTCGATGGGCGACAACATGACGGCGCTGCTGATCCTGTCGCCCGTGCTGATCCTGCTGCGCGGCTGGGACGCGCTCCCGGCGCCGCGTGGCGGCAACGCGGTGGTGCTGGCCGCCGGCCTCGTCATGGGTCTCGGCACGGGCCTGAAACTGACCAATGCCACGTTCGCCACCGGCCTGTGCCTGGCGTTGTTCACCGTGGCCGCACCATGGCGGGCACGCTTGCGGCTGGCCTTCCTGTTCGGGGTGGCCGTGCTGGCCGGTATCGCCATCACGGCCGGCTGGTGGTTCGCCACGATGTGGCAGACCTTCGGCAATCCCCTGTTCCCGCAATTTAACAATATCTTCCAGAGCCCGCTGGCGCTGACCTACGGCGTCATCGACGATATCCACGTGCCGAAGACCTTCTGGGAAGCGCTGGCATGGCCGTTCGTCTTCACGCTCGATTACGAGCGGGTGTCGGAACTGACCCTGCGCCAGCTGATCTGGCCCGTCGTCTACGTGCTGGGCCTGGCGCTGGCGGCCCGCCTGCTGTGGCGGCGCGGTGGCGCGGCGCTGCCGCAGCCCCGCGAGCGCTTCCTGCTGGTCTTTTTCCTGGTGTCGTACCTGGCGTGGATGAAGCTGTTCGGCATCTACCGCTACCTGATCCCGCTCGAGTTGCTGGCCCCCCTGGTCGCGTGGGTGCTGTTGCACGGCCTGCTGAACACGGTCGCCGCACGGCGGACGGCGGCATGGGTGCTGGCGGCCTGCACGCTGGTGGTGTTCCCGTTCAGTACGTGGGGGCATTCGGACTGGGCCTGGGACAGCTTCCGTGCCGACGTGCCTGCCTTCGCACAGCCGGAGCAGACGGTGCTGGTGACCCCGATCGCGGACCCGCCACTGGGTTGGCTGGTCGAACTGTTCCCGCGCCAGATCCGGGTGGTGTCGGTGGAGAGTTTCCCCGAGACGCCAGCCTGGGTGGCCCGCATCCACCAGGCCATCGACAGCCGGCGCGGCCCCCACTACACGCTGTTGTCGGGCGCAATCGACGACAACCGGCGGCGCCTGGCGATTCGCCTGGCACTGGCCGACGGGCTGGGGCTGATGGACGACGAACACGGCTGCCAACGCCTGGCATGGCTGCTGACAAAAGTACGCCAGCGTGTCCAGGTGGTGCCCGCGCCGGCAGGCTCAGGGAAAGCCTGCACCTTGGAGACGCAGGCGCAATACCGCATCGACGTGGCGCAGAAGAATGCCGAAATCGTGCGGCGCGGCGCCGAGGTGCTGGCCAGGTATGACCTGCGCATCGACGCCGGCGCCTGCACGGTGCACGACGCGTTCACCGGCGCCGAGGCAAAGCCTTACCAGCTTTGCCCCGTCGCACGGACTCAAACGCCGCCGTAATGCGCGGCCTGGGCGGCGCCCACGTGGGTGTCGCCTTCTTCCCGTACTTCGGCCACGGCCTGCAGGTAGCGCCGCAGCGCATCGTCCAGCGTGGGCATCAGGTTGCCCCGTTCGCTGGCCAGCGCCGAGAAGCGCGGCTGCGCGGCCTGGTAGTCGAGGACGGCGGACGGCTGCGCCTCCAGCCCTGAGTTGTCCACGCCGGCCAGCGCGCACACGCGGCGCGCCAGTTCGGCCCAGCTGACGGCCTCGCCGTTACTGAGGTGCCAGATGCCGCGCTCGCGGTCGACCAGCAGGTCCAGGCACGTCTGCACCAGGTCCGGCACGTACGTTGGCGATACCACCAGGTCGTCCGCCGCCGTGAACGGCCGGCCCGCGCCCAGCGCCTGCAGTGCCAGCGTGACGAAGTTGTGCTGGTCCCACGGGCCGAAGAACGCGCTGGTGCGCACCATCAGCACTTCCGGATTGACCGTCAGCACGCGCCGCTCCGCCTCCGCCTTGCTCTGGCCATACACGTTCAGCGGCGCCACGGGATCGCTCTCGACATACGGGCTGCCCTTGCTGCCGTCGAACACCAGGTCGCTGGAGAACGTCAGCAGCCGGACCTGGTGGCGCGCGCAGGCGATCGCCAGCACCACGGGGCCCTGGGCGTTGTCGCGCATGCAGCGCTCGCTGTCCTGCTCCGCGTCGTGCACGCGCACGTAGCCGCCCGCATTGACGATGGCCCACGGCTTGTAGCGCTCGATGGCCGCCTCGACGGAAGCGGGATCGGCGATGTCCATCTCCTGGCGCGTCAGCACGCGGAAGGCCAGGTTGCGCTCCTCGCAGATGCGGGCGAACGCACTGCCCAGGGTGCCGGTGGCACCGCTGATCAGGATGGGCTGCACGGGCCGCTGCGCCGTGTGGCGCTCGGCCGGCAGCGCAGCGACCGTGGCACTCGTCGCCACCGGCGGGCACAGGAAGCGGCCGGGCCGGCGCCACCAGCCCAGCCCCTGCAGCACCGGGTTCGATGGCGGCCGCCCCGTGGACAGTTCCTGCATCAGGCGCGCCAGTGCCGTCGGCCGCGGTTCCGGCGAGCGCAAGTCGTAGGCCCCGTTCTCGTAGTAGCCATGGCATTCGGTCACGAGGCAGTTCCAGTCGTACGAGCCGAGCAGCGACCAGACAGTCACCGCACGCACGTCGCCGCCTTTTTTCTGTACGTCGTGCGCGGCGTTCCACACCTCGTGCAGCCAGCGCAGCTGGTCTTCGCGGTTGGCGTCGATATGGGCTTCCGTCACGGCCATCGGCAGGCCGTAGCGCTCCCACACTTCCTCCATCAGCGGGCCGATGCCCGGGGTCGGCGTGGCCAGTGCGCGCGCGGTCTCGATGTCGGCGAAGCCATGCTCGCCCACGTAGCGGGCCGGATAGCGCTCGCCCCGGTGGTCCAGCCAGCGCTCGCTGGTGATGTAGTAGTTCAGGCCCACCACGTCGGGCGGGCAGGGATTGTCGCGGAACCACAGCACATCCTCGGCCGGGATGCCGCTTTTCAGGATGTAGGACCACAGCGCGTGGTCCTCGTCCACGCGGCCGCACAGCAGGTCCCATGCCAGCCAGCGCCGCTCGTTGTAGAAGTCGGCCCAGTCCGACAGTTCGGGTGTGCTGTAGGTCTTGCCCAGGTCGTCGGTCTGCACCAGCTTGGCTTGCGGGTTGACGGCGCGGATCGCGCGCATCGACAGCACGACGCCCTTGCATTGATTGATCAGCGCCTGCAGGAAGACCAGGTCGCTTTTGCCGTGCGGGTACCAGACGCCGTACAGGCCGGCGAAACGCGCCGTCGTGCACGGTTCGTTGACGGGGGTGTAGTACTCCACCCAGGGATAGCGTTGCGCCACCGCGCCCGCATACTCCGCCAGTTGCGGCCCGAACGCCGGGTCGACGAGGCTGGTATGGCGCGGGCCGCTGCCATGGTGCACCAGGCCCACGATGGGCGCGACGCCCAGGTCGCGCAGGGCTGGCAGCCGTTCGTCGGCCCAGGACCAGTCGGCCTTGTCGACGCCTTCCGGCGCCGTCAGCTCCCACAGGACCGGGTAGCGGATCGCCTTGATGCCCAGGGCCGCAAAGCGGTCCAGGTCGCTGATCCTGGTCTTGTGCCCGTTCTGGTCCATCTGACTGAAATACCGATCGCGCACGCGGTTGACCGTTGCTTCCAGTCCGCCCCATAACTCGATCACCTGGCTTTGAATTTCGTCATCATTTTTCATGTTATTGGTGAGCTAGTCGAACGAGGGAGGAAGTATGGCGAAAAAACTAAAACGTTGGCGCCGTATTGCCTCCCGTAACTGAACAGTTCGGACGGGCCATGCCGGCCAGCCATGGACCGCATTGTGTGCGCGGCGCTGCGAGCCGCTTCGGTAAACTGAAGTGCTGATCACAGGATTGGAGGGGTACGCATGCGGCTGGTTTTCATGGGCAATTCGATCGAGGAGTGGGGCGCGGCGGTGGCGGTGGCGTTCGCGGCTGCCGTGCTGATGTATACCGCCCGCTACCTGCTGATCCATCGGCTGGCCCAGGTCGCCGAGCGCAGCGAAACGCGGGTCGACGACTGGTTCCTGCGCCTGCTGCGGGCCACCTACACGGTCTTCATCCTGATCCTGGCGCTGTACCTGGGTTCGTTGATGCTGGAGTTCCCCCGCAAGTACGAGCTGTGGCTGTGGCGGGTGGCCGTTTCGGCGATGCTGATCCAGGCCGCGATCTGGGCCGACACCGCCGTGCGCGCGTGGCGCGGCCGCTACCGCCAGGCGGCCATGGGGACGGAAAGCGTGGCCAGCGCCGCCTCGACGGCCATCATCGATTTCCTGCTGCGCCTCGTGGTCTGGGTCGTCTTCATGCTGATGATCCTGGACAACCTGGGCTTCAACATCACGACGCTCGTGGCCAGCCTGGGGATCGGCGGTATCGCGGTGGCGCTGGCCGTGCAGAACATCCTGGGCGACCTGCTGGCCTCGCTGTCGATCGTGCTGGACAAGCCGTTCGTCGTGGGCGACTTCATCATCGTCGGCGAGCAGCTGGGCACGGTCGAATACATCGGCCTGAAGACGACGCGGCTGCGCGGGCTGGGCGGCGACCAGGTCATCTTCTCCAACGGCGACATCCTGAAGGCGCGCATCCTGAACCAGACGCGCATGTTTACACGCCGCGCCGCCTTCACCCTGCGGGTGCACTACGCCACCGACCCGGCCAAGCTCGAAGAAATCCCACCCATGATCAAGGGCATCATCGAAGCGCACGAGAAGACCGCGTCGTTCGAGCGCGCCCACCTGCGCGACCTGGCCGAGTGGTCATTGAATTTCGAGGTGATCTACTGGATCAAGAACCCGGACTATTTCGTCTTCATGGACACGCAGCAGTCGATCCTGCTGGCCGTGCTGCGCGGCCTGAAGGAACGCGGGATCGAGGTGGCCTATCCGGCCCGGATGATCGTGCGCGATCCCTACGATTGCATTGACGGGGCGCCTCCACTACACTCACCCGCTTCCATCAAGCGGGAGGGGACATGAACAAACTGGCGGTGAAAGCCATCGCGGGCGCGGTGGCGGGAGGGCTGGCGCTGCTGCTGGCGGGCAGTGCGACGGCGGCGTCCGTGCAGGATGTGGCGGAACGTTACCGCAAGCTGGTGCTGGCCGTCGGCCAGCACGACAAGGACTACGTGGACGCCTATTACGGCCCGCCCGCGCTGCAGGAACAGGCCGCGCGCGACAAGCAGGACCTGGCTTCGATCCGTGCCGCCACGCAGTCGGCCATCGCCGACCTGGCAGGCAAGCAGGCCGCCAATCCCGACGAAGCGCTGCGCATCGAGTTCCTGGCCAAGCAGCTGCGCGCGATGACGGCCCGTGTCGACATGCTGGCGGGGAAGAAATTCACGTTCGACGAAGAGACGGCGCTGTTGTACGACGCCGTCACGCCGCACCATGACCGCGCCCACTACGAGAAGCTGCTGGCGCGGATCGACAAGCTGGTGCCGGGCAAGGGGCCGCTGCCGCAGCGCGTGCAGTCCTTCCGCGCCCGCTTCGCCATTCCGAAGGAACGCCTGAAACCCGTGATGGACGCGGCCATCGCGGCCTGCCGGGCGCGCACGGCCAAGTTCATGAACTTGCCTGCCAACGAAAGCTTCGTGCTGGAATTCGTCACCGGCAAGCCCTGGTCCGGCTACAACTGGTACAAGGGCGACGCCCACAGCCTGATCCAGATCAACACGGAGTTCCCGATCTATATCGAGCGTGCCGTGGACCTGGGCTGCCACGAAGGCTACCCGGGCCACCACGTCTACAACGCGCTGTTGGAGCAGTCCCTCGTCAAGGAGCGCAACTGGGTCGAGTTCAGCGTCTATCCGCTGTACTCGCCGATGTCGCTGGTGGCCGAGGGCAGCGCCAACTACGGCATCGAGATGGCGTTCCCCGACGACGAACGGGTGGCGTTCGAGCGCGACGTGCTGTACCCGCTGGCCGGCCTCGATCCCGCGTTGGCGGCGCAGTACGGCAGCCTGGTCAAGCTGCTGGGGCAATTGAGCTACGCCGACAACGACATCGCCATGCAATACCTGGAAGGGCGCCTGACGCGCGAACAGGCCATCGAGTGGCTGACCGACGTGGCGCTGTACCCGCCGGAGAAGGCCGGCCAGCGCGTGCAGTTCTACGACGCGGTGCGCGGCTACGTGATCAACTACAACCTGGGCAAGGACCTGGTGAAGGCGTGGGTCGAACGGCGCGTCACCAGCACCGATCCGGCACAGGCGCGCGTGCAGCGCTGGGCCGCGTTCAAGGAACTGCTGTCGTCGCCGCGGCTGGCCAGCGGCCTGCGCGACTGAAAAACCCGGGACAGACCCGGGTTTTGAGGAAACAATCCGTGAAATTGGGGACAGCCTCCAATTTGCATGAAATTGGGGACAGCCTCCAATTTGCCAATTTGCGCAATCGCAAATTAGGGACAGCCTCCGATTCGCCAAGCGTGCGCAATCTGAGGCTGCCACCAATTTCATCACCATCTTCGAGCGTTGCGAGTCGAAATCGGAGGCTGTCCCCGATTTCGATCTTGTTGCGAGTTACTGGTTGTCGCCCGCAGCGGCACCCGCGTCCACGTCCTTCTTCATCCGGGCGGACGACGGCAGCGCCACGGCACTACGCTGCGGCACCAGCTTCGCCACGTCCGATTCGGCCATCGTCAGCGCCAGCTGCTGGCGCTGCAGCACGGCCAGCCGGCCCTGGTCGATCAGCTGCAGGTCGCGCAGCTCGTACGGCCCCGTGCTGCCGGCCAGCAGCGTGGCGTCGAACGGCAGGCCGATGGTGGCCTGGCCCGGCTCGACCCACTGCGCTGCGTTGCCGACGGCCAGCGGCTGCAACGTGCCCTGCACGGTCCCGTACAACACGCCGCGCACCTCATAGCGGGCGGCGCTGGCGGCCTCGATCCCCAGCTTGACGGTCAGGGCACCGTTCTCGCCCGCCAGGTCGGCGCTGCGCGTCAGCCTGGCCGTCGGCAAGGCCACCGGCACGGCGAAGCGCGTGGAACGCAGGGCGCGCTGGCCCTTGACCGTCGCCTCCACGTTGGCCTGCACTTCCCACAGGCCCGGCTCGGCCGCGTCGATCGCAGCCGGCGTGACGACCGCCGCCATGCGCCCGTCCGCGCCGCGCTTGAATGCCAGCGGGTAGCTGCGTCCGGCCGGCGACACCAGTTTGGCGTCGATGCTGCCTGGCGCCACCTTCTCGCCGGCCTGGTGCTGCAGCTGCGCCAGCACGGTCAGCTGCTGGCCCTGCAGGTACGCGGCGGACGTGGTCTGCATCGTCAGCGCCAGCGGGCTGTCCGGCTCGACGACATTGACCAGGTAGTGCTGGCCTGGCGACAGGCCTTGCGCACGCATGCGCAGCGGGCCGCTGCCGGCATCGGCGCTCAGGCGGAAGGCCGACGTGCCGGACGCGAACGGCAGGTCGGCCTTGGCCAGGCGGTCGGCCGAGACCAGCGTCTCCATGCCATCGCCGGCCTTGCGCTCGCGGCCTGCGGCGTCGATCAGGATCAGCGCGGACGGGTGGATCGCCTCGTTCTCGCGGATCGAGGCCTCGCCCACCGGCTGCAGCCGCACGATGGCGCGCGGTGCGGTGGTCGGCAGCGCGACGCCTTGTTCCAGCTCCGCGCCCGTCACGGTGAAGTAGGCCTCGCGGCTCTGCGCAACGAACGGTTGCGGCGTGGCGACGGCGGCGCGCGAGGCCCAGCTGAACGACACCGGTTCGCGTGCGACGGCAGGCATCTTCGCCGCCAGCGCGGCGGTCGCGGGGGCGGCGCGCAGGGCGGCCGGCGTCAGGTCGCCCGCCTGTTGCGGCAGCAGTTCGGCGTGGGCGGCCAGGGTGGTGCAGCACAGGGCTGCCAGCAGTTTCAGTTGCATGGTCATGGTTCCCTCAGATGTCGTTGCGCAGGATGACGTCCAGGCCGAAGCACTTGCGGCGGCTCTGGTTGTGCGACAGCGGCTCGGCGCCGTTGGTGCGGTCCTTGTCGTAGAACCAGCGGCTGCCGGCGCCGGACTGGCTGGTGCACTCGAGGAAACCGTCGGAGCAGCTGTTCAGCCAGCCTTGCGTCACTTCCAGGCCCACGTTTTCCGCATAGCCGCCGCAGTAGCTGTCGCCGTCGAAAGGCGAGCTGTTGACGTCGGTGCCGACCACGCTGTGGAACGGCTTGGGCAACGCGGGACGGCCGGCCGTGCCGTACAACATCGTGTTGTTGTAGTTGGCCATCCAGCTGACCTGCTGCTGGCGCACGGCGTCGTTCTTGAAGCCCAGCAGCCAGCCGACCGAGGATTCGAAGGCATTGCCGCTGATGGCGGCATCGGCCAGCGGGGTGCCCAGCGACGACGGCGCCAGCGCATTGACCCAGCGGATCGCCCGGATGATGGCGGGGAAGCGGCTGTCCTGGGTGGGGTTGGACATGATCCAGCGGATGACGTTGCCGCCGTTCGAATGGGTTTCGACGACGAGGTCCGTGATGTCGTTGTTGACGATGAAGCGGTGCAGCTGGTCCGCCAGGCAGCCGCCGGCCGCGCTGGCCCACATGTACTGGTTGAAGTCGCAGTTGACGACCACGTACAGGGACTGGTTCGGCAGGCCTTGCCGGACCGAGTCGATCATTTCCTGGGTCCAGTAGTCCTTGGCGGCATTGGTCTGGCTGCCGGTGCCATGTACGAACGCGACGCCGGTGTTGCCGGCATGGGCCGGCAGGGCGCCGGCCAGTGCCAGGCTCGATGCCAGGGCCAGGGTGCAGCTCTTCCACTTGCAAAATTTCATCTCTTGTCTCCGAGGTGTAAGTAACGCAGGGTGAGTGAAACGCGGGTGCAGCGGTGAGGTGATGCAGGTACTGCAGCGGAGGCGCAAACGGCGGAGGCTGCTGGCTGGAAGGGGAGACTACGGAAGCACGACCGTGCGGTATTGTCCGTTCATGCCACGCTTTTGATGGATTCCGCCAAAATAAAGTGTGTCTTGAGATTGCTCAATCGGACGGCGGAAAGACCGGAAAAAAGGTGGGAAAACGATGTGCAAAAACGGTGACAGTCACCGTTTTCTATTCCTGAAATGGTGACTGTCACCGTTTTCCGGGACAAGCCGCGGGGCTAGGCGTCGGAGGATGTACCCAGCAGCGCGATCATGTCCTTCAGCGGCATCGGCCGGGCGAACAGGTAGCCCTGCATGCCGGGACTGCCATGTTCGGCCAGGAACGCGGCCTGCTCGTGTGTCTCGACGCCTTCGGCGACGACCCGCAGGCCCAGGTGGCCCGCCATCGCCATGATCGACTGCACGATCGCGGTGCCGTTGGCGTCGCCCGGCATGTCGTGGATGAAGCTGCGGTCGATCTTCAGTTCGTACAGCGGCATGCGTTTCAGGTACGCCAGGTTGGAATAGCCGGTACCGAAATCGTCGATGGAGAAGCGGATGCCCAGCTGCGCCAGTTCGTGCATGCGCTCGATGGTGTCGTCCAGGTTCTCGATCAGGAGGCCTTCGGTCACCTCGAAGATGAGCTGCGTGGCCGGCGCGCCAGTCTCGGCCAGGATCTGGCGCACGTCCGCGACGAAGTCGGCCTGGCGGAACTGCGAAGGGCTGACGTTGACGGACAGCGGCAGCGCCTGGCCTTCGGCCTCGAGGCGCAGCCAGGCCAGGCACGCCTGGCGCAGGGCCCAGCGGCCCAGCGGCACGATCAGGCCCGTCGCTTCGGCGACGGGAATGAACACGTCCGGCGGAATGTGGGTGCCATCGCCACGGCGCCAGCGCATCAACAGCTCCGCGCCGACGGGCGTCGTGTCGCGGCTGACCTGCAACTGCAGGTGCATCTGCAGCTCGCCGTTTTCCAGCGCCATCGACAGGTCGCGTTCCATCGTCAGGCGCCGTTCCACCTCGGCGCGCATGGTCGACTCGAACAGCGCCACGCCGTTGCGGCCCTCGGCCTTGGCACGATACATGGCGATGTCCGCCTCGCGCAGCAGGTCCTGCACCGTCTGGCCGGCGCGCGGCAGCACGGCCACGCCGATGCTGGCCGACGACGTATAGGACTGCCCGTCGATCTCGAAGCTCTTGCGGATGGCGTCGCGGATGCGTTCGGCCATCGCCAGCGCCGCGTGGGTGGCGGCGTCGACATCGCGGCCCAGGTCCTGCAGCAGTACGACGAATTCGTCGCCGCCCAGGCGCGCCACGGTATCGTCCGAGCGCACCAGCTGCGTCAGGCGCTGGGCGGCCTTGCGCAGCATCGAGTCGCCGGTGGCATGGCCGCGCGCGTCGTTGATGTACTTGAAGTGATCGAGGTCGATGAAGATGACGGCGCCGCAGCGCTGCTCGCGCTGCGCACCGGCCAGCATGCGCTCGAGCCGGTCCATCAGCAGGCGCCGGTTCGGCAGGCCGGTCAGCACGTCGTAGAAGGCCAGGTTGTGGATCGCGTCGGCCGCGCGCTTGCGCTCCGTGATGTCGCGGCCCACGACGACCCAGTGCGTGTTGGTGCCGCCTTCGTCGGCGAACGGTACCATCTCCATCTCGACCAGGTAAGGTTCGCCCGCCTTCGTGTAGTTCGTCAGCTCCGCGGTCACGGATTCGACGCGGCGCATGGCCTCCACGACGCGCTGCACTTCCAGTGCATCCGTCAGGGGGCCGTGCATCAGGCGCATGCTCTGGCCCATCAGCTCATCGCGGGTATAGCCGGTGCGGCGCAGGAAGGCGTCGTTGACGAAGATGATGGGTTGTTCGGCCGCGGTACCCGGCACCGCTTCGGCGATCATCACCATCTCGTTCAGGCGCGCGACGGCGGCGGACGTCAGGCGCAACTCGGCGTTGACGGCGGCCAGCCGGTCGCGGTTGTGCTGCAGCGATTCCGCGTGGCCGCGCAGGTCCTTCAGGGAACGTGCCAGCCGTTGCAGCAGGGCGCTCGACGAAATTGTCAGCAACAGGCCCACGCAGAGGAAATTGAGGGTGACGACCAGCGACGGCGCCAGCGCGTGCTCCGGCATGCCGGTCACGTACAGGCGCGCATGGCCCGTCAGGCCGAGGACCAGCACGGTGCCGGCACCCAGGAACAGCGCGAAGATCGCCGGCCACAGGCCCAGCAGCACCGCACCCAGCACGGGCGGCGCCAGCAGGTACACCTGGCTGACGGGGCCAACGGTCAGCATCAGGCCGACGCCGACGAAGTACAGGATCGCCAGCAGGTTGACGACGCGCGCCGTGTACGACAGGCAGCGCGCGCGCCACACGCCCAGCAGCCAGGCCAGCGCCGCGATATCGGTCAGGACGATCGCCAGCAGTCCTTCGTGCAGCGCCAGCGCGATGCTGGGCACGGCCGCGACGATGCCCAATACCGTCACGATGGACAGCAGTTGGGAGAAGATCTGAGTGCGCCAGTGCGCCATATCGTTGAATGCCACGGAACTGCCTGGGGAGTGTATGAAATGCAATATTTATTGCGGGTAGGAAAACATGGTACGTGCTTTTGCCCAAAAAGTCATCAACAAGCTGGCTTTGTTGCTGGCTCCCGACGGCCGCCACGACGGATTTCCAGAGTGTTGCCTCGACAAAAAGCAGTAGCTGCAAAGTTGCAAAATAAGTATCATTTTCTGATTGAAAACATAAGGGAGCAACTTTGACCGGTTTTACCGCTTTGTCACCGCTGACCTTGCAATCGCCCCGGCTGTTCGCCTGGTCGGGCCGCATCGGCCGGCTGCGCTATATCAACTACTCGGCCGCCGCCTTCTGGCTCAGCGTCGTGCTGGGTGCCGCGGCCGGGCTGGCCTTGCGCGCCACCCCGTGGGTCCTGCTGTCGCAGGTTATTGCCATGCTGCTGTCGTTCCTGCTGCTGGGAGTAGCCACGCTGGCGCTGGCGCGGCGGCGGCTGATGGACATGGGTTACAGCGGGTGGCTTGCCTTGCTGCTGCTGGCACCGCTGCTGAACATGGCAGTGCTGCTGTGGCTGCTGTTCGGCAAGGGGGAACCCGGCGCCAATCGCCATGGCGCACCGCCAGTCGCCAACAGCGTCCCCGTTAACGTGCTGGCGGGCATTGTCGTTGTGCTGACCGTCGCGGGCGTGGCATATCTGCTGCTGGTCCAGCCGGTGCCGCAGGATCCCTGGGTCCACCTCTGATGCAAGCCGATCCCGTACTCACGCCCAAGCCTCGACTGCCCCGCGTGGTTGCGAGGGTCGGCCGGCTGCGCTACCTGAACCTGCTTGCCGCGACCGTCGTCAGTGCTTTCGTGGTGCTGCTGCTGCTGTGCCTGCTGCTGCGCAGCCACCGGGGTGGGATTCACCTCTTCATCGTGTGGCTGGGGGTAGGTCTGGTCATCTGGCAACAGGTGGCTGCGGCGATCGTCTCGGTCTGGCGGCTGCATGACCTGGGGCGCTCGGGGGCATGGGCGCTGCTCTGGCTGGTGCCATACGGCGGCGTGGTCACGACGGTGTACCTGTTGATTGCTCCCGGCAATGCCATGCCCAACCGCTTCGGTCCCGCGCCCGCACTGCCAGGAAAGCTCGACAAGGGGCTCGCGGCCATTGTCATGGTGAGCATGGTCGCCATCGCCGGGGCGAGCTGGTGGTGGGGACCAGTCACGGTCCTCGGCCCCGTCATCGACGGCTTCCTGGCGCTCGATCGCTGACCCGGGCCAGCCTTGCCGAAGCGGCGCGACAGTCGTCCGGCACGGCCCGGCGCTTTCGGCTAGGATGATATATCCCGACCATTGCACTGGAGGTAAGATTGACCGATTTTCCCGCCGCACCGGCCGGCGCCGTGCAAGTGCCGCGGCCGTTCGACCTGCATGGCCGCATCGGCCGCGTGCGTTATCTGGCCTACAGCTTCGGCGCCATGATCGTGCTGCTGCTGGCCGCGATCGTTCTGGGAGCGCTGCTGGGTGCCATCGGCGCGGGGCCGGCCGTCGCCGCCGGGCTGATGCAGGTACTGGTCGGCACGCTGATGGCGGCGGCCAATCTCGTCATCGCCCGCCGCCGCCTGCACGATATGGGCAAATCCGGCTGGTGGGGCGTGCTGCTGCTGGTGCCGCTCTTGAATATCGTGGTCACCTTATGGCTGGCCCTGGGCAAGGGCGACGAAGGGCCGAATGCCTTCGGCCCGCCGCCTTCACCCAACAGCCGCGCCGTCATCGCGCTGGCTTGCATCGGCCCGGCGCTGTTCGTCGGCATGGTGGTGTACTCGGCCGTGGATGCGTACAAGACGTTCGGCGAACGCACGCGCTCTGCCAACAGCCGCGTGTTCTGATCGGGAAACGCTCTCTCGAAAATCAATTCGGGGACAGCCTCCAAATTGGGGGTAGCTCCAAATTGGGGGCAGCTCCAATTGGGGACAGCCTCCGATAGCGTGATAGCGCCTGCGTGAATTGGAGGCTGTCCCCAATTCCGGAATTGGAGGCTGTCCCCGATTCCCAATTCCCGGAAAACGGTGACTGTCACCGTTTTCTGCCGTTCAGGCCGCTGCGGCGGCACAGAAGGTATCGCCTTCCAGCGTGACGCGGTTGCGTCCCTCGCGCTCGCTGCGGTTACAGAATCAAATTGGGGACAGCCTCCGATAGCGTGATAGCGCCTGCGTGAATTGGAGGCTGTCCCCAATTCCGGAATTGGAGGCTGTCCCCAATTCCCAATTCCGGAATTGGAGGCTGTCCCCGATTCCCAATTCCCGGAAAACGGTGACTGTCACCGTTTTCTGCCGTTCAGGCCGCTGCGGCCGTGCAGAAGGTGTCGCCGTCCAGGGTGACGCGGTTGCGTCCCTCGCGCTTGCTGCGGTACAGCGCCAGGTCGGCGCGGCGCAGCGCGTCTTCCCAGCCGGTGTCGCCCGGCGCGCAGCTGGCCAGGCCGATACTGACCGTCATGGCGACCGCCTTGTCCTCGGCGTACAGCGGCGTGCGCGCAATGGAATCGCGCACGCGCTCGGCGATACGGAGCAAGGTGTCGTCGCCGCTGCCGGTCAGCAGGATCGCAAACTCCTCGCCACCCAGCCGGAACAAGCCGTCGTAGCCGCGCAGCGCTTGCGCCGCCAAGGCCGTCACGTGGCAGATAGCGCTATCTCCGACGGCGTGGCCGTGGCGGTCGTTGATCGATTTGAAGTGGTCGATGTCGAACGCCAGGAACGACAGGCGCCCGCCGGAGCGCCGCGCCCGCAGGCACTCGCGCTCGGCCACATCGTGCAGCGCGCGCCGGTTCAGCCAGCCCGTCAGGTTGTCCGTCAGCGAAGCCTTGCGCAGCGCCAGTTCCTGGTGCCGGATGACGATCAGCGCACAGCTCATGCCCGCCACCATCAGGAACACGAAGACCGACAGCGAACCGAGCGTCTGCAGCGACTGGCTGCCCATGAAGGTCAGGGTGGTGCCGCGGTGGACGGCGATATAGCCGGTGCGCACCACCATCTGCATCATGAACAGCAGCTCCAGCACCATCAGCGGCACGTGCCATGCATGCCAGACGACGGCCCCGTTGATCGCCACGATCGCGGGCGCGAACAGCAGCAGGCGGTTGGCGACGGACGCCTGCGCGAACCCGGTGCGGTGCACCAGCACGGCGGCCAGCACCAGGGCCAGCAACAGCACATAGCGCGGATTCAGGCCGAGGTGACGGCGCAAGCCGGCCAGCACCCCGAAATGGCCGGCGACGTACAGCGCGTTGCCGATCGCCGCGATGCTGACGTCGTACACCTGCGTGACGCTGGCCGCGAACGCGACGGCGTTCGACGCAAAGAACAGCAGCCCCGCCAGCGACCAGTCCACCAGGCCGGCCGCGCGCGAGCCGGCCCGATACAGCAGGAACATGGTCGCCGCCATGATGCCGGCAGCCAGCCCGGAGGCGACGATCAGCGTGAAGGCGTCCATGGTTCCCTTGTGTAAATTCTTGCATTGAAAGTACACAAGTATACGTGTGGAAAGTAATGCCAATGCTCACACATTGTCACTTTTGGTAACGGCACCACAGCGAAAGGGAGAAAAGACTGCCTGCGGCAGGGAAGCGGGAACGCGACGGCCGGCGGCCGCCGCGCGAGGAGGAGGCCGACCGGCCTCCTGGGATTACTTGCGTTGTGCGGCGGTCTGCTCGCGCACGGTACGGAATTCCGCGTCCTTCGCCCAGTTCGGCCAGCTGGTCCCGTCCGCCAGGTCGCGGCCCAGGCCATACAACAGGCCGAGGTCGCGCGCCATGCCGGTAAACGGCCACTGCGCGCTCCATTCGTCCGACGGCTGGTGATAGTGGTCGGTCACGTAGGTTTCCTCATGCTTCGTGCCGGCCGCCTTGCCGCCGTCGACCAGGTCCTCGCCGGAGCCGAACGAGATGGCGGGCACGCCGCGCTTGGCGAACGGGAAGTGGTCGGAACGGAAGAAGTGACCCGCTTCCGGTTTCGGATCGGGCGCGTAGGTCATGCCGTACCCCTTCGCCTTGGCCACCAGCTGGTCCAGCAGGTCCAGCTTGGCGCTGCCGGAAATGGTGAAGTCGCGCGCCGGGCCGTACGGGCTCAGGGCGTCCATATTGATGACGCCAACCGTCTTCTCCAGCGGGTACAGCGGATTGGCCGCGTAGTACTCCGAACCGAGCAGGCCCTTTTCCTCTGCCGTCACGGCCAGGAACGCCACGCTGCGCTGCGGCGCCGGGGCCTTCGCGTAGGCGCGCGCCAGCTCCAACAGGGCGGCCATGCCGGTCGCGTTGTCGACGGCGCCGTTGTAGATCTTGTCGCCTTTCGCATCGGGCAGCCCCACGCCCAGATGGTCCCAGTGGCCGCTGTAGATCACGGTTTCGTCAGGGCGCTTGCTGCCTTCGATGCGGGCGGCCACGTTCTTCGACTTGATGACCTGCGCGTCCACCGCGTAATGCGCGGACAACGTGATGCCCTTCAGCGGCACCGGCTTGAAGTCGCGACCCTGCGCCTGCTTCTTGAGCGCCTCGAAATCGAGCCCGGCGCGCTTGAACAGGTCGACGGTGACGTCGCGCTGGATCCAGGCCTCCATCGGCGCATGGGCTTCCCGCGGCGCCTTGCGCACGATGTCGTACATGACGTTCGTGTTCGAGTTCTTCACCGTCGCCCAGCCGTACGAGGCCGGCGCCGTTTCGTGCACGATCAGCGTGCCCAGTGCGCCGCGGCGGGCCATTTCCTCGTATTTGTACGTCCAGCGGCCGTAGTAGGTCATCGCCTTGCCGCCGAACTCGCCGTTGCCCGTTTCGAAGTCGGCGTCGTTGATCAGCACCACGGCCAGCTTGCCTTTCAAGTCGACACCCTTGAAGTCGTCCCAATTACGCTCCGGCGCCGTGGTGCCGTAGCCAACGAAGACCAGCGGCGCGTTCTTGAAGTCGACGACCTTGGCGCCGTTCATCGCCGCGCGCACGGCGATCTGTTCGCCCTGCGTGAAAGTCTCGCGCTTCTTGCCGTCGTTCAGGGTCAGTTTGACGGGGCCCTTGATCTCGAAGCGGCCCAGCGGCACGTCCTGGGTCCAGGCGCGCTTGCCGTTGACGACGTCGCCGCCCGGCTGCAGGCCGGCCGCCTTGAACTGCTCGACCAGGTATTCGACGGTCCGGGTTTCGCCGGCGGTATTGGGGCCGCGGCCCTCGAACGCGTCGGACGACAGGACCTTGACGTGCTGCGACAGGCGCTGCGCATCGAACTGCGGCGCGGCCGGGGTGTTCTGTGCCTGGGCCGCGAATGCGGCAGCCAGCAGGGTGACCAGCAGGACTTTCTTCACTGACGATTCTCCTTGATGCGAATACATGGCAATTTGTGAAATCGGGAATGCAACGTTGCCAAGTATCTTCTTTCTGGCCGTGCAGGTCAAAGTTTCCTCCCGCACGGCCGGCATTTGCTATGCTGGCGCCTTGCGGCCGGCGCGTTGCCGGCCAAGTTATCTACGGAGCAGCAGATGGTTTCGTTGCAGGAGCAACTACTCAAGGCAGGCCTGGTCGACAAGAAGAAGGTCAAGCAGGTCAACCAGGACAAGAGCAAGCAGGTCAAGGCGGAACGCCGCACCGGCACGCAAAGCGTCGACGAGGCCAAGCTGGCCGCGCAGGAGCTGCAGCGCAAGAACGCCGAACGGGCGCGCGAACTGAACGCGCAACGCGATGCGGCCGCTGCGCAGAAAGCCATCATGGCGCAGATCGTGCAGATGGTGCAGCAGAACCGCCAGAGCAAGGGCAATGGCGACATTGCCTACAACTTCACGTTCCAGAACAAGATCGAACGGATCCACGTTTCGAACGCCGTGCGCGAGCACCTGGTGGCGGGCCGGCTCGTCATCGTGCGCCTGGGCGAGAACACGGAACTGGTACCGCGCGTCATCGCCGACAAGATCGCCGAGCGCGACCCGGCGCTGGTTGTGCGGGTCAACAAGCCGACTACCGAAGTGGACCCGGACGATCCGTATGCCGCGTTCCAGATTCCCGATGATTTGATGTGGTGACACTACTGCATCGATATTCTGGGCCCTGGGGGCGGATGCCGATCGCCAGGCATGTCTTACACCCGAAACCGAAAACCGGGATCAGAACCGGCGGGCCTGACTCCGGCTCTCCGCTCTTGGGTGGAAAGACAGGGATGCCACGCGGCGATTCGCGCTACGTCAGCGGACTTACGTGACATGCAGAAGCCACCCAAGCGGTGGCTTTTTTTCGTCTCGCGCCCTGCCATTGAACCGAGGAAAGACCAGAATCCCACGCCTATCGTGCGTTTGTCCTGGACAAAGCGGCGTAATATACGTCCATCACAGGTTCAAGGACGGTTCATCATGAGCGATATCACTGCAATGCAAACGACCGACAGGCCGCCATTGGCCTATCGCAGCGGCGTGGCGGCACGCCTCGCCGGACTCAGCGTCGAGACGTTGCGGGTATGGGAACGGCGCTACAGCCTGTCCGATACCAAGCGTTCCGAGCACGGCCAGCGCCTCTACACGGCCGAGCAGGTGCGCCGGCTGGCGCTGCTGAAACAGCTGGTCGACCAGGGCCACCCGATCGGCACGCTGACAAGCCTGCCGATGGAGCGGCTGGAAGACCTGACGGGCGTGCGGGCCGCCGTGCCGGCGGCATCGTCGCCCGTGCGCGTGGCCGTCATTGGCGAAAGCCTGGGCCGGCGCATTGCCGCCTCGGGCCACTTGCCGGGCCTGGACGTGCTGCGTCATTGCGCCCGGCTGGAGGATGCCGCGTCGCTGGCGGGCGTGGCGGCGGACGTGCTGCTGGTCGAGTTGTCCGAGCTGGAAGTGGCAGCGGTACCGCAGATCGCGGCAGCGCGGCGCCAGGCGGATGTCGGCGCGGTCGTCGTGCTGTACCGCTTCTGCGCCAGCGCGACCATCCGCGAGCTGCGCGCGCAGGGCTGCCTGGTCGCGCGCGTCCCCGCCGAGATGGGCGAGCTGGCGTTGCTGTGCCGGGCGGCGCTGGCCGGGCAGGCGGTCGCGCTGCCGGAGCGTCCGGCGTTGGTACAGCCGACCCGCTTCGACGAGCGCGCGCTGGCCACCATCACCGCGGCCGGCAATCGCATCACGTGCGAATGCCCGCGTCACCTGGCCGACCTGCTGTTGATGGTGGGATCGTTCGAGCGCTACAGCGCCCGCTGCGCGGCCGACAGTACGTCGGATGCGCCGTTGCACCGCGAACTGGAACTGGCCGCCGCCCGCGCCCGCACGCTGCTGGAAAGCGCGATGGAGCGGCTGGCGCTGGCGGAAGGCCTGCCGCTGCCGGCACCGGCCTGACGCCCAGCTTCACACATCAAGCCGCTGCAGGCAGGCGCTCGCCCGACCACGCGGCCGCCGCGTGGGCCAGCAGCGTCGCCTCGGCATCGGCCAGCACGCCGTCGGCGTCGGCGATGCGCGACATGGCTGCCAGCAGGCGGCGCCGCAGCGCTGGGTCACGCACTTCCGCCAGCATCGCGTCGATCGCCTCCGGGTCCAGCTCCACGTCGCGCCGGCCGGCGGCATCGATCAGCATGTCCTCGCACAGATCGCCCAGCAGGTCCTGGAACGTTTCGAAGTCGATGTCGATGTCCTGCAGCACGCCGGTGCGGGCCAGGGCCTGCAGTTCGGCCGGTGCCAGGTCGCCGTCGACGATCGTCGCCAGGGCCAGGATGCGGGCGGCAGCACGGGGGCTGTCGGTGGGGTAGCTGCGCATTGTGTTACTCCTTCGGTCTTTGAACGGTTTGGTTGCGGGTGACGTACAAGCTGGCGAGCACGCTGCCCGCGATCAGCGTGGCCACGACCGCCAGCGAGACGTGCACCGGCAGGTGGACCCACGGCAGCAGCAGCATCTTCGCGCCGATAAAGCACAGCACCAGTGCCAGGCCATACTTGAGCAGGTGGAAGCGGTCCGCGATGTCGGCCAGCAGGAAGTACAGCGCGCGCAGGCCAAGGATCGCGAACAGGTTCGACGTGAACACGATGAACGGGTCCGACGTGATGGCGAAGATCGCCGGGATCGAGTCGACCGCGAACACCAGGTCGGTGGCCTCGATCAGCAACAGCACGAGGAACAGCGTCGTCACATGGCGCACGCCGTTGTGGCGCACGAAGAACTTCTCGCCATGGTCGCCCGGCGCCACCGGCAGCACGCGCCGGGCCAGGCGCAGCACGGGATTGTTGCGCACGTCCGGCTCATGGTCGGCCGCCCACATCATGCGTACGCCCGTCACCAGCAGGAAGGCACCGAACAGGTACAGCACCCACGAGAACTCGCTGACGACCCATGCGCCGGCCAGGATCATCACGGCGCGCATGACGATCGCACCCAGCACGCCGTAGATCAGCACCCGGCGCTGGTACTCGGGGCGTACCTGGAATGCGGAGAAGATCAGCAGGAAGATGAACACGTTGTCGACCGACAGCGCCTTTTCGATCAGGTAGCCGGACAGGAACTCGAGCGCCTTCTGCTCGGCGACCTCGGGCCCGACGGTACCCTTCAGGTACCACCACAGGCCGGCATTGAAGAGCAGCGCCAGCGTGAACCAGCCCAGCGACCAGGCGCCTGCTTCGCGCACGCTGACCTTGTGGGCCTTGTTGCCGCCGAAGACCCACAGGTCCAGTGCCAGCATGACCAGCACGAAGCCAACGAAGCCTGCCCACATCGGGGCGGTGGCGATGTTCTCGATGGTGTCCATGATCCCTCCGCGTCGCGTGTCAGGTTTCGGTGGCGCCGCTGTCGGCCGGCGTCAGCTTCTCGTGCGTGAAGCGGCGCCGGCGCGCCAACTGGCGCGATACCGCATGATCGGCCCGTTCGGCAGCCTTGTCGATGGCCACATACAGGTTTTCCTCCGTATCCTCGATCAGCACGCTCTTGCGGCCGTTGGGCAGGCTGACCTGGATCTTGCAGCGCTTGTCGCGCCCACCGCGGGGACCGTTGATGTCGGACAGCCAGACGACCAGCCGGCGTGCCAGCGCCCAGCCCAGCGCAAATTGCAGGCGTCGCTTGACGTAGGCCCGCAGGCTGTCCGTCAGTTCCAGGCCGTTCGATTGGATCTCGATCTGCATCGCCATGATGTTCCTCCTCGGTGGTGGTTGAAACTTCATGGTAGGGACGATGGATCGTTCGTACAATTCGAATATAATTTCTTAATTCATCGGAAAATTCGATGTGTCCATGTGCTTGAACTACGGCCGGGAGGAACCATGGCATCGCTCAACTACAAGCACCTGCGCTATTTCTGGATGGTGGCGAAGACCGGCAGCATTGCGCGCGCGGCCACCCAGCTGCACCTCACGCCGCAATCGATTTCCGGCCAGTTGACGGAGTTTGCCGACAGCCTGGGCGTCGAGCTGTTCCGCCGCGTGGGCAGGCGGCTGGAACTGACGGAGACGGGCTGGCGCATCCTGCGCCATGCGGAAGACATCTTCAGCGCCGGCGACGCGCTGCTGGAAACCGTGCGCGACCAGTCGGCCACCAGCGCGACGGCGTTTCGCGTCGGCGTGTCCGACTCGGTGTCGAAGACGGTCGCATGCCGCCTGGTCGCGCCCGCGCTCACGCTGGCCGATCCGATCCGCCTGGTGTGCCGCGAAGGGCGGCTGGCGGCGCTGCTGGCCGACCTGGCGGTGCACAAGCTGGACCTGATCATTGCCGACCGTCCCATGCCCAGCCACTTGAGCGTGCGCGGCTTCAACCACCTGCTGGGGGAGAGCGACCTGGCGGTCTTCGGGGCGCCCGCGCTGGCGGCCCGGCTGGACGGCGCGTTCCCGGCCTGCCTGAACGGCGTGCCGCTGCTGCTGCCGGGCGAGGACTTCGCCGTGCATGCGCGCCTGATGCGCTGGCTGCACGAGTACGTCCCGCGCCTGCATGTGCTGGGCGAATTCGACGACAGCGCCATGATCAAGGCTTTCGGCCAGTCGGGCGCGGGCCTGTTCTTCGCGCCCGGTGCCATCGCCCAGCACATCTGCGCGCAATATGGCGTCGTCATGCTGGGCGCGATTCCCAGCCTGCGCGAGCAGGTCTATGCGATCACCTCGGAACGGCGGCTGAAGCATCCGGCCACGCAGGCCATCAGCCAGGCGGCGCGCGAGACACTGGCGGGGTAGAAGCCCGCGGAACTGGTGGCGTCACGGCTATCTGGGCAGTATGGGCCGTACGCCGGGATCGCCATTGCCGCCGTCGACATTGCCGAAGTAGACGCGCAAATCGTCGGCCGGACGGAAGTTCTTCAGCCGCACCTGGTACGTCAGGTTGTCGACCTTGCGGAAGGTGCCGGGGAAGCACAGGCTGACCAGTTCCTCCGGCCGGCGCTTGACGATATTGAGGGTGAAATCGTCGATGCCGCGCTTCCAGGTATTGCCTGTCTTGAGAATGTACTCGACGTGCTCGGCCGCCAGGTGGTCGGCGCCGTTGGCGGCGCGGCGCCAGCCCTTCATGAAGGCCGCGTCGGCGCAGTAGCGCTGCGTGAATCCCTGGTCGATCACCCACGCCGCCGGGCCGCCGGAAACGAAGGGGCGATACTGGTGGTGCACGCGCACCACCCGCCCGGCCGGAAAGCGCTGGCGCCACACGTAGCTGATCTGCACCTGCCACTGGGGCTCGTCCGGGTCGTCCAGCCCATCGGCCAGCAGCCCGCGCTCGCGCAGGAGTCGGCGTTGGGCCGGCGTGAATGGCAGGGGTGGACGGCCCGTCAACGTCTCGTTCAGCGCAATGCGCTCGCTCGACAGTCCGGCCGCGCGCAGCTCGGCGGTCACGTCGGCACCGTGGTACAGCGCCCGCAGCACGGGCGTGAACGGCACCGGCTGGCCGTCCACCGTGACGCCAAAGTTCGCCGGCTGGCCGTAGTAGTTGGGGTAGGGCGTCTCGGTCGCCCCGTACAACGGCAGCGGAAACGCGATGGTCTCCTCGACCTCCGCCCCGCTCTCGTTGACGAACTCATAGTCGACACTGACCAGGTCATGGCTGACGTTGAGCACTTCCTTCTTCATCGCGACCGCATCGGTCCTGCCGAACACGATGCCGCCGGCGCTGACGGCGGCAATGCCGTCATTGGCACCGGCGACGGCAGGCAGCAGCGCGGCCGCTACGGCGGCGACCCGCAGGTGAACTGGGATTTTCATCGGGTGGGGGCGAATACGTGATCAAATAGCCCCATTATCTCATCGCGGAGAACCCATCATGACGCAGACATTCAAGGCCGGCGACAAAGTGGAGTGGCACTCGTCGCAAGGCGCCGTGCAGGGCACGGTGAAGAAAAAACTGACCTCGCCCACCCACATCAAGGGTCACGAGGTGGCGGCATCACCCGACAATCCGGAATACCTCGTCGTCAGCGACAAGACGGGCGCCGAGGCCGCGCACAAGCCCGATGCCCTGAAGAAAATATAAAGCCTTGCAATTGTGCAGTAACGTACGGAGCAACAACCCATGCTGGCCGATGATGGGCGCACCAATAACGACATCATCGAAGGAGAGCGATCATGGGTAAATACTTCCTTGCCTGGATCCTGGGCGTGCCAGGTATCGTGCTGTTGCTGCTGTACCTGTTCTTCAATTGAACGCCGTGCTGCCTGATACGGAACGCCGCCTGCGGGCGGCGTTTTCATTGGGCGCTGTGCCCCGGTCATAATGAACTTCCCGGCGCGACCGCGGTCTTACTCATCAGGCAGACCACGCTTGGGGAGAAGACATGGAAGCGCAGCAATTCGAAGCCGCACAGGTCCAGGTATTGCAATGGTTGACGCAGCTGACCGGCAAGCAGGCCGACGAACTCCGGGCCATTTTCGATCGCTGCTCGTCGCTGGCGGACTGCCTGGCCATCCTCGCGGAAGCCGGCAGTAAACTGCGTCACTGTCCCCATTGCGAGGGCGACCGGCTCTATCGCCACGGCGTCTACCGGGGCTTGCAGCGCTACCGGTGCCGCCAGTGCGGCGCCAGCTTCACTACGACCGGGGCACAGCGCCTTTCATTGAGGGCTCAGCCGGGTGCCGCCGCCTGCCAACCCCGCAAGCGGGCAATGGCGTCTTCCTTCGACTTGGCTTCGATCTCGATCCACGGCGCACGCGCATAGGACGCGGGCATCGTCTCGATCAGGTCCGCATGCTGGCGGTCGTTGAACGATTCGCGCCCGTTCGAGATGTGCACCAGCTGGTGTTCCGGCACGGCCCACGTGGCGCGCGCCTTTTCAAACCATTCCGTCACGCTGGGATCGTCGTAGCTGTCCAGTTTTTCATGCACGATGTGGTGGTGCGCGTCGAACACCATCGGCACGCCGCTCTGCAGGCAGGCCTCGTGGATCTCGGCGGCGCTGTACGCGTACTCGTCGTTTTCCAGGCCCAGGCGACAGCGGATGGCATCGGGCAGCCGGCCGATGTTCTCGACCAGCTTGTCGGTACGGTTGGCCTTGCCGCCGTGGATCTCCAGCAGCGCCCACGGCGTGCGCGGCTGCCCCAGCAGCTCCATGATGTCCGCATGCATCTGCAGGATCTTGACGCTGTTGGCCACCACGTTTTCGCTGTCGGAACTGAGCACCACGAACTGGTCGGGATGCATGACGAGTCGGATATTGCGCTCGCGCGCCCGCGCACCCGAGCGGGCCAGGGTGTCGGCGAAGCTGGCCAGCAGATCGCGGCCCAGGTCGTCGTCCGCAAACGGGAAGATCGACGACGGGATGCGGTACAGCGCGATGTTTTCGCGCTCGCAGTAGCGCATGGCCGTATCGAACGCCTGGATATTGCTGCGGTAAATATCGTCGAGCAGCTTCTGCTGCGTGTCCGGCGACTGCTCCAGCAGCCGCTTGCGCGTGATGGTGCGGTACTTGATCTCGTTCGAGACCGTGACGCAGACGAGTCCGAGGTGAGGTGGCATGACGATCGTTTGGCGGTGGTCGAATGCCGATCTTAGCAGCCCCTGGTGGCTCCTCGCGCCACGCTTGACCCGCACTTGGTATGCTGGCGTCTTTCCCCGCCGTGGAGCCTAGCGTGCAGAAAGCCCTGATCGTCATCGGCCTCGTCGTCGTCGCCGTCGGCCTGGCCTGGCCATGGCTGGGCAAGCTGCCGTTCGGCCGCCTGCCCGGCGACATCCATATCGTGCGCGAAGGCGGCAGCTTCCATTTCCCCATCGTCACGTGCCTCGTCATCTCGATAGTCGTGTCGCTGGTGATCTGGCTGCTGCGGCGCTGAGCCGCACAGCCATATACCCGGTCAGCCGCGCTGCAGCAGCGCCCGCACCGCCGCATCCATCTCGGCATAGCCGCCTTCGCCGATCTGCGTATGGACGATGCGGCCGTTGCGGTCGATCAGGTAGGCGGCGGGCCAGTATTGGTTCCTGAAAGCGTTCCACGTGCCGTAGTCGTTGTCCTGCACGACCGGATAGGTCAGGCCGAAGCGCTTGGTGGCGGCCCGCACGTTGTTCGTGCTGCGTTCGAATGGGTATTCCGGCGTGTGCACGCCGATCACCACCAGGCCCTGGTTCTTGTATGTCTCGTGCAGCCGGGCCACGTGCGGCAATGTGCGGATGCAGTTGATGCACGAGTAGGTCCAGAAGTCGACCAGCACGACCTTGCCGCGCAGCTGCTGCAGCGTCAGCGGTGCCGAGTTGAGCCAGGTCTTCGTGCCGGCCAGCTCCGGCGCCGGACCGCGGTCGCGCAGCGGTGGCGTGGCGGCGTGGGTGGGCAGGATGTGCAGCAGAGCGGTCATGGCAATGGCGATCAGGCGGGTGTTCATAGGTAGGTCTCCGAAACAAGGTTGGTGAGCCAGGCGGCTGCCAGGGTGTCGTACTGGAAGTACATGGCCAGCGCGGTGATGGCGATCAGCGCGCCGGCCACGCGGCGAATCGCATGGGCATGGCGCGCCACGCGGCGTACGTGAGCTTGCGCCAGCTGGCCGCCATAGGCGATGGCCAGCATCGGGATGGCCGCGCCGCCGGCGAACAGCAGCAACAGCAGGCCGGAACGCCCCGGACTGTGGGCCGACGCCACCAGCGCCAGGATCGCGGCAAACGCGGGACCGGCGCAGGGCGTCCAGACGATGCCCAGGCCGGCACCCAGCACCAGTCCGCCCAGGTTGCCCGGGCCCGCATGGCGGCCGATGTCGATCCCGTCCAGCAGTGGTGCGATGCGGGCCGCCAGCAGTTCGAACGGGCGGGCCCACAACAGCGAGATGCCGAACACGCCCAGCAGCACGATGGCGCCGTTGCGCAACGCTTCCTGAGCCAGGCCCAGGCTGTCGGCAAAGGCGCCGAACAGCAGCGCGCCGCCGGCAAACGCCAGCACGAAGCCGGCGGCGATGAACACGGGGCGCAGGCGCCCACCGCCGGCCGTGCCGGTGCCCGCGCCCAGCAGGATCGGCAGCATCGGCAGGATGCAGGGCGCGGCCACCGTCAGCAGCCCCGCCGAGAAGGCCAGGGGCAGGTCGACCGTCATGGCATCGCTCCCGCTGCGCGGCGCCACACTTGCGGCGGTGCCATGGCCGGCAAGCCCGTAGGCTGGACTTCCAGCCGGTCCGGTGCCGCCAGCCGCAACCGGCAATCGTAGGTCTGGCCGTTTTCGCGGTTGTAGAGGCGACCCTGCCACGTGCCGTCGCCGACGGAACGCAACCCGGTCAGCAGTTGCATGCCCGGCACGGGGCGGCTGTCGGCGGCCGGCATGGGCTGGCCGGGATGGCTCATCGAGCGGTTGCCCAGCACCTTCGACACGGTGCCGCACAGCGCATCGCCGCATGGGGCGATCTCGACTTCCAGGTTGCCGCTGGCGGTGATCCAGCGGCCGCTCTCGGGTGGCGGGGCCGCACGCAGCGGCAGGGCGGCCAGCGCCAGCGCGGCGGCCAGGAGGGTGGAATGGATGGAACGTGGCATGGCGACTCCCGGTGACGTGGCCGGCCACGGCGGCCGGTGATGTCATTGGACAATCGCCACGTGTCGGCGATGTGTCCATGCCCCGGCCGTTTTGCAAGCGCTTGTATCGGTGGCGGCGCGGGATACATTGCGACATAAATCGCTGCCGCCCCGCCGCCGGAATACGCTATAAAGCTGGGTATGAACGCACCCGACCATATCCTGATCGTCGACGACGACCGCGAGATCCGCGAACTGCTGGCTGCCTACCTGCGCAAGAATGGCTTTACGGTGTCGCTGGCCGCCGATGGCCGCCAGTTGCGCGCGCTGCTGGAGGACACGGCCGTCGACCTCGTCGTGCTGGACCTCATGCTGCCGGGAGAGGACGGCCTGAGCCTGTGCCGCACGCTGCGGGCCGGTCGCCACAAGGCGCTGCCGATCCTGATGCTGACGGCGCGCGACGAGGAAGCCGACCGCATCCTCGGCCTGGAAATGGGCGCGGACGACTACCTGACCAAGCCGTTCGCCGCACGCGAACTGATGGCGCGCATCCATGCGGTGCTGCGGCGCACCCGGATGCTGCCACCCAACCTGCAGGTGGCCGACAGCGCGCCATTGCTGCGTTTCGGCGACTGGCGCCTGGACACGACGGCGCGCCACCTGCTCGATACGGATGGCACGATGGTGGCCTTGAGCGGCGCGGAGTATCGCCTGCTGCGCGTGCTGCTCGATCACCCGCAGCGGGTGCTGAACCGCGACCAGTTGCTGAACCTGACGCAAGGCCGCGGCGTGGAGATCTTCGACCGCTCCATCGACCTGCTGGTGAGCCGCCTGCGCCAGCGCCTGCGCGACGGCGCGCGCGAGGCCCGCTACATCAAGACGGTGCGCAACGAGGGCTACGTGTTCTGCGCCGCCGTCGAGCCGCTGCCATGATGCGCTGGCCGCGCACGCTGTTCGGCCGCCTGGTCGCGATCCTGCTGTGCGGGCTGGTGGCGGCGCAGGCATTGACGTTCGGCGCGGTGTGGTACGAGCGCATGCGCGCGTCGCAAACGATGATGTATGCGTACATGGGGCGCGACGTGGCCAGCTCGGTGGCGATGCTGGAGCGCCTGCCCGCGGCCGAACGGGGCGCGTGGCTCGACACGCTGGATCGCCGTAACTACCGCTATCGCCTCGGTGTGGCCGTGGCCGGCCGCGCCGCGGCGCCGCCGGACGACGCAGCCGCCGCGAGCGTGGCGCAGTGGCTGGGGCCGCGCTACCGGGTGGACATTGCCGCGATGCCGCCCGACTCGCCCCGGCGCCTCGTCATCGACCTGCGCGACGGCACCCCGCTGGCGATCGACTTCGCGCCCGCCGGGATGCCGTTCGCGCAGTGGCTGCCGCTGCTCTTGGCGGCGCAGCTGGCCGTGCTGGCGCTGTCGTGCTGGCTGGCGGTGCGCATCGCGGCGCGGCCGCTGGCCCGCCTGGCGCAGGCGGCCGAGGCCCTCAGTCCCACGCAGGCGGCAACGCCGGTGCCGGAGGAGGGGCCGGCCGAGGTCGCGCAGGCGGCACGTTCCTTCAACGCCATGCAGGCGCGCATCGCCCGCCACCTGCAGGAGCGCACCCGCATGCTGGCCGCCATCGCGCACGACCTGCAGACGCCTGTCACGCGCATGCGCCTGCGCACGGAGCTGATGGATGACGATGCGGAGCGCAACAAATGGCAGGCGGACCTGGCCGCGATGCAGGCGCTGATCCGGGAAGGCATCGCGTATGCCCGCAGCGCGCACGCGGCGGCCGAGCCGGCGGTGCGTTGCGACGTGGATGCCCTGCTGGCGGCCATCGCGGCCGACTATGCCGATGCCGGGCAGGCCGTCACGTTGCGCGGCACGATCGGTGCGACGCTGGTGTCACGTCCGCAGGCGCTGCGCCGGATTGCGACGAACCTGGTCGACAATGCGCTGAAGTTTGCTGGTGCGGCCGAGATCGAGGCCGGCATGGCGGCGGGACGCGTGACGATTGCGGTGCTGGATCGGGGGCCGGGCATTCCGGCCGATCAACTGGACGCCGTGCTGCAGCCGTTTTACCGGCTGGAAGGCTCGCGCAACGCGGCCACGGGCGGCAGTGGCCTGGGGCTGGCGATCGCGCAGGAGCTGGCGGAGGGAATGGGGGCAGCGCTGGCGTTGTCGGCCCGCGCCGGGGGCGGCTTGCGCGCCCAGGTCACGCTGCCGCCGGCGCAAGGCAGGGCGGCAGCGGAGCAGCATTAGAAGCGGATCAGAAGTAATAAGCCGCGGAAACGCCCACGTGCTTGCCGCTGACGTCGCCCCGGTAGCCCGACTTCTTGTACGTCTCGTGCACATAGCGCACCTTGACGCCGAAGTTGGCGCTGTAGAAGTATTCCGCCTCGACCAGGCCGCTGGTGGTGTTGTCGAACTCGAAGTCCATGCCGTCCAGCACGCCGCTGCTGGAGATCTTCGGCTTGTTCGTGTAGCGCACGCCGGCGCCCACGCGCCACTGCGGGTTGATGTGGTAGTAGCCGATCAGTTCAACGGGGAAGCGCTGGAAACGGACGTCGCCGTTGTCGCCGGTGCTGTTGTTGACGTGGTAGTTGATCGTGCCCTGCAGCGAGAAGGCCTCGCTGATGCGGTAGTCCGCGCCGGCCGTCAGGTACAGCAGGCCGCCGGCCTTGAGGTCTTCCGAGTGACCATCCGTGAACTCGACGGTGGCCAGGTTGTCGCCACCGACGCTGAGGCCGGCGCCAACCATGAAACGCACCGGGGAGGCGGCGCTCTGTTGTGCCTGGGCTGCCGTCACGGCGAGCAGGGAAGCAAAAGCGAATGCAAACTTCTTCATTGCGAAAACTCTAATTCAGTTAAAAGGGGCGCAACTGTATCGTTGTATTTTCAAATTTGCAATTCTAAGTTCTAGAAATCATCATCTAATGTCGCTTTTACGATAATCGTCCTGCTGCGGCGGCAGCGGCGGCCATCGCCTTCCGGACGCGATCTCTGTATGATGATTCTTTGCAAAATATAAAGATCTGGTTCTTCATGCTGATAGTTACTCACAATGGCAAGTTCCACGCCGACGATGCCTGGGCCGTCGCGGTACTGCACATCCTGTTCCCGCAAGCGGAGATCGTCAGGACCCGCGACCAGGCCATCATCGACAGCGCCGATTTCGTCGTCGACGTCGGCGGCATCTGGGACCCGGCCACGGGGCGCTTCGACCATCACCAGAAGGGGTTCAGCGGCGCCCGCCAGAGCGGCGTGCCGTATGCGAGCGCGGGCCTGGTCTGGCGCGAGTTCGGCGGGCAGTGCGTGCGCGCCCTGGCCTCGACGCATTGCGGGCATGAGCTGTCGGAAGACAAGGCGCGGGAATTGGCCTACGCCATCGACAGCGATATCGTGCAGTACCTGGACCTGTCGGACGTGGGCGCCGCGAAAAACGCGCCAGGTGGCTACGGGCTGTCGGCGGTGATCTCGGGGTTCAATCCGAACTGGCTGGACGAGCAGCGGCTGGGCTACGGCGCGCCGGCGGAAGCGTTCCGCCTGGCCGAGTTCCGGCGCGCGATGGCGCTGCTGGCGGACGTGCTGGCCAATGCCGTCAAATACCGCGTCGGCGCGCTGCTTGCGGTGCAGCAGGTGCGCCAGTCGGAAGCACTGGAAGACGGCAAGGTGCTGTTCCTGAAAAACAGCGCACTGCCCTGGACGCAGCTGGTGCGCAAGGAAATGCCGAAGGTGTTGTTCGTCATCAGCCACAGCCTGGGCGAGCAGCGCTACCTGCTGCACACGGTGCCGGTCAGCGCCGAGAGTTTCGACGCCCGCGCCGACCTGCCCGAAGCGTGGGCCGGCCTGCGCGATGCGGAGCTGGCCGCCGTCACGGGTGTGCCGGATGCGATCTTCTGCCACAACGGCCGCTTTATCGCGGCGGTAAAATCGTACGAAGGCGCCCGCGAGCTGGCGCGGCAGGCATTGCAGGCGGTGGCTTGAGGCGTTGATTCAACCGGTGCCGCCGCGGCGGCACCGCTCGGAGCAGTACTTCACGTTGTCCCAATCCCGCGCCCACTTCTTGCGCCAGCTGAACGGCAGGCCGCAGCGGGCGCAGGTTTTCGTGGGCAGGTCGGCTTTCTGGCGCATCTTCATTGCGCCATTCTGCCTTGGTTCAGTCCAGGTTAGAGCACAGGAACTTCAACTCGTCGGCGCCGGCCGGCGCGCCCAGTTCACCGGTGACGCTCAGGTCGAGCGTGGTCAGGCGCTGGGGATCGGTGCCGATGACGTACAGGCGCTTGCCGTCCGGTGCGAACTGCAGTCCGGTCGGTTTGCCGTCGTACGGATAGGACGCCACGATGAAGCCCGTGCGCAGGCTGACCACCACCGCGCGACCCTGCGCGGCAAGGGCCAGCCGGCTGGCAGCGCGATCGATGGCGACCGGCACGGCACGCTCCCCTTGGCAGAAGTGCGCCGTCTTTTCCACTTTCTTGCTGGCCAGGTCGATCTGGTCGAGCGCGTCCACGCCCACCACCCAGGCCTTGCCGCGCGCGGCGTCGAAATGGGCGCCGTTCATGTAGCCCGACGTGATGCTGACCTCGGCGACTTCGGCCAGCGTGGCGGCGTCCAGCACCACCAGGCGCGACAGGCTCTGGTCCAGCACCCACACCTCGCGGTCCTGCGCGGCCAGCCAGATGCCCACGGGATGGTAGTACTCGAGTTTATTCTTGCCGAAGACGGCGGATCTGGCGACGATCTTGCGGGTGGCCACGTCGACCGCCACGACCGTGTTGGCCACGTCGTTGACCACGTAGACGCGCCGGCCCGCCGCATCGGCGACCAGTGCGCGCGGCAGCTTGCCCGTCTTGACGGCGGCCGTCATCTTGCCCGTCTCCAGGTCGACGATGCCGATGCCGTCCGTCTCCATCGACGCGGCGTAGGCGGTGCGGCCATCCGGCGCCAGCGCCAGCGCATTCGGATTGTTGGGGAAGCAGGGCGGGTCGTAGCAGCCGATCATCATGCCTTCGGTGCGCGGTCCCTTGATCCATGGCCCGCCGCTGCGTGCGGCCAGGTCCACCACCTGCACCGCGTTCCAGCCTGCCGTGACGGCGATGCGCTGACTGTCTGGCATCAGGTACAGGCTGTGCGGCCGGTGTTCCAGCGCGATCGACGTGCCGGCCGCGATGTCGTCGGTTTCGGTGCGCGGGCCGCGCTTGCGTTCCTCGAGGACAGCGGCGTGGCGCTGCGCCTTGGCGCGCGCGGCCTGCTCCTTCTCCTCCCGCTCCGCTTTCTCCGCGGCGTGCACCTCGCGCAGCGCGATCAGTCCTTCGGACGGCTCGACACGCAGCGCGGCAACCATCGCGGCGAGGGCGGCGCCGCAGATGACCACGGCCGCCAGCGCGCTTTTCAGCCAGCTGGCGTTCGGCGGGACCAGCGCAAAGGCACCGCCGACCAGGAAGCCGCCGATCAGGCCACCGATGTGGCATGCATTGTCGATGCCGGGAATGACAGAGCCGATGACGAGGTTGATGACGATGGTCTGGACCAGCGGCCCGCCGATCTTGACGTCTTCATGGGGATCGTTGTGCCAGCTCGCCACCAGCCAGTCGGCCAGGTAGGCGCCGGTCAGGCCCATCAAAGCGCCCGACGCGCCGGCCGCCACTACCTGGTTGAACGGGTCGGCATGCCACAGCGCGCTGACGATGCTGCCGGCCAGGCCGGACAGCAGGTACACCAGCAGCATGCGGATCGCCCCGAAGCGGCGCTCGGCCATCGCGCCGAACGCGAAGAGCATGTACATATTGAGCGCCAGGTGCAGCAGCCCCACGTGCAGGAACATGCTGGTCAGCAGGCGCCAGGGCTCGTCGTCCAGCGAGTAGGCGGCCAGGTTGGCGCCCCAGCGGATCAGGTCGTCGGAGGAGGGATCGGTCGCGTCCATGCCGCCGATGACCTGCACGACGAACAGCAGGATATTGATGGCGATAAGGGCGAACGTCAGAATCGGGTAGCGGAAAGGCTGGGCGGTCATGAAGATGCGGCAGGTTGAGGATGACCGGGCAGGGTAAATCAATCTTGCCTGAATGGCAAGTCACGTTTCTCGGCAGGGAACGCTTGCCGGCGGGTCTTGCTGAGCGAACCCAGTGCCTTGCCGTAGGACCATTCGACCAGCTCCGCCAGGTAAGGCGCGGGAAACCGGGCGACGTCGACGATGGTGATCCAATGAAAGCGTCCCATGTAGCGGGCCGGTTTCACGCCAGGCACGTCCGTCAACTCGATGAAGCGGTCCGGCGACACGCGCAGGCTGAAGCGCCACTGTTCCGGCTCGCTCGTCTTGAAATAGGCGAAGTTCTTGTCCCCGACCGAATACGTCAGGATATTGCTTGGCGCACCGTGCAGCGTTTCGGTTGCGCCGGGGTAGCCTCGGCAGAAGGCTTGGAGTTCTTCGACGGTCATGGAATGCAGTTCGAGAAATTGGCTCTGGTCGATAATATTGCGGCCATAGTACCCGAGGGCCGCACGTGCCTAGAAAAATTAGGCGATTACCCGTTGTTTCAGATTGCAATATGCTAGTTGATATACAGCGGGTCTTTTTCGTCTTTTAGACATTGCGCTAAGCAATCAATCGCGACATAGTTCGATCATGTCCGCTACGTTCAGCTCCAATTTCAGTGCTTGCTCAGCCGCTGGCCATCCCGGCGTTGCCGCCAGCGTTGTTTCGATTGACCTCGAGGTTGGTCGTGACAGTGGACGCATTCACCGATTCGCTGGCGTACATGGCAAAAACGGGCGGCCGGTGGCTTTTCCGCCCGGTACGCTGTCTGATGCATTGAGAGCCCTCGATGGCCTGGCCGACGAGGCCAGCTATTTACTGGGGCACAACTTGCTGGCCTTCGACCTGCCCCAGTTGCGTGCAGCTCAGCCCAATCTGCGCCTGCTGGGCAAGGATGCGATCGACACATTGCGCCTTAACCCTCTGGCGTTCCCGCGCAATCCCTACCACCATCTGGTCAAGCACCACCACGACGGCTGCTTGCTGGGAAACTGTCGCAACGATCCACTTCTCGATGCCGAACTCGCCCTGCAGGTCTTCGCCGATCAGATCGAGAGCCTGACGGCGATGGCAAAGGAAGCACCGGACCTTCTGCTGGCATGGCATTGGCTGACCACTGAACAGCGTGGGGTAGGCGGACTGGATCATTTTTTTACCGAGGTACGCGGGGCTGCGAGGCCACATGCATCCGAAGCCGAGGCCGCCATGATGCGCTTGCTGGACGACGCCGGTTGCACCCAGGCGCGCCGCGACATCATTGCTCGGGCGCCGCAATTGGCATGGCCGCTGGCGTATGCACTGGCTTGGATCTCCGTGGCAGGCGGCGATTCGGTCATGCCGCCATGGGTACGGCACCAGTTTCCCGAGACGGGGCGGCTGATCCGGCAGCTGCGCGATACGCCCTGCGGCAGACCGGACTGCCGGTGGTGCGAGCGCGAACACAGCGCCCTGCGGCAGTTACAGTACTGGTTCGGCAAGCGTTACACGTTCCGCCCCGAGCCGGTACACAGCGTCAGCGGCCGGCCGCTGCAGCAGGAGATTGTCGAGGCGGCGATGCGAGGCGAGCATTCATTGGGCATCCTGCCAACCGGTACCGGCAAATCGCTGTGCTACCAGGTACCCGCCTTGTCGCGCTTCGCGCGTACCGGAGCCCTGTCGATCGTCATCTCTCCGCTGGTAGCACTGATGGAAGACCAGGTCAACGGGCTGCGTGCACGGGACATTCAGGGGTGCGCTGCCATCAACGGCCTGCTGTCCATGCCGGAGCGCGCGGACGTGCTCGACAGGGTGCGCCTGGGCGATGTCAGCATCCTGCTGATCGCACCCGAGCAGTTGCGCAACAAAGGTGTGCGCAAGGTGCTGGCGCAGCGCGAGATCGGCGCGTGGATCTTTGACGAAGCGCACTGCCTGTCGAAATGGGGACAGGATTTCCGGCCGGATTACCGATATGTGGCGCGCTTCATCCGCGAAAACGCCGAGGCCAGTCCCGGCCAGGAAATGCCCCTGATCCAATGCCTGACGGCCACCGCCAAGCCCGAGGTCGTGGCTGACATTGTCGGCCATTTCCGCGAACGGCTGGGTGTCGAGCTGCGCGTATTTCCCGGGGGCGCCAAGCGCGATAACCTCGATTTCGAAGTGATTGAAACGACCGAAGCCGAAAAGTTCACCCGTGTCGCCGCGTTGATCGAACGGGAGTTGCCGGCCGACGCCCCGGGTGGTGCCATCGTTTACTGTGCCACTCGCAAGCAGGTCGAGGAGATGGCGATTTACCTGTGCAATAAAGGGCATGCCGCTGCCGCCTACCACGCCAAGCTGCCGCCGGAACGCAAGAAGGACACACAGCATGCTTTCATCGCGGGCAAGCTGCGTGTGATCGCCGCAACCAATGCCTTTGGCATGGGCATCGACAAGCCCGACGTGCGCCTGGTCGTGCATGCCGACATCCCCGGCTCGTTGGAAAATTACCTGCAGGAGGCGGGCCGGGCCGGACGCGACCGCGCACAGGCGCGCAGCGTCCTGTTGTACTCCTCCGAGGACGTGGAACGCCAGCACGGCATGTCCGCGGCGTCGCGCCTGTCGCGGCGTGATATCCAGGGCGTGTTGCGCGCCCTGCGGCAACTGCAGCGCAAGAAAGACCGCGACCATGCGCTGGTGGCAACGCCGGCCGAGATCCTGGAAGAGGACCAGGACGGCAAATTCAAGCGCGACGGCAATACCGATGACACCCGCGTACGCACGGCCATCGCCTGGCTGGAAGAGGCAGGGCTGGTGCGACGCGAGGAGAATGCGGTGCAGGTTTTCGCCTCGTCGTTGCGTGTCAGGACCGCGGCCGAGGCCGAGCGACTGCTGGGGGAGCTCGATGCACCGTACCGCCAGCGTTGCCTGCGCCTGGTCGAGTTGCTGTTGGCCGCCGGCGCCGACGACGGGCTGTCCACCGACGAACTGATGGCGGCTGGCGGCTTCAGTGCTGACCTGCTGCGCGAAACCCTGTTCCTGTTCGACCGTCTGGGCATTGCCAGCAACGACATGGCGATGACGGCCTTTGTCCACGTGGCAGTGGAGAACTCATCGAAAAAGCGCCTGCGCGATGCCGCTGTCCTGGAAGCGGCCGTGATCGCCGCGCTGAGGGAAGACGCGCCCGACTTTGGTGTTAACGACACCGCGCCGCTTCATTTGCGGCTGGTGACGCAACGCCTGAAGGATCAGGGATACACGGCACTGCCGCAACGTGTACGCCAGATCATTGCCGGGCTGGCGGGCGACGGGCGCGATGGAGAGGAAGGCAAGGGGAGCCTGACCGTCAAGCGCGGCAGTGACCCCGAGCTGTTGCACGTGACCCTCAACCGGCCCTGGCGCCTGCTGGAACGGATTGCCGAACGGCGCCGCAACGCCGCGGAACGGCTGCTCGATCATTGGCTGTCCGCCCTGCCGCAAGGGGCACGTGGCGTTGACCAGCTGGCGGAAACCACGATAGGCCAGCTGGCAGCGAGTGTGGCCAGCGACGCCCTCCTGGCCGCCGATACGAAAGATATGCGCAAGCTTGTCGAGCGAGGGTTGCTGTGGCTGCACGAGCAGGAGGTATTACGACTGAACAAGGGACTGACCATCTTCCGGCCGGCCATGACCTTGCACCTGGAAAGCAACTGGAAACTGCAGTTTGAAAAGAGTAATTACCAAGCGCTGGCTTTGCATTACGAAGAACTAACCCGGCAAATCCACATCATGGCGGAATATGCGGAGCGCGGCATCCGGCAGATGGCGGACGCCGTCCAGCTGGCGCTGGACTATTTCACGTACACGCGCGAGGAGTTCTGTCGGCGCTGGCTGCCGGGCAGGGAATCGGAGCTGACCCGCCAGACAACGCCGCAGTCCTGGGAGACGATCGTCGACACGCTCGCACGCCCTCACCAGCGCAATATCGTGGCGGACGATCGCGACAGCGCAAATGTACTGGTGCTTGCGGGCCCAGGTTCAGGCAAAACGCGAGTGCTGGTCCATCGGATCGCCTATCTGATCCGCATGCGCCGCGAGAATCCGCAGGCGGTGCTGGCGCTGGCATACAACCGCCATGCCGCTCTGGAGATTCGCAAGCGCCTGGCCGCACTCATCGGCGACGACGCGCGTGGCGTCACCGTTCTGACCTGTCACGCCCTGGCCATGCGCCTGGTCGGGGCGAGCTTCGTCCATCGCGGCGGCGAGGAGGCTGATTTCGATGGTGTGCTGTCCGAGGCGACCGCTCTATTGGAAGGGCGCGGTTTGCCGCCCGAGGATGCAGACGCCCAGCGCGACCGCTTACTCGCCGGATTCCGCTGGATACTGGTAGACGAATACCAAGACATCGGCCCTGGTCAATATGCCTTGATCGCTGCCCTGGCCGGCCGCAAACGCAGCGACGAGGACGGACGCCTGAACCTGTTCGCGGTCGGCGACGACGACCAGAATATCTATGCCTTCGCTGGCGCTTCGATAGAATACATTCGTCGCTATACGGAAGACTACAAAGCGCGCCAGGAACAGCTCGTCGAGAATTATCGCAGCACGCGACACATCGTCGCGGTAGCCAATCTGGTGATCGGCCGCTCCAAGGAGCGCATGAAACAGCAGGCGATCCGTGTCAACGCTGCCCGTGCCAACGCGGCTCCGGGCGGTGTGTGGCAGCAAGTCGACCCGGTGACCCAAGGACGGGTCCAGATCTTGCCGACTGGGCGGAATGCGGATCAGCAGGCGTTGGCCATCTACACGGAGTTGCGGCGCATGATGGCGCTCGGCCTCGACCTGGCCCGGACGGCAGTGATCGCGCGACAATGGAAGTATCTCGACCCGGTGCGAGCCGCCCTGGAAGCCGCCGGAATTCCGGTCAGCATGGCGGACGAGGAGGCGCCGTCGCTGTGGCGCTTGCGGGAAACGCAGGCGTTGCTCGCTTACCTCGAAGGTCTTTGCGCCAGTGACGGCAAGCGTTTGCTCAAGGCCGGCGATTTGCAAAGCTGGTTGGCGGAGCGCGACGGCTCGTGCTGGTGGCGCGTGCTGCGCGAGGCGGTCGATGCGTTTGTCCAGGATACCCAGGAAGCGGAGGTGCCGCTTGCCTATTTCCAGGAGTGGCTGGCGGAATGGGGACGGGCCAGCCGCCTACAGCAGGACGGCATACTGCTGCTGACAGCGCATCGCGCAAAAGGACTGGAATTCGACCACGTCTTCGTTCTTGACGGCGACTGGCGCAACGGGCAGGGCGAAGACGCGGACGCGGCGCGGCGGCTCTATTACGTTGCCATGACGCGTGCCAAGGCAACGCTGACGCTGGCGAACATGGAGCCCGGCAATCCGATGATCGACACGCTGGGCGAGCACGCCTGCCTAGTCCGCAGGCCTCCCATCTCCTGGCTGCCCGCGCCTGGCCCTCTGGAACGCCGTTTTCACCTGCCCGGCCAGCGGGACCTGAAGCTGAGCTTCGCCGGTTGGAAGGAAGCCAACAGTATTGTGCACCGTGCCATTGCCAACCTGCGCGTTGGCGACAGACTAAGTTACGTGGAAGACGAGCAAGGCGCCAGGCTGATGGATGAGACCGGCGTCGTCGTCGGCAGGTTTTCCAAGAACTTCCGGCCGCCGGTCGGCATGCGCTGCGTACTGGCGCGCGTGCGCGCGGTGGTGGTCTGGCGCAAGTGCGACAACGCGCCAGAGTTCCAAGCACGCTGCCAAAGAGATCGTTGGGAAGTTGTCTTGCCGGAGCTGGTGTTCGAGCGTTGACCGTGCCTATAATCGAAGCACTGCAAGCCATAACAATGTGGGGAGAATGCGCATGAAAACGTCGCGTCGTCTGCTTCCTTGCCTTGTCGCCCTGTTGTTGCCGATGGCAACCGCGGTGGCGGACGAGACCTGCAATTCCCCCTACCTGGCCAGCCTGATCAAGGGCCAGGAAGATTACCTCCACGTGTGGACCCTGGGCGTCGCGGGCCTGGGCGATGGGGCGGACAAGCTGGTCACGGTGGACGTCAATCCCCGCTCGGCGAAATATGGCAAGGTGATCGACGTGCTGCCCGTGCCGGGCCGCGGCGAGGCGCATCACATGGGCTTCAGCGACGATCGCCGTTACCTGTGGGCCGGCCGCCTGGACGACAGCAAGATCTTTGTCTTCGATGTCGGCACCAATCCCGCCAGGCCGAAACTGGTGAAGACGATCGACGACCTGCCCGCCAGGAGCGGCTACGTAGGGCCGCACACGTTCTACCCGATCCCCGGGCGCATGCTGATCGGCACCCTCTCGAATGCGCGCGACAAGGGTGGGGCCACCGGGCTGGTGGTGTACAACAACAAGGGCGACTACGTGGCCAGTTATCCCATCCCGACCGCGCTGCCCGGTGGCGCGCAGGCGGACGGCTACGGGTACGACATCGCCGTCAATCCCGGCAAGAACGTCATGCTGACGTCCAGTTTCACGGGCCACAACAACTACATGCGGGACCTGGGCAAGTTGATGGCCGACCCGGCCGCCATGAAACAGTTCGGCAACACCATGGTGCTGTGGGACTTCAAGGCCATGCGGCCGACGAAAGTCTTCAACACGCCCGGCGCGCCGCTGGAAATCCGCTGGTCGCTGGCCGAGGGCGACAACTGGGCGATCACCGCGTCGGCGCTGACGTCGAAACTGTGGCTGATCCGCCAGGACGAGCGCGGCGAATGGCAGGTGCGCGACGTGGCGGCCATCGGCGACCCGGCCAAGATTCCGCTCCCCGTCGACATCTCGATTGCGGCCAACGGCAAGAGCCTGTGGGTGAACACGTTCATGGACGGCAAGACCAGGCTGTTCGACCTGACCAATCCGGCCGCCCCCAAGCAGGTCTACGAGAAAGTCACGGGCAAGCAGGTCAACATGGTGAGCCAGAGCTGGGACGGCAAGCGCGTCTACGTGACCAGCAGCCTGCTGGAGAACTGGGACAAGAAGGGCGCCGACAACGAGCAGTTCCTCAAGCTGTTCAGCTGGGACGGCAAGGAGTTGCGGCAGCAGTGGGCGATCGACTTCACCAAGGAAAAGCTGGGGCGGGCCCACCACATGAAGTTTACCGCCAAGCCCGCCGCTGCCGTGGCCATGCAGGGCAGTGCCATCGCCGACCGCAGTGGGCCGTCGCGCTGACGCCTTGTTGTGCGCCGCGCTGGCCTGCACGGGCCTGGCGCATGCAATGGCGGCAAGCCCGCCGCGCCAGCAATTCGTCGCACCCGCGCCCGGCAGCTACCGGCTGGAAGCGATCCAGGCCGCGCCCGATGGCGAAGTGCTCGCGCCGGACGGCGCCGCAGGGCCGCTGCGCCGCTACACGACGGGCAAGGTAACGCTGCTCAGCTTCATGTACACGTATTGCGTCGACCCGGTCGGCTGCCCGCTGGCGTTCGAGACCTTCTCCAAGCTGCGTACCCGGCTGCTGGCGAAGCCTGCCGAGGCACGGCGGGTGCGCTTCGTCAGCCTGTCGTTCGACCCCACCAACGACACGCCCACGGCGCTGCGCCACTATGCCGGCCCGCTGGCCTCGCCCACCAGCGCGCTGCGCTGGCATTTCCTCACCACGCGCAACGTCGCCGCGCTGCGCCCCATCATCGATGGCTTCGGGCAGGACGTGGCGGTCACCTTGGACGAGCAAGGCCGGCCGACCCGGCTCTACAACCACCTGTTGAAGGTGTTCCTGATCGATGGGCGAGGGCGGGTGCGGGAAATCTACACGACGGCTTACCTGATGCCGGATGTGATCCTGAACGATATCCGGACGTTGTTGCTGGAGCCGTGACGATCAGCCCCCGCAGGCAGACGTCACTGCATCCACGCCGCCGCAGCGCCGTTGGCATACTGGCATCCTACCAGCAGCTTGCCGGCCAGCTCGGGATGGGACAGCTGGAACGCGACGATACTGGCGGTCGGGCGCACTTCCCGGCTGGCCGGCGAGTAAGCCTCTTCCTGCAGCTTCAACGTGGCACGGCCTGGCTGACGGATTTGTCGGGGACGGCCAGCAGGATGCGGCCAGGGGTGACGACCACCTCGGCGGACGAGTAGCCCAATGCGCTGACCGGTTGAGGCAACCGGTACAGATCCGCGGACGGCGCACCGAATTGTTTTGCCGGCTTGGCAAACGCCGGTTGCTTGGCCGCGAGGTCGCGCATCAGCGTCGCAAGCTCTTTGTCCTTGAGTTTGCAGGACAAGGCATTTTCCAGCAGTGGGGATGGCGCTGCGATGGCGCTGGCGGAACAAGCGACCAGCAGGCAAGCGATGAGTTTTTTCATGGTCGATAAAGGGGTGCTTCGAACGAACGCGTTACTTTATTGACAATGTCGGCGGTTGTCCATATGGCCGAGCAGGCCGAGGGCAGGCCAAAACAAAAACGCCACCCGAAGGTGGCGTTCTGCAAGAATTCTTGGTGGCCCGGGGCGGAATCGAACCACCGACACAAGGATTTTCAATCCTCTGCTCTACCAACTGAGCTACCAGGCCAAGAGGCCGCATTATAGCAGGCAAATGCAGCTTTGCAATAGTGGTTGAGCATGGATCTCAGATATTTGCGAAGAGCGCAACGATTGTCAGCGCCTTCCGGGCTTTCACTCAACAACCAAGGGCGACGCTCCCTGCTGGAAGCCGTGCAGCCCCTCGCCATTCCCCGGCCGGCGTAGCGCCGGGACTGAACCATCCGGATGCCGCCCGCGACTTGCCCTCGCTATAATGGGCGAATGAACAAGTCCTCCACTCTCTCCAGCAAGCAGCACGTGCAGACCGCGGTCTGCATCGTCGGTAACGGCGCCATCGCCAAGACGGCCGCCCTGGCGTTCGCCCAGGCCGGGCAGAGCGTCACGCTGCTCGGGCCGCCGCCGGTCACGCCGCCGGATGGGCTGGAGCCCAGCTGGGACGTGCGGGTATATGCGCTGAACCATACGGCGCAGGCGCTGCTGGCGTCGCTCAAGGTGTGGGGCGCGCTCGATGCCGGCCGCGTGGCGCCGGTGGACGCGATGATCGTCAAGGGCGACGGCGAACAGCCGGGCCACATCAATTTCGATGCCTATGGTGCCCACGCCGACACGCTGGCGTGGATCGTCGAGGACCGCAACCTGAACCAGGCGCTGGACGCGGCGCTGCGCTTCGCGCAGAACGTGCACGTCGTCAGCGGCCGCGCGGTGGCGTTGCACACGACGGCCGAAGGGGCCAGCGTGCAGCTCGACGACGGCAGCGCGATCCGGGCCGCGCTGGTCGTGGGCGCGGACGGCGCGCAGTCGTGGGTGCGCGGCCAGTGCGATATCGGCCTCGATTACAAGCCGTACAACCAGAAGGGCGTCGTCGCCAATTTCGACTGCGAGCTGCCGCACCATGGCGCCGCGCTGCAGTGGTTCACGTGCACGCGCGGCATCGTGGCGCTGCTGCCGCTGCCGGGCAACCGTGTCTCGCTGGTGTGGTCCGCTCCGGACGCATTGGCCGACACGCTGTGCAGCGAGGGCGCGCAGGCGCTGGCCGACCGGCTGGCCGAATTCGCCGGTCCCAAGCTGGGCAAGCTGACGCCCGTCCAGCCCGAAGCGGTGCGGGCCTTCCCCTTGACCCTGATGCGGCCGCACTCGCTGGTGGCCGAGCGCGTGGCGCTGGTCGGCGACGCCGCCCACGTCGTGCATCCGCTGGCCGGCCACGGCATGAACCTGGGCTTCGGCGACGTGCGCGACCTGGTGCAGGCGGTCACCGCGCGCGAGGAACACCGCTCGATCGGCGACGACCGTGTGCTGGCCCGCTATGCCCGCGCGCGCAAGGAGGAGGTGCTGGCGATGCAGGTCACGACGGACGGCCTGCACCGTTTGTTTACCGCCAACCTCGAGCCCGTGCGCATCGTGCGCAATTTGGGGCTAAACTTGCTGGACAAATTACCGGTCGTGAAGCGGCAGCTGATGTCGCATGCGCTCGGCAGGCACTGACGCATCGTTCAACAGGCTTGGACAAATTCCGCACAAAATCAGCACAAGTGCGATGCATAATCGGTGCAAGCTGTCCTGTGCTGGCCACGCACCACGACAACGCCAACAACAAGATGCCCCGGCGCCGCAAGGCGCGCGGGGTCCGTCCGATTCCGGAGATCCTATGAAACTGCTGAAAACCGCTTTTGCCATCGCCTCGCTGATGGTGCTCACCCACGCCGGCGCCCAGAACAGCGTCGAGGCGACGATCCGCAAGAACGTCGAACCGAAGCTGGGCGAGAACGTCAAGATCGACTCGATCCGCGAGACGCCGTATGGCGGCCTGTACGAAGTCCGCGTCGGCAACGACGTGCGCTATACCGACAAGACGGGTTCCTACCTGATCGTCGGCCACGTCTTCAACCTGAAGACGAACGAGGACCTGACGCAGACCCGCCTCGATGACCTGAACAAGATCAAGTTCTCCGACCTGCCGCTCGACCTGGCCATCAAGACCGTCAAGGGCAATGGCAAGCGCGTCATCGCCGTGTTCGAGGACCCGAACTGCGGCTACTGCAAGCGCTTCCGCCAGCAGACGCTGAGCCAGGTCGACAACGTCACGATCTATACCTACCTGTACAACATCCTGTCGCCCGATTCGGCCGTCAAGTCGAAGAACGTGTGGTGCTCGGCCGATCGCGCCAAGGCGTGGGACGACTGGATGCTGAACAACAAGGCCGCGCCGGCCGCGCCGGCCAACTGCAGCACGCCAAACGACAAGGTGTTCGCCCTGGGCCAGAAGCTGAACGTGAACGGCACCCCGGCGGTCTTCTTCGCCGACGGCACCCGCATCCCGGGCGCGATCGACCTGAAGACGCTGGAAGCGCGCATGGCGACGGCCAAGCAGTAAGCGACCTTTCGCAGTTGAACAGAGCGGGCAGCCAGACCCGCAGGAACCGGCGCGCCATCGAGCGCGCCGTTTGCTCATCCATAACAGGAGTGAATCCATGGTGACCTTGAACATCAACGGCCGCGACATGCAAGTCGACGCCGACCCGGCAACCCCCATCCTGTGGGCCCTGCGCGACAACCTCAACATGACCGGCACCAAGTTCGGCTGCGGCGCCGCGCTGTGCGGCGCCTGCACCGTGCACCTCGAGGGCCAGCCGATCCGCTCATGCATCACGCCCATCTCCGCCGCCGTCGGCCAGAAGATCACGACGATCGAGGCGATGGAAGGCGACAAGGTCGGCAAGGCGGTGCAGGATGCGTGGGTGCGGCACGACGTGCCGCAATGCGGCTACTGTCAGAGCGGCCAGGTGATGAGTGCCACCGCGCTGCTGCGCACCAACAAGGCGCCCACCGACGCCGATATCGACAGCGCCATGGCCGGCAATATCTGCCGCTGCGGCACCTACCAACGCATCCGCGCGGCGATCAAGGATGCCGCCAAGACCCTGGCCTGAGGAGATCCGCATGCGCAAGGAATGGTTCAAGGAAAACGGACTGGCGACCCTGGCCGGTGGCGAGACCGGCGGCGTTTCGCGGCGCGGCTTCATCAAGGCGGCAGGCGCGGGCCTGGTGCTGGGCTTCACGTTCACGGGCGGCGGCCGCATGGCGCGCGCCGCCGGCATCCCCCAGGCGGCGCAGCAGCCGAATGCGTTCCTGCGCATCGCGCCGGACAACACCATCACCGTGCAGGTCAACCGGCTGGAGTTCGGCCAGGGCGTGCACACGGCGCTGCCGATGCTGATCGCCGAGGAGCTCGATGCCGACTGGTCGCAGATCCGCGGCGTGCTGGCGCCGGCCGGCGAGGCGTACAAGGACCCCGCCTTCGGCATCCAGATCACGGGCGGCAGCGGCAGCGTCGCGCACTCGTGGGTGCAGTACCGCGAGATCGGCGCCAAGGCGCGCGCGATGCTGGTCGCGGCGGCCGCGCAGCAGTGGGGCACCACGCCGAACCAGGTCAAGGCGGCGCGCGGCGTGCTGACGGGACCGGGCGGGCGCAAGGCCACCTACGGCGAGATGGCGGAGGCCGCCGCCAGGCAGCCGGTGCCGGCGAACGTCGTGCTGAAGAACGTCGAGGACTTCCGCTTCATCGGCAAGCCCATGCCGCGCCTGGATGCGCGCGCCAAGTCGAACGGCAGCCAGCAGTTCGGCATGGACTTCAAGCCGGAAGGCACGAAGGTGGCTGTCGTCGTGCGTCCGCCCGTGTTCGGCGCGAAGGTGAAATCGTTCGACGCGGCCGCCGCGAAAGCGCTGCGCGGCGTGGTGGCGGTCGAGCGCGTGGCGCTGGACCGGGGCGCCGAGGGCATCGCCGTGATCGCGGATGGCTACTGGCCCGCCAAGCAGGGCCGCGATGTGCTGAAGGTCGAGTGGGACACGAGCGGTGTCGAGAAGGTCGACACCGCCAGGCAGTTCGCCGCGTTCCGCGCGCTGGCCGCCAAGCCGGGCACCGTGGCGAAGCAGGCCGACACGTCGAAGCTGGCCGCCGCGCCGAAGAAAATCGATGCCGTGTACGAGTTCCCGTACCTGGCGCACGCGCCGATGGAACCGCTGAACTGCGTGGTGGACCTGAAGGCCGATGGCTGCACCATCTGGGCCGGCAGCCAGTTCCAGACGATGGACCAGGCGGCAGCGGCAAAGACGGCCGGCCTGCAGCCCGAACAGGTCACCTTGCACACGATGATGGCGGGCGGCGGCTTCGGCCGGCGCGCCACGCCGTCGTCGGACTACATCGTCGAGGCGGTCAACGTGGCCAAGGCCTACAGGGCGAGCGGCAAGTCAGGCCCCGTGAAAGTGATCTGGAGCCGCGAGGACGACATCAAGGGCGGCTACTACCGCCCCGCGCACGTGCACCGCGCCGCGCTGGGCCTGGACGGCAAGGGCAATATCGTCGGCTGGGACCACACCATCGTGGGCCAGTCCATCATCACCGGCTCCGCCTTCGAGCCGATGATGGTCAAGAACGGCGTGGACAATACGATGGTGGAAGGGATGGGCGAGCCATACAAGGTTTCCCTGAACCTCTCGGTGCACAACGCCAAGGCCAACGTGCCGGTGCTGTGGTGGCGCTCGGTCGGTTCCACCCATACGGCATTCGTGATGGAGACGTTGATCGACGAAGCGGCGCATGCGGCCGGCATGGATCCGGTGGCCTACCGCAAGAAGCTGATTCCGGCGGACCACCAGCGCCACCACCTGGCGCTGGACCTGGCGATCGGCAAGTCCGGCTACGGCAAGAAGAAGCTGCCGAAAGGGCAGGCCTGGGGCGTGGCGCTGCACGAATCGTTCGGCACGGTCGTCGCGTACGTGGTCACGGCTTCCATCGACAAGGGCGTGCCGAAGCTGCACACGGTCACCGCCGGCGTGCATTGCAACCAGGCCGTCAATCCGCTGACGATCCAGGCGCAGGTGGAGGGCGCCGTGCTGATGGCCGTCGGCACCACGCTGCCGGGCGCCGCCATCACGCTCAAGGACGGCGTGGTCGAACAAAGCCAGCTGTCCGATTACGCGGTCGCGCGCATGCCGGACATGCCGCAGGTCGTCGTGCACATCGTGCCCTCGACCGAGCCGCCGACCGGCATGGGCGAACCGGGCTTCCCGCCGCTGGCGCCGGCGTTCGCCAACGCCATCTACCGGCTGACGGGCAAGCGCCTGCGCAAGCTGCCGTTCGACCTGGCCACGGCCGTCAAGGTGTGATGGCGGACGTCGTCGGCATTTTGCTGGCGGCCGGGCGTGGCCGCCGGTTCGACCCGCAAGGGCAGCGCAACAAGCTGCTGCAGCCGCTGGCCGACGGCGACGTCGTCGCGGCGGCCAGCGCGCGCCACCTGCTGGCCGCACTGCCGCGCGTGATCGCGGTGGTGCGGGCCGACGACGACGCCACCGCCGCCCTGCTTGCCGGGGCGGGCTGCGAAGTGACGCGCTGCGCCGATGCGGATACCGGCATGGCCGCGTCGCTCGTGCATGGCTTGCGCGCCGCACCGCAGGCCGCCGGCTGGGTGGTGGCGTTGGCCGACATGCCGCGCGTGCAGCCGGCCACGATCGCCGCGCTGCGCCAGGCGGTGGCGGAGGGCGCGGACATCGCGGCACCTGTCCACCAGGGAAAACGGGGCAATCCGGTGGCCTTCGGCCGCCGCCACTTGCCCGAGCTGCTTGCGCTGTCCGGAGACCGCGGCGCGCGCGGCATCGTCAGCAACCATCCCGTCAACGAAGTGTGCGTGGACGATGCGGGCATCCTGCTCGATATCGATACGCCAACCGATCTATGATGAAAAAGAAAAAAACCACCAGCCAGGCACCGGCCATCGCCTATGCCATCGCCGCGAAGGATCTCGCGGCCCACCTGTTCCAGGTCACGCTGACCGTGCAGGCACCCGCCGCCGACGGCCAGGTGCTGGCGCTGCCGGCCTGGATTCCGGGCAGCTACATGATCCGCGAGTTCTCCCGCAACATCGTGCAGATCCGCGCCGAGGCGGATGGCCGCGCCGTGCCGCTGACGAAGCTGGACAAGCATTCGTGGCAGGCGCCGCCCGTGACGGGCCCGCTGGTGGTGGTGTACGACGTGTATGCCTGGGACCTGTCCGTGCGCGCGGCGCACCTGGACCAGACGCACGGGTTCTTCAACGGCACCAGCGTGTTCCTGCGCGTGCTGGGCCAGGAGGACGTGCCGCACGTCGTCGACATCCGCCAGCCGGAGCATGAGGCGGCGCGCGCGTGGCGCGTGGCCACGGCGCTGCCGGAGCTGAAGGCGCGGCGCTACGGCTTCGGCACCTATGTCGCGGCGGACTACGACGAATTGATCGACAGCCCCGTCGAGATGGGCGACTTCGCGCTGGCGACGTTTACGGCGCACGGGGTGCCGCACGACGTGGTCGTCACGGGCCGCGTGCCGAACCTGGACCTGGAGCGCCTGTGCGCCGACCTGAAGGCCATCTGCGAAACCCAGGTCGCCTTCTTCGAGCCGAAGACGAAGCAGGCGCCGATGGACCGCTACGTGTTCATGACGCTGGCCGTGGGCGACGGCTACGGCGGCCTGGAACACCGCGCCTCGACGGCGCTGATCTGCGCCCGCGCCGACCTGCCGACCACGGCGCAGCGCGGCAAGGACCGCAGCGAGGGTTACGTCAAGTTCCTCGGCTTGTGCAGCCACGAGTACTTCCACACCTGGAATGTCAAGCGCATCAAGCCGGCCGTGTTCGCGCCGTACGACCTGCAGGTGGAGAACTACACCCCGCTGCTGTGGTTGTTCGAAGGCTTCACCAGCTACTACGACGACCTGTTCCTCGTCCGCAGCGGCATGATCACGGAACAGCAGTACTACAAGATGCTGGGCAAGGCCGTCGGCGGCGTGCTGCGCGGTGCCGGCCGCACCAGGCAGAGCGTGGCCGACTCCAGCTTCGACGCCTGGGGCAAGTACTACCGCCAGGACGAGAACGCGCCGAACGCCATCGTCAGCTATTACGCCAAGGGGTCGCTGATCGGCCTCGCGCTGGACCTGACCATCCGCACGAAAACGGCGGGCAAGCGCTCGCTGGACGACATCATGCTGGCGCTGTGGCAGCGCTACGGCCGCGACTTCTATCCGGATGGCCGCCGTGGCGTCACCCCGGGCGACGTGGAAGCGCTGTTCGACGAGATCAGCGGCATGAAGCTCAAGCCGTTCTTTGAAAAATACATCCGCGGCACGGAGGACGTGCCGCTGGCGAAGCTGCTGGCGCCATTCGGCGTCAAGTACACGGACGAGCGCAAGGGCGACAAGCCCAGCCTGGACGCGAACATCGGCCGCGAAGGTGCGGACTGCAAGCTGTCCGCTGTCCACGAGGGCGGTGCGGCGCACCGGGCCGGCCTGTCGGCAGGCGACCTGCTGGTTGCCATCGACGGCCTGCGCGTGACGGGCAATCCGTCCAACCTGGAGGGGCTGCTGGGCCGCTACAAGGTAGGCGACACGGTGCAGGTGCACGCGTTCCGGCGCGACGAGCTGATGACGTTTGCCGTGCAGTTGCAGGGCGACCGGGTACCGGGCATCACGCTGGCCATCGACACGGCGCGCAAGCTCGATGTCGTTCGGCCTACGATGGCGCGGCCGACGATGCCGCGGCCGGCGCTGCCGCGCGCCCGCGGAGGATGACGGCTGGATGAAGTTGGCTGGATCCGTTTAGCCTGGTGCTGATGGCATCGAGGATGTGCGGCGTCATTTCGCACAACAGCGGCAAGGCTTGGGGTCTGTCCCGTATTTTTGGGACGGACCCCGGTTTTTATCGCGTGTGTCATATGGTTCTGCGATTAAAACCAGGGTCTGTCCCTATGCAGGAACAGACCCTGACTACGCGATTCATACCCCAGCCGGCACGAACTCCATCGTCCAGTTGGTCTCCCAGGTTTCCCCGCCATCGTTGGAGAACGCCTGCTCCCAGCGCGGATTCGCACCGGGCTGCGCCAGCCACGTGAAGCGCACGCGGATCGGCTGGCCGTCCAGCACGTCGTCGGCGTAGAACAGGCCGACGTTGTCGGCAAACCGTCCCGTCACCGGCACGTCCAGCGCCGTCGGGTTGCGTCCGTCCAGCCACCAGATCGACCACGTCCCCGCCTCGCGGCAGTAGGAGCGCACGGCGATGGCGCGGAAGGCGCCGCCGGGGAAGTCCAGCAGGTTGTCTTCCAGGTTGCCAAAGCCGCCCAGCGTCTTGACGGTCGACGAGTAACCGTCGAACGTTTCCCAGTCGGTGCAGCCGGCCAGGCGCGAGCGCAGGCGCCGGTGGCGCACCTGCCAGTCGCCGATGATGAAGTCGAAGTCGCGCGGTGCCGCGGGGTCGAGGGACAGTGCCATCGCGCCACCAATCAGGCGAACAGCCGGTGCAATTCGGCGCCCGGATCGGCGGCGCGCATGAAGGCTTCGCCGACGAGGAAGGCATGCACGTCGGCGGCGCGCATGCGTGCCACGTCGTCGCCGTTCAGGATGCCCGATTCCGTAATCACCATGCGTTCCTGCGGAATGCGGTCGAGCAGGTTCAGCGTGGTGTCCAGCGTCACGTCGAACGTGCGCAGGTTGCGGTTGTTGATGCCAATGAGGTTACTTTGCAGCTTCAGCGCGGCCGCCAGTTCGTCGCCGTCGTGCGATTCGATCAGCACATCCATGCCCAGCTCGTGCGCACAGGCCTCCATTTCCGCCATCAGGCCGTGGTCCAGTGCCGCCACGATCAGCAGGATGCAGTCGGCGCCCATCGCACGCGCTTCGTAGACCTGGTACATGTCGACCAGGAAGTCCTTGCGCAGCACGGGGATGGCGCAGGCCGCGCGGGCCAGCTGCAGGTACTGGGCGCTGCCCTGGAAGAACTGCTCGTCCGTCAGCACGGACAGGCATGCGGCACCGCCGCTTTCGTAGCTGGCGGCGATGGCAGCGGGCTGGAAGTCCGCCCGCAGCACGCCTTTCGACGGCGAGGCCTTCTTGACTTCCGCGATGACGCCGGCCTTGCCCGCATCGATCTGACGGCGCAGGTTCGCCTCGAAGCCGCGCAGCCCGGCGCGCAACGCGGTATCGCGTTCCACTTCGTCGCGCAGGCTGGCCAGGCCGCGGTGTTTTTTCGCCGCCGCCACTTCGTCGGCCTTCACGGCCAGGATTTTGTTGAGGATATCGGACATGATTCGATCGGTTAATTGCGCTCGGCCAGCGCCAGGCGGGCGCCCAGCATCAAAAACAGGCCGCCCGTCACGCGGTTCAGCCACAGCGCCACGCGCGGTTTCACCTTCAGGCGCGCGCTGGCAAATGCCGTGAACACGGCCAGGCCGTTACACCACAACATGCCGTTGAAGTTGAAGATGCAGCCCAGGATGATGAAGGCGAGCGGTTTGTTGGGGGCATCGAGCGCGATGAACTGCGGCACGAAGGCCAGGAAGAACAGCGCGACTTTCGGGTTCAGGACATTGGTCAGGAAGCCCTGAAAAAAAATACGACGCATCGGCGCGGCTTTTTCACCCAACGGCGTAACCCTGGGGTCAGACCCGGCGGGGCGCAGCAGGGGTTTCAAGGAGCATTGCTCTTTGCCTGCGCAGCGGTGCTCGCATGCAGGCGAGCACTCCTCCCTGACCCCGGCATCCGGTGTTGGGTTGGCTTTGGCCCGCAGCATGCCGATCCCGCACCACACGATGTACGCGGCACCTACCCACTTGACGACATTGAACGCCGTCGCGGAGGTGGCCAGCAGCGCCGACAGCCCGACGGCCGCCGCCAGCACGTGCACCATCGTGCCGGCGCCGATGCCGAGCGCGGTGACGCAGCCGGCGCGCCAGCCCTGCGTGGCACTGCGCGTCATGATGAGGAGGGAGTCCGGACCGGGCATGATGTTCAGCAGCAGCCCGGAAACGATGAACAGCGTCAGGTCGTGGATGCCGAACATATGCTCCCTCAGTTATTGGCGCCGAGCGTCTGCGTGACGTCGACGAACTGCCGCAGCTTCGCCAGCGCCGCGCCGGAGCTGACGGCCGCGCGCGCCTTCGCCAGCCCATCCTCGATGGAAGACGCGACCCCGGCCGCGTACAGTGCGGTGCCCGCGTTGAGCGCGACGATGTCGCTGGCCGCGCCGGGCGCGCCGGACAACGCTTCCATCACTTTCACCTTCGATTCGGCCGCATCCGCCACCTTCAGGTTGCGGCTGGCAATCATCGCCAGACCGAAATCTTCCGGATGGATCTCGTACTCGCGGATCTCGCCGTCCACCAGTTCGCCGACCATCGTGCCGGCGCCCAGCGAGACTTCGTCCATATTGTCGCGGCCGTAGACCACCAGCGCATGCTGGGCACCGAGGCGCTGCAGCACGCGCACCTGGATGCCGACGAGGTCCGGGTGGAACACGCCCATCAGGATGTTCGGCGCGCTGGCGGGATTGGTCAGCGGGCCCAGGATGTTGAAGATCGAGCGCACGCCCAGCTCGCGCCGTACGGGGGCCACGTGCTTCATGGCCGCGTGGTGGTTCGGCGCGAACATGAAGCCGATGCCCGTCTGTGCGATCGACTGTGCGATCTGCTCGGGCTTCAGGTTGATATTGGCGCCCAGCGATTCGATCAGGTCGGCGCTGCCGGACGAGGACGACACGCTGCGCCCACCATGCTTGGCCACGCGCGCGCCGGCGGCGGCCGCGACGAACATCGCGGCGCTGCTGATGTTGAAGGTGTGCGCGCCGTCGCCGCCCGTGCCGACGATGTCGAGCAGGTTGGTGGTATCGGCCATCGGCACCTTGGTGGAGAACTCGCGCATGACCTGCGCCGCGGCGGTGATCTCGCCGATGGTTTCCTTCTTGACGCGCAGGCCCATCGTCAGGGCCGCGACCATCACGGGGGACATTTCGCCGCTCATGATCTGGCGGAACAGGTGCAGCATTTCGTCGTGGAAGATCTCGCGGTGCTCGATGCAGCGGAGCAGTGCTTCCTGGTGGGTGATCGGCATGGTGCGCTCCTTAGCGGACGAGGAAGTTCTTCAGCAGGGCATGGCCATGCTCGGACAGGATGGATTCGGGGTGGAACTGCACGCCTTCGATATCGAAGTCCTTGTGCCGCACACCCATGATTTCACCGTCGTCGGTCCATGCCGTCACTTCCAGGCACGCCGGCAGCGACACGCGTTCGATCGCCAGCGAGTGGTAGCGGATCACCGTGAAGGGGCTGGGCAGGCCGGCGAACACGCCGACGCCCGTGTGGGCAATCGCCGACGTCTTGCCGTGCATGACCTGCTTGGCGCGAATGACCTTGCCGCCGAACGCCTCGCCGATGGCCTGGTGGCCCAGGCACACGCCCAGGATGGGCTTCTTGCCGGCGAAGTGCCGCAGCACCTCGACCGAGATGCCTGCCTGCGCCGGTGCCTTCGGGCCCGGCGAGATGCAGATGCGGTCGGGATTGAGCGCCTCGATTTCCTCGATCGTGATCTCGTCGTTGCGGTAGGTGCGCACGTCCTCGCCCAACTCGCCGAGATACTGCACGATGTTGTAGGTGAAGGAGTCGTAATTGTCGATCATCAGCAGCATGTCAGAACTCCCCATCCAGGCCATCTTGCACTTGTTCGGCCGCGCGCAGCACGGCGCGCGCCTTGTTCTCGGTTTCCTGCCATTCCAATTCCGCGATCGAGTCCGCGACGATGCCGGCGGCGGCCTGCACGTACAGCATGCCGTCCTTGATGACACCCGTGCGTATCGCGATCGCCACGTCCATCTCGCCGCCGAACGACAGGTAGCCGCAGGCGCCGCCGTAGATGCCGCGCTTGGAGATCTCCAGTTCGTCGATGACTTCCATCGCGCGCACCTTCGGCGCGCCCGTCAGGGTGCCGGCCGGGAAGGTGGCGCGCAGCACGTCCAGGTTCGACATGCCTGCTTTGAGCCTGCCTTCGACGTTCGACACGATGTGCTGCACGTGCGAGTACTTCTCGATGACCATCTTGTCCGTCACCTTGACGCTGCCCGTCTCGGAGATGCGGCCCAGGTCATTGCGCGCCAGGTCGATCAGCATCACGTGCTCGGCGATCTCCTTCGGATCGGCCAGCAGTTCCTCGGCCAGTGCCGCGTCCTTTTCCGGCGTGGCACCGCGTGGGCGGGTGCCGGCGATGGGGCGCAGCGTGACCTTCTTGTTCCCATCGGGCAGGGTCTCGTTGCGCACCAGGATCTCGGGCGACGCGCCGACGATCTGCATGTCGCCGAAATTGTAGTAGTACATATACGGCGACGGATTCAGCGAACGCAGCGCGCGGTACAACGTCAGCGGCGAATCGACGTAGGGCTTGCGCAGGCGCTGGCCGATCTGCACCTGCATCAGGTCGCCGGCCATCACGTATTCGTGGGCCTTCGCCACGGCCTTCAGGTAATCTTCCTTGGCGAAGTCGCGGATGATCTCCGTGCGCACGGAAGACGACGTGACGGGCGCATCGACGCCACGGCGCAGCAGCGCGCGCAGGTCCTTCAGGCGCTGGCGCGCTTTCGAGAACGACTCCGGCTGCGTGGTGTCCGCATAGACGATCAGGTACAGCTTGCCGGACAGGTTGTCGATGACGGCCAGTTCTTCCGTTACCATCAGCTGGATGTCCGGCAGGCCCAGGTCGTCCTTCTGGGCGCTGTTGGCCAGTTTCTTCTCGATGTGGCGCACGGTGTCGTAGCCGAAGTAGCCGGCCAGGCCGCCGCAGAAGCGCGGCATCCCGGGCCGCAGCGCGACCTTGAAGCGGGCCTGGTACTGCTCGATGAATTCGAGCGGGTTGCCGTCGTGCGTCTCGACGACTTCGCCGTTCCGCACGATCTCCGTGTGGCTGCCGTACGTGCGCAGCACCGTCCTGGCGGGCAGGCCGATGAAGGAGAAGCGGCCGAAGCGCTCGCCGCCGACGACGGATTCAAGCAGGAAGGTGTTCTTGCCCGTGCTCTGCGTCTGCGCCAGCTTGAGGTACAGCGACAGCGGCGTTTCCAGGTCGGCGAACGCTTCCGCGATCAGGGGAATACGGTTGTAGCCTTGGGTGGCCAGCGATTTGAATTCGAGTTCGGTCATGGTTCTCTCCAATCCGCCACGCTGTGGGTGTGGTGGTGGCGGTGAGGTTCAACAAACCTGCCGGAGCGCGGGGGGACAACGTTGCGCAGAGAGTGGAACACCACGCGCAAAGGTCGAGCACAAACGCCGACGGCAGCAATCTAAAAGGGCTTGTTCAGCCCAGGGCTTTTCAGCTCAGGATTGCCAGCGTCGCCATAGCCAGGCCTCAATCGAGCCCCGGTGGGTAACGTTGTGTCGTTTGTTGAGAAACATGAGTGGTGTTGCCGAGTCGATTAAGCGGAGTCCGCAGAGTTGTTGTGCAAGCCAATCAATCTTGCCGCATGCAGCAGCGTGTCAACTATACCATCGGAATCCGTTTCGTGTATAGCCGCGCCGTGGTTATAACCATACGGTACCGTCAGCACGGGGCAGCCGGCCGCGCGGGCCGCCTCGGCGTCGTTGGACGAGTCGCCGATGGCGACGACCTGGGCGGGCGGCAGGCCGAAGAACTCGCAGGCCTTTTGCAGCGGCATCGGGTCCGGCTTCTTTTTCGGGAAGGAGTCGCCGCCGTAGATGACGTCGAAATAGCCGTCCAGCTCCTTCAGCTTCAGCAGCGGCAGCGCGAAGGCCAGCGGCTTGTTGGTGACGCAGGCCAGGTGCAGGCCGGCGAGCTTCAGCTCGGCCAGGCCGGCTGCCACGTCCGGATACAGCGTGCTGTGGTGGCCGTTGATGGCAAGGTAGTGGCGCTGGTAGGCATCCATCGCATCGGTGAAATGGCGTTCGATGCCGGCGTCGTCATGGTCCAGGGCGAGCACGCTGCGGATCAGGTTTTCCGAGCCCTTGCCGACCATGTTCTTGATCTGTTCGGCCGTGATGGCCGGCAGGCCCAGCTCGTCGCGCATGCGGTTGATGGCGACGTGGAAGTCCGGCACGGTGTCGAGCATCGTGCCGTCCAGGTCGATGATGGCGGCGCGCACGCCGCACAGTGGGTGAGCGGCCGCCGTCATTTAACCCTCCGCCAGCCGGGCGCGCATGGCGTCGATGACGGCCTTGTAGTCGGGCTGGCCGAAGATGGCGGAGCCGGCCACGAAGGTGTCGGCGCCGGCCTTGGCAGCCGCGGCGATATTGTCGATCTTGATGCCGCCATCGACTTCCAGCAGGATGTCGCGGCCCGATTCGTCGATCAGGCGGCGCGCCTGCTCGATCTTCTTCAGCGCGTGCGGAATGAACGACTGGCCGCCGAAGCCCGGGTTGACGGACATGATGAGGATCATGTCGACCTTGTCCATCACGTGTTCCAGGTAGGACAGCGGGGTGCCCGGGTTGAACACGAGGCCGGCCTTGCAGCCGTTATCGCGGATCAGCTGCAGCGAGCGGTCCACGTGGTCCGACGCTTCCGGGTGGAAGGTGATGATGTTCGCGCCTGCCTTGGCGAAATCGGGGATGATGCGGTCGACCGGCTTGACCATCAGGTGCACGTCGATGGGCACCTGGACGTGCGGGCGGATCGCCTGGCACACCAGCGGGCCGACGGTCAGGTTCGGCACATAATGGTTGTCCATCACGTCGAAGTGGATGATGTCGGCGCCGGCGGCGACGACGTTCTTCACTTCCTCGCCCAGGCGGGCGAAGTCGGCGGACAGGATGCTGGGGGCGATGCGGTAGGTAGTCATGGCAGGATGGTGGAAAAAAGATGCGCTATTTTACGCTGTGGGGCCGTTGCGTGCGGCACGCGCCACTCAATGGCTGAAACGCCATTTTTGAATTTTCGGCATAATTGCGAGTCTTGCATCGGCGGGTCTGACCTCGCCGCAACGTATTCACCGAGGAACCCCGATGGCCCAATATGCACTCACCGTGACGGTCAGGACGCAGTACCTGCCCGAACAATCCGATCCGGAACGCACCAATTTCGTGTTCACGTATTCCATCACGATCAAGAACACCGGGACGGTGGCGGCGCAGTTGATCTCGCGCCACTGGATCATTACCGACGCCAACAACCACATCGAGGAAGTGCGCGGGCTGGGGGTGGTCGGCCACCAGCCGCTGCTGCAGCCGGGCGAACAGTTCGAGTACACCAGCGGGACGCAGCTGCGCACGCCGCAGGGTTCGATGACGGGCGAGTATTTCTGCGTGGCTGAGGACGGTCATCAGTTCGAGGTCAAGATCCCCGAATTCGTGCTCTCGCTGCCCCGCACGCTGCACTGAGCCCTGGCGTTCGCGCCGGGCTGTCCTATTATTGAGGCTGATCCGGCCGCCGGGCCGGTGGCGCCTTTTTCTTGCGCGGCATCGTCCACCAGACGATGAAGACCAGCAGGAACAGCGCCACCAATGCTTCCAACACCAGATACCACATACTGCCTCCATGTCATCAGTTCGCCCTAGTCTAACCCGTTCCGTCCTGCCGTTGGCCGCCGCTGCCGCCATTGCCGCGCTGCTGGCCGGTTGCGCGACGCAGCCACCGTCCAAGCCCGAGCCGGCGCCCCAGCCCGTGCCGCAACCGCAGCCGCAGCCGCAGCCGACGCCGACTCCCCCGCCGGTGCCGCAGCCGGAGGTGCCCAGGAAGATCAGTTTCGTGCCCGGCGCATTCGCCGACCTGCCGGGCTGGGCCCGCGACGACCTGCGCGCGGCCTGGCCCGCGTTCCTGTCCTCGTGCAGCGTGCTGGGCAAGCGGGCCGAGTGGAAGGAATCGTGTTCGATCGCGCGCACGGTGGACAAGCACAGCGAAGCGGCCATCCGCCTGTTCTTCGAGTCGTTCCTGCAGCCGCAACGGGTGGTCGCGCCGGACGGCAGCGACAGCGGCCTGGTGACGGGTTACTACGAAGCGCAGCTGCGCGGTTCGCGCAAGCAGGCGGGCCCGTACCAGACGCCGCTCTACAAGACGCCGGCCGACCTGCTGACGATCGACCTGACGAGTGTCTATCCCGACCTGAAGGGCCGGCGCCTGCGCGGGCGCCTGCAGGGCAGCAAGGTGGTGCCGTACGCCAGCCGGGCGGAAATCGCCAGCCCGGGCTTTGTCGGCAAGGAGCTGCTGTGGGTGGACGACCCCGTAGAGGCGTTCTTCCTCGAAGTGCAGGGTTCCGGGCGCGTGCTGCTCGATTCCGGGGAGACGATCCGGGTCGGATATGCGGAACAGAACGGCCATCCGTACAAGTCCATCGGCAAATGGCTGGTGGAGCAGGGCGAGCTGACGCCGGAACAGGCCACCGCCCAAGGCATCAAGGCGTGGATCGCCGGCCATCCGACCCGGCGCCAGGAGCTGTTCAACGCCAATCCCAGCTATGTCTTCTTCCGCGAGGAAAAGCTGCCCGATCCCGGCGTGGGGCCGAAGGGTTCGCTGGGCGTGCCGTTGACGCCGCAGCGTTCCGTGGCAGTGGATGCCACGCAGATCCCGCTGGGCGTGCCGCTGTTCCTGAACACGACGCAGGCAGCCAGCGACATCCCGCTGCAGCGCCTGGTGATGGCGCAGGATACGGGCGGCGCCATCCGGGGCGCCATCCGCATCGACTACTTCTTCGGCTTCGGGCCGGAGGCGGCCGAGAATGCCGGCCGCATGAAGCAGTCCGGCCAGGTCTGGGTGCTGCTGCCGAAGGTCACGCCGTAAGCTTCAGCGCAGGACCAGCACCGGCAGCTGGGTATGGGCCAGTACCTTCTGGGTCTCGCTGCCGAGGAACAGCTTGTTCAGGCCCTTGCGGCCGTGCGAGGCCATCAGGATGATGTCGCAGTTGTGCTTCTCGGCGGCCGCGACGATCTCCTGGTAGGGATTGTGCGAGTTGGCGACGATGCCTTCGAACGGGATGCCGGCAGCGGCGGCCGCGGCGGCAATGCGCTCGACATTCCTGGTTGCCGCCACGTTGGCCTGGGTGTCGAACACCTCGGCATCCGGGACGATGGCCCCATCCGTCATGGGCGCGAACGGGAACGGCTGGATCACGGTGATACCGACGATGCGGGCGCCGTGCACCCGGGCGAATTCGACGGCGATGGCCGTGGCTTTTTCCGACAGCTCCGAGCCGTCGGTGGGCAGCAGGATACTCTTGAACATGGCGGACTCCCTGGGTTGAACTTGCTATTCAGGCAAGCTCCCAGTGTAGGGTGCCCGCCGCTTCAGGGGCGCACGCTTCGCAGCTCGCGCGAGCGCACCATGCCGAGCGCCAGCAGCACGCCGCCGGCACCGATGCAGCCCAGCGCGGTGCGCACGCTGAACGCCTCGGCGACGCTGCCGGCCGCCAGCGCGCCCAGCGGGGCAATGGCGATGGTCAGGAAGCGCATCGTCGAAATCATCCTGCCCAGCATCTCGTCCGGTGTCACGCGCTGGCGCAGGGACTGGTAGGGGATAAAGAACAGCATGACACCGCAGTCGAACACGAACACCAGCAGCGCATACGCGGCGGCACTGGCGTGCGTGCTGCCGAACAGTTCACGCGGGATGGTAGGGATCAGCACGAAGCCGACGGCGGTGGCCGCGGTGCCGATCAACATCGTCACGCCCGGACCATAGCGGGTGTTGAGCGGCTTGACGACCTGCGAGCTGACGAAGACGCCGATCCCGCCCAGCATCTGCGCCATGCCCAGCATGCCCGCGCTCATGCCCAGGTCGCGGGTGGCAAACAGCACCGTCAGGGCGGCATAGCCGTAGAACAGCAGGTGCCACAGCCCGGCGCCCCAGGCCAGCGTGCGCAGCAGCGGCTGGCCCCAGATAAAGGCGAATCCGGCGCGGATATCGTGCAGCGGATGGCGCCCGCTCGGCACGGGCGCGGCCTCGCGCGAACGGATGCGCGCCAGGTTCCAGGCGCAGAACAGGAAGGCCAGGGCGTCGACGATCATGGCCACCGGCGCCGTCAGCAGCTGGATCAGGATGCCTGCCAGGCCGGGCCCCAGCAGGCGCGAAATGGCATCCGTGGTCGCGAAGCGCGACTGGGCCTCGACCATGCGCTCGCGGCCCACCAGCAGGGTCAGGAAGATCTGTTCGGCGCCGCCGCCCACCACGGCGCAGATGCCGAGGATGACCGCCACCCCGTACAGCCATGGCATCGACAGCAGGCCGCACCACCACGCCACGGGAATCGACGCCAGCGTCAGGCCGTGCAGTGTCTTGGTACCCAGCAGGATGGGGAGCTTGCGCCGACGGTCCAGCCAGACCCCGGCGGGCAGGGCGAAAAAGGCGAACGGGATCGCCTGGCTGGCGGTCAGGATGCCCATCTGGGCCGGCGTCGCATGCAGCAGCAGGACGGCGCAGAGCGGCAGCGCCAGGGCCCCGACCTGGGCGCCGAAGCTCGTCAACACGAGGCAGCTCCAGTAGCGACGGAAGTCGGTGCTGGACAGCAGCGCATCGGTGCGCCAGCGTTCGGCGATCTGGTGGCGTAGGGAGGAGAGCATCGGTCGCCAGATCATAGCGGCGCTGCACCTTCTGGCGCTACAATCCGTGGACTATTCGATACCGGGCCCGGGCCCGGATGCCAACCAGGAGACCCGCATGCAATATGAAGATCTGATCGTCGAAGTCCAGGGCAAGGTGGCCGTGATCCGCCTGAACCGTCCCAAGGCGCTGAACGCCCTGAACGACAATATGATGAACGAACTGGGCGAAGCCCTGGCCGGCTTCGACAAGGACCCGCAGATCGGCTGCCTCATCCTGACCGGCAGCGAGAAGGCCTTCGCGGCGGGCGCGGACATCGTCGCGATGAAGGACTACACGTACCAGGACACCTACCGCGACAACTACATCGCCCGCAACTGGGAGCACATCCTGAAGGTGCGCAAGCCGGTCATCGGTGCCGTGGCGGGCTACGCGCTGGGCGGCGGCTGCGAGCTGGCGATGATGTGCGACTTCCTGATCGCGGCGGACACGGCCAAGTTCGGCCAGCCGGAAATCAAGATCGGCGTGACGCCGGGCGCCGGCGCGACGCAGCGCCTGCCGCGCACGATCGGCAAATCGAAGGCGATGGACCTGCTGCTGACGGCGCGCACGATCGACGCGGCCGAGGCGGAGCGCATCGGCATCGTCTCGCGCGTCGTGCCTGCGGCCGAGCTGATGGCCCAAGCGCTGGAGGCGGCCAACACGATCGCGGCGATGCCGCTGTCGGTGGCGATGATGATCAAGGATGCCGTCAACCGCGCGTTCGAGACCACGCTGACGGAAGGGGTCAACTACGAGCGGCGCCTGTTCCATGCCGCGTTCGGCACGCCGGCCCAGCGCGAGGGGATGCAGGCCTTCCTCGAAAAGCGCTTGCCAAAGTTCGAGGGGCTTTGATATAGTTCTGTCCCTCGCAGCGAATGCGTTGTCATGAAAATGACACAGACGCAACGATGTGATGAAAAGAGAAGCTTGACGAAACGCACGAAACACCGCATACTCTCGCTTCTCTGCTGCTGACAAACACAACGATTTGTCAAGGGTGCAAAGCCCGGCGGCACCGCTGAAAAGCGAAGAATTCTTTAACAATCAACAGTCGATAAGTGTGGGCGTTTGATGTGAGTGTGCCCGGGGCTTCGGTCCCGATACTCAAAACATATAGCATCAAACGCTTACACAAGTAATTAAACGTGACCTCGCAAGAGGAACGTCAGATTCTTGAGTGAGTGACCATGTCAGCAATGACATAAAACAGAGATTGAACTGAAGAGTTTGATCCTGGCTCAGATTGAACGCTGGCGGCATGCTTTACACATGCAAGTCGAACGGTAACAGGGAGCTTGCTCCGCTGACGAGTGGCGAACGGGTGAGTAATATATCGGAACGTACCCAAGAGTGGGGGATAACGTAGCGAAAGTTACGCTAATACCGCATACGATCCAAGGATGAAAGCAGGGGACCGCAAGGCCTTGTGCTCCTGGAGCGGCCGATATCTGATTAGCTAGTTGGTGAGGTAAAGGCTCACCAAGGCGACGATCAGTAGCTGGTCTGAGAGGACGACCAGCCACACTGGAACTGAGACACGGTCCAGACTCCTACGGGAGGCAGCAGTGGGGAATTTTGGACAATGGGCGCAAGCCTGATCCAGCAATGCCGCGTGAGTGAAGAAGGCCTTCGGGTTGTAAAGCTCTTTTGTCAGGGAAGAAACGGGTGTGGCTAATATCTGCATCTAATGACGGTACCTGAAGAATAAGCACCGGCTAACTACGTGCCAGCAGCCGCGGTAATACGTAGGGTGCAAGCGTTAATCGGAATTACTGGGCGTAAAGCGTGCGCAGGCGGTTTTGTAAGTCTGTCGTGAAATCCCCGGGCTTAACCTGGGAATGGCGATGGAGACTGCAAGGCTAGAGTTTGGCAGAGGGGGTAGAATTCCACGTGTAGCAGTGAAATGCGTAGAGATGTGGAGGAACACCGATGGCGAAGGCAGCCCCCTGGGTCAAAACTGACGCTCATGCACGAAAGCGTGGGGAGCAAACAGGATTAGATACCCTGGTAGTCCACGCCCTAAACGATGTCTACTAGTTGTCGGGTCTTAATTGACTTGGTAACGCAGCTAACGCGTGAAGTAGACCGCCTGGGGAGTACGGTCGCAAGATTAAAACTCAAAGGAATTGACGGGGACCCGCACAAGCGGTGGATGATGTGGATTAATTCGATGCAACGCGAAAAACCTTACCTACCCTTGACATGGCAGGAATCCCCGAGAGATCGGGGAGTGCTCGAAAGAGAACCTGCACACAGGTGCTGCATGGCTGTCGTCAGCTCGTGTCGTGAGATGTTGGGTTAAGTCCCGCAACGAGCGCAACCCTTGTCATTAGTTGCTACGAAAGGGCACTCTAATGAGACTGCCGGTGACAAACCGGAGGAAGGTGGGGATGACGTCAAGTCCTCATGGCCCTTATGGGTAGGGCTTCACACGTCATACAATGGTACATACAGAGGGCCGCCAACCCGCGAGGGGGAGCTAATCCCAGAAAGTGTATCGTAGTCCGGATTGTAGTCTGCAACTCGACTGCATGAAGTTGGAATCGCTAGTAATCGCGGATCAGCATGTCGCGGTGAATACGTTCCCGGGTCTTGTACACACCGCCCGTCACACCATGGGAGCGGGTTTTACCAGAAGTAGGTAGCTTAACCGTAAGGAGGGCGCTTACCACGGTAGGATTCGTGACTGGGGTGAAGTCGTAACAAGGTAGCCGTATCGGAAGGTGCGGCTGGATCACCTCCTTTCTAGAGTTGGCACGGATCAGAAATGATCGTGCATCAAACGCTCACACTTATCGACTGTCGAATGAAGAAGAAACAGTAGCACCGCTGGTATGAATGCGGGTCTGTAGCTCAGCTGGTTAGAGCACCGTGTTGATAACGCGGGGGTCGTTGGTTCGAGCCCAACCAGACCCACCACGTATCACCCCCAGGGGGATTAGCTCAGCTGGGAGAGCACCTGCTTTGCAAGCAGGGGGTCGTCGGTTCGATCCCGTCATCCTCCACCAAAAGTTTAAACGTAAGCACGACGTGTCGTCTTTATGTTTAGTCTTTTAGAGACTACTGCTGTTTCGCTCTTTAACAATCTGGAAGAAGTAAAGTTTTATTAAGCGTGCGAGACATCGCACACTTAGGGTAGTAGTAAAACTCATCAAACACAGTAGTAAATGCTTGAACCGATAGCCGTCAAGGTTATAGGGACAAGTGAATAAGTGCACATGGTGGATGCCTTGGCGATTACAGGCGACGAAGGACGTAGTAGTCTGCGATAAGCTACGGGGAGCTGACAAACGAGCTTTGATCCGTAGATTTCCGAATGGGGAAACCCACCCTTTTAGGGTATCACTCACTGAATACATAGGTGTGTGAGGCGAACGCGGCGAACTGAAACATCTAAGTAGCTGCAGGAAAATAAATCAACCGAGATTCCCAAAGTAGTGGCGAGCGAAATGGGAAGAGCCTGTACGTGATAGTCGGACTGATAGTGGAAGCCTCTGGAAATAGGCGCCATAGCGGGTGATAGCCCCGTACACGAAATCAGACCGGTGGTACTAAGCGTACGACAAGTAGGGCGGGACACGAGAAATCCTGTCTGAATATGGGGGGACCATCCTCCAAGGCTAAATACTCGTAATCGACCGATAGTGAACCAGTACCGTGAGGGAAAGGCGAAAAGAACCCCGGGAGGGGAGTGAAATAGATCCTGAAACCGTGTGCATACAAACAGTCGGAGCGGACTTGTTCCGTGACGGCGTACCTTTTGTATAATGGGTCAGCGACTTACATTCAGTAGCGAGGTTAACCATATAGGGGAGCCGCAGAGAAATCGAGTCCGAACAGGGCGCTAGTTGCTGGGTGTAGACCCGAAACCAAGTGATCTACCCATGGCCAGGTTGAAGGTGCGGTAACACGCACTGGAGGACCGAACCCACTAATGTTGAAAAATTAGGGGATGAGCTGTGGGTAGGGGTGAAAGGCTAAACAAACTTGGAAATAGCTGGTTCTCTCCGAAAACTATTTAGGTAGTGCCTCAAGTATCACCATCGGGGGTAGAGCACTGTTATGGCTAGGGGGTCATCGCGACTTACCAAACCATTGCAAACTCCGAATACCGATGAGTGCGAGCTTGGGAGACAGACGTCGGGTGCTAACGTCCGGCGTCAAGAGGGAAACAACCCAGACCGCCAGCTAAGGTCCCAAAGATTGGCTAAGTGGAAAACGAAGTGGGAAGGCTAAAACAGTCAGGATGTTGGCTTAGAAGCAGCCATCATTTAAAGAAAGCGTAATAGCTCACTGATCGAGTCGTCCTGCGCGGAAGATGTAACGGGGCTAAGCCAGTCACCGAAGCTGCGGATATGCGTAAGCATATGGTAGGAGAGCGTTCTGTAAGCCTGCGAAGGTGTCTTGTAAAGGATGCTGGAGGTATCAGAAGTGCGAATGCTGACATGAGTAGCGATAATGCGGGTGAAAAGCCCGCACGCCGTAAGCCCAAGGTTTCCTGTTCAACGTTCATCGGAGCAGGGTGAGTCGGCCCCTAAGGCGAGGCAGAGATGCGTAGCTGATGGGAAGCAGGTTAATATTCCTGCACCGTCGTATGATGCGATGGGGGGACGGATCGCGGAAGGTTGTCTGACTGTTGGAATAGTCAGTTTCTGGTTCATAGAAGGCGCTTAGGCAAATCCGGGCGCGGAATTCAAGGGATCGGGACGAGCGAACTTGTTCGCGAAGCAATCGGAAGTGGTTCCAAGAAAAGCCTCTAAGCTTCAGTCATACGAGACCGTACCGCAAACCGACACAGGTGGGCGAGATGAGTATTCTAAGGCGCTTGAGAGAACTCGGGAGAAGGAACTCGGCAAATTGGTACCGTAACTTCGGGAAAAGGTACGCCCCGGTAGCTTGGTCACTTTACTGTGATAGGGCGAAAGGGTTGCAATAAACTGGTGGCTGCGACTGTTTAATAAAAACACAGCACTCTGCAAACACGAAAGTGGACGTATAGGGTGTGACGCCTGCCCGGTGCTGGAAGATTAAATGATGGGGTGCAAGCTCTTGATTGAAGTCCCAGTAAACGGCGGCCGTAACTATAACGGTCCTAAGGTAGCGAAATTCCTTGTCGGGTAAGTTCCGACCTGCACGAATGGCGTAACGATGGCCACACTGTCTCCTCCCGAGACTCAGCGAAGTTGAAGTGTTTGTGATGATGCAATCTACCCGCGGCTAGACGGAAAGACCCCATGAACCTTTACTGTAGCTTTGCATTGGACTTTGAACCAATCTGTGTAGGATAGGTGGGAGGCTTTGAAGCGGGGACGCCAGTTCTCGTGGAGCCAACCTTGAAATACCACCCTGGTTTGTTTGAGGTTCTAACCTTGGTCCGTAATCCGGATCGGGGACAGTGCATGGTAGGCAGTTTGACTGGGGCGGTCTCCTCCTAAAGTGTAACGGAGGAGTTCGAAGGTACGCTAGGTACGGTCGGACATCGTGCTAATAGTGCAATGGCATAAGCGTGCTTAACTGCGAGACCGACAAGTCGAGCAGGTACGAAAGTAGGACATAGTGATCCGGTGGTTCTGTATGGAAGGGCCATCGCTCAACGGATAAAAGGTACTCTGGGGATAACAGGCTGATTCCTCCCAAGAGTTCATATCGACGGGGGAGTTTGGCACCTCGATGTCGGCTCATCACATCCTGGGGCTGTAGCCGGTCCCAAGGGTATGGCTGTTCGCCATTTAAAGTGGTACGTGAGCTGGGTTTAAAACGTCGTGAGACAGTTTGGTCCCTATCTGCCGTGGGCGTTGGAAATTTGAAGGGGGCTGCTCCTAGTACGAGAGGACCGGAGTGGACGAACCTCTGGTGTACCGGTTGTCACGCCAGTGGCATTGCCGGGTAGCTAAGTTCGGAAGAGATAACCGCTGAAAGCATCTAAGCGGGAAACTTGCCTTAAGATGAGATTTCCCGGAGCCTTGAGCTCCTTGAAGGGTCGTTCGAGACCAGGACGTTGATAGGTCAGGTGTGGAAGTGCAGTAATGCATTAAGCTAACTGATACTAATTGCCCGTACGGCTTGTCCCTATAACCTTGACGGTTACAGAGCATTTGCCTGTGTTTGAGATTTACGAGAACTACCCAACCTTACTTCTTCCAGATTAGTAGTCGCGTTGCCCGGTCGGGAACGAGATTACGTACAAGTCATGCCTGATGACCATAGCAAGTCGGCCCCACCCCTTCCCATCCCGAACAGGACCGTGAAACGACTTTGCGCCGATGATAGTGCTGCAACCAGTGTGAAAGTAGGTTATCGTCAGGCTGTTATACCGAGAGGGCCCGCTGTGTGAACACAGCGGGCTTTTTCATTCAGGACTTTGTACAAGCACAATAGATTCAGGCACCGCGCGATGCGCGAGCCAACCCGTCAAGTCTGATGACCATAGCAAATCGGTCCCACCCCTTCCCATCCCGAACAGGACCGTGAAACGATTTTGCGCCGATGATAGTGCTGCAACCAGTGTGAAAGTAGGTTATCGTCAGATTGTTATACCGAACAAACCCCTGTCCAGTGATCTGGCAGGGGTTTTTTCATTGGTTCGCCACTTCAGCAGCATGGCGTCGACTTGGATCGCCGTCCCGGGTTTTGGTGCTCCGCCGGGCACTGCCCGACGTCGCTCCACTCACAGGACCGTGAAACGATTTTGCGCCGATGATAGTGCTGCAACCAGTGTGAAAGTAGGTTATCGTCAGACTGTTATACCGAACAAACCCCTGTCCAGTGATCTGGCAGGGGTTTTTTCATTGGTTCGCCACTTCAGCAGCATGGCGTCGACTTGGATCGCCGTCCCGGGTTTTGGTGCTCCGCCGGGCACTGCCCGACGTCGCTCCACTCACAGGACCGTGAAACGATTTTGCGCCGATGATAGTGCTGCAACCAGTGTGAAAGTAGGTTATCGTCAGACTGTTATACCGAACAAACCCCTGTCCAGTGATCTGGCAGGGGTTTTTTCATTGGTTCGCCACTTCAGCAGCATGGCGTCGACTTGGATCGCCGTCCCGGGTTTTGGTGCTCCGCCGGGCACTGCCCGACGTCGCTCCACTCACAGGACCGTGAAACGATATTGGGCCGATGATAGTGCTGCAACCAGTGTGAAAGTGGTTATCGTCAGACTAGTAATTAGAAAAGCCCCGCCGGGTGATCCCGGCGGGGCTTTTTGCTTTGTATCGATGAGCACCCAAAATCGGTGACTGTCACCGTTTTTGCGTTGCTACTGCACCGTCGACTGGCCGGAAGCCGCCACCGGTGTCGCCGGGGCCGGAGCGCTCTGGCTGATGCTGGCACCGTCCTCCCTCTTCAACGTCCAGAATGTCAACGACGAGATGATCGTCAGGCCGGCCAGCGTCAGGAACGCATGGTGCAGGGCGCTCGTCAGCACCACCCGGTCCGTTTGCGGCAGGTCGCCCAGGTACCACCCCGTGATCAGCGAGCCGCACGCCAGGCCAAAGCTCATCGACAGCTGCTGCATCGAGCTTGCCATCGTGCTGGCCATGCCGGTATCGCGCTGGTCCACGTCGGCATAGGCGATGCTGTTCATGCTGGAGAACTGCAACGAATTGAAGAAGCCCTGGCACAGGCTGATGGCGACGATGGCGTAGAGCGGGGTACCCAGCTGCACGAACGAGAACATCGCGATCGTCACGCCGATCAGCACCGTGTTCACGACCAGCACCTGGCGGTAGCCGAAGCGCTTCAATACCCGCACCGAAATGAACTTCATGCCCATCGCGGCCGCCGCGGCCGGCATCATCAGCAGGCCCGATTGCCAAGCCGGCAGGCCCAGGCCCACCTGGTACAGCAGCGGCAGCAGGAAGGGCAGGCCGCCCACGCCAAGCCGGGTGAAGAAGCCGCCCAGCACGGAAATGCGGAACGTACGGATGCGGAACAGGGATAGGCGCAGCAGCGGATGCTCCTCGCGCCCCGCATGCCACGCGTAAGCCGCCAGCAGGCTGGCCGCGATAAAGAACAACACGGCGGCCGACGTCACATCCAGCTTGTGCTCGCCGAAGACCTCCAGCAGCCATGACAGCAGCGCGACGCCGGTGCCGAACAGGATCAGGCCCATGACGTCGAGCGGGCGCGGGCCGTCGCCGCGGTAGTCGGGCATGTGGCGGTGCGCCAGCCAGATCGCCGCCACCCCGACGGGCACATTGATGAAGAAGATCTCGCGCCACGACATCCAGTGCACGATCAGGCCTCCCACGGTGGGGCCGAGCAGGGGCCCGATCAGGGCAGGGATGATCACGAAGTTCATCGCCGTCAGCAGCTCCGCCTTCGGGAACGTGCGCACGATCGTCAGCCGGCCGACCGGCATCATCATGGCCGCGCCGAAGCCCTGCAGCAGCCGCGCGGCCACCAGCATCGGCGAATTGACGGACAAGCCGCACAGCACGGAAGCGACGGTGAAGATCGCGATGGCAGTCATGAACACGCGCCGCGTGCCGTAGCGGTCGGCCATCCATCCGCTGACGGGAATGGCGACGGCCAGGCTGAGGATGTAGCTCGTGACAACCGCCTTCAGGCTCAGTGGCGTGACCTTCAGGCTGATGGCCATGCTGGGAATGGCGGTGTTGACGATGGTGGAGTCGAGCTGCTCCATGAAGAGGGCCGTGGCGACGACCCAGGGCAGATAGCGTTTGACGGTGTCGGGGCTGGACATTGGCACGACGATCGGGCAACCGATCGGTAATCAGCAACCGCCCGATTGTTGCATAAACCGGCAAAAGGCGAAGCCGCCCTTGGCGTCGTCGCTACTTCAGGGAGAGCAGGCGTTCCATCAAAGGCGCCGTCGCATCGGCGAGGCGCTCCAGGCTGGCCTCGCGCAGCGCGGCCGTGTCGACCGTCCGCTCCGAATCCAGGCCGGCCCAGCGCAGCAACGCGTGGCAGGCCTGGGGCGTGTCGAACAAGCCGTGCAGGTAGGTGCCCAGCACCTGGTCGTCGAACGAACGCGCCCCTTCGGGCCGGCCATCGATGGTGAACACCGGGCGGTCGAGCGCGTCGCCGGTCGACACGCCCATATGGATCTCGTAGCCCGACACGCCGGCGTCGGCGAACGTGCAGCGCCCTTGCACCTGCTCCAGGCGCTTCTCGGTCGTCAGGATGGTCACCATGTCCAGCAGGCCGAGACCCGCCGTTTCGCCGGCCGCCCCTTCCACGCCATATGGATCGCGTACGGTGAGTCCCAGCATCTGGAAGCCGCCGCAGATGCCGATCACCTTGCCGCCATAGCGCAGGTGGCGGGCAATGCGTTCCGGCCAGCCCTGCGCCATGAGCCAGGCCAGGTCGCCACGCGTGTTCTTGCTGCCCGGGAGGACGATCAGGTCGGCCGGCGGCACCGGCTCGCCCGCGCGGATGAAGCGCAGGTCCACGTCGGGGTGCGCGCGCAGCGCATCGAAGTCCGTGTGATTGCTCATCCGGGGCAAGCTGGGCACGACGACGCGGAATGCACCGCGCTCGGCCTGTACCGCTTGCACGGCATCCTCCGCGTCGAGGAACAGGCCGTGCAGGTAGGGCAGCACGGCCAGCACGGGCTTGCCCGTTTGCCGTTCCAGCCATTCCAGGCCCGGCTCCAGCAACTTGATATCGCCGCGGAAGCGGTTGATGACGAAGCCCACGATGCGCTGCCGCTCGCTGTCCGACAGGCAGGCCAGCGTGCCGACGATATGGGCGAACACGCCGCCCCGGTCGATGTCGGCCACCAGCACGACGGGGCAGTCGACCGCTTCGGCGAATCCCATGTTGGCGATGTCACGGTCGCGCAGGTTGATCTCGGCCGGGCTGCCGGCGCCTTCGACGATCACGGCCTCGTACTGGCGCAAGAGGCGCGCATGCGATTCCAGCACGGCCGCCATGGCGACGGTCTTGTACTGGTGATAGTCGCGCGCGTTCATCTCGGCGCGCACCTTGCCATGGATGATGACCTGGGCGCCTGTGTCGCTGGAAGGCTTGAGCAGCACCGGGTTCATGTCCGTGTGCGGCGGCACACCGGCGGCGATGGCCTGCAGCGCCTGAGCGCGGCCGATTTCGCCGCCGTCGGCCGTGACGGCGCTGTTCAGCGCCATGTTCTGCGGCTTGAATGGCGCCACCGCGACGCCCTGGCGTTTCAGCAGCCGGCACAGGGCCGCGACGACGGTGCTCTTACCGGCATCGGACGTGGTGCCTTGCACCATCAGCGTGGAGTAGGGGAATGGCATGGTCTTGTCTTTCGGCGCCGCGGCGCCGCCTCCGGTCAGGCGTCAAAAATTCAGTTCCTGCGCCGCTGTCGCGCCGTTTCCAGGGCTTCGCACAGCGACACCGTTCCCTGCACCATGCGCGGTCCGGCACGGTTGACGAGGTGGCCGTCGATGGTGAACAGGTTGCCCTGGCGCGTGGCCTTCATGTTCGGGTACTGCCGCCACATGCCGGCGCCGCCCTGTTCCTTCTCGGCCGTGCTGAACACCGCTTCCGGGTCGGCCTGCAGCACCGCCTCGATGCTGACGACGGGCGCCGTCACCTTCTGGCTGGCGAAGATGTTCTCGCCGCCGCACACCTTCAATGCGTCGCTGACGATGTGCGCGCCGTTCAGTGTGTACAGCGGCTTGTCCCACACCTGGTAGAAGGTACGTACCGGCGGACGGCCCGCGTAGCGTGCCCGCAGCGAGGCCAGCTGGCGCCGCAGGTCCTGCGCCGCGGCATCCGCGGTTTTCTCCGTGCCCAGCAGCTTGCCCATGTTGGCCACGTTGTCGGCAATGGCATCGAGCTTTTTGGGTTCGCTGTGGTACAGCGGCACGTTCAACTTGCGCAGCATGTCGATCTGCCGCTCCGAGCTGCCATGGCGCCAGACGACGATCAGGTCGGGCTTGAGCGCGATGACGCGCTCCAGGTCCACTTCGCGGTTGCTGCCCACGCGTGGAATCGCCTTGGCCGCTTCCGGATAGTCGCTGAAATCCACGGCGCCGACGATGCGGTCGCCGCCCCCGGCCGCGAACAGCAGTTCGGTAACGTGCGGCGCCATGGAGATCACGCGCTGCGCGGGCTTGGCCAGCGCCACCAGTTGGCCGTCGTCGTCGCGCACGGCGATCGCGGCATGCACCGCCACGGGCGCCAGCAACGCTGCCAGCAAGACCAGCTTCTTCATTTCGACTCCCTTGTCCATTCGTTCAATGCGGTGGCGAGCCGCGTCCATGCTGCCTCGTCGGGCGGCAGGCCGAGGCGGATGCCGCGTGGCCCCGTGCGGAACAGCCGCACCCAGATGCCGCGCCGTGCCATATGCTCGTGAAACAGTTCGGGGCGCGCTTCCGGCCACCATTGGAACAGCGCGGTCCCGGTGCTGTCGACACCGTGTGCCGCCAGCAGGGTGCGCAGGCGTTGCCCTGCCAGCAGGAGTGCGGCATGCGTTGCGCGCTGCCAGGCGCGGTCCAGCAGCGCGGCCTTGCCGACCTGCTGGGCCGGACCGCTGACCTGCCAAGGGCCCAGCAGTTCGTCCAGCGCGTCCAGCAATGCAGGCTGCGCCGCGACGAACCCGAGCCGCACGCCGGCCAGGCCAAAGAACTTGCCGACCGAGCGCAGCACGATCAGGCCCGGGCGGTCGGTGCAGTCCGC